>DATBSD010000001.1:0-35088 GCA_036559965.1 Candidatus Limnocylindrales bacterium
GTAGCCCTGCTTGCCCCAGTACTCGGGGTTGCGCACGAGGCGGACGTACTCGCCGGGCTTGTACTCCACGGCCTGATACGGCCCGCTGCCCACGACAGGCGCCGCGTTGGCATCCGTCCCGAGGTCCTCGCGGCTTTCCCAGATGTGCTTGGGCAGGATGGGCAGGTAAGAGGTCAGGATCTGGGAGTTCGGCGTGGCAGTCTCGATGACGAGCGTTTCCGCGTCGGGCGAGGTGATCGCGGTCACGCCGGCGTAGCTGAGGTACGGATCGAGATAGCCCGATCCGACATACCCGTCGCGGGCCTGGATGTCGAGCACGGTCTGGAGCGTCCAGCGGGCGTCCTCGGCAGTCGCCGGGGTGCCATCCGACCAGGTCCGGCTGCCCGTCGGGATCTTGAACGTCCACGTCGTGCCGTCCTGCGTCCACGAGGACGCGAAACCGGGCGCCGGCTTCGACTCCCCGTCGTAGCCGACGAGGAGGTCGTAGTTGAGGGTGAAGACCTCGTAGTCGCTGAAGAGCGTCGAGTTGTAGGCGTTGAGGCTGGTCACGTCCTGCGCCTCGCCGACGCGCAGGATGACGGGCTCGACCCCCGCCATGGCGGGCAGCGCCGACGGGAGGATGAGGGCCGCGATGGCCGCCAGGATGAGCGCGGGTCGTCGACCACGGGCACGTGCGGACGTGAGCATCGTTCCTCCTCGTGCGGCGGACGGACCGCCGGACGGTCGACCGCGCCATGTCGTCGCCTCGCTCCCCGCTGGGGCGCCGACGCGCCCAGTATCCCCGTCGTGCGTGCGAGGGTCAACCTGCGAGAATCGCAAGAAACGGTAGAGAATCGTTCGCGATGCGCAGGCTGGGACCGCGTCAGACCATGAAGCTCGTCGGCGGGTTCGGGTCAAGCAGGATCGGCCGGTCGATCCGGAAGGGCGCCAGGTCGGCCTCGCTCTTGCCGTCGGCGACCAGCTCGGTGGCGATGCGACCGAAGAGCGACGCGAACTTGAAGCCGTGCGCGGCACCAAGCATGACCGTGACGTCGGGGTGCCCGGGCAGCGCATCGATGACGAAGTCGCGATCCGGCGTCAGCGTGTAGAGACACGTTCGCGTGGCGATGACGGGACCCAGGGCGCCCGGCAGGTGCGCGCCCATGAACGCCTCCAGGCGCGCCAGGGCGTCCGGGTCGGGCTCGAAGTCGCGCGTCGCCGGCGTCGTCGGTCGACCGCCCACGTCCTCGGCCGCCTTGGGCCCTGGCTCGCCGAAGACCGGAAAGCCGTAGAAGCTCGGCACGTCCATCCAGATCCAGACCGGGAAGCGATCGGCGGCGAAGTCGGCCAGGCGAGGTGACGCCCAGTAGGTGACCTGCTCGCGGGTGACCGTCAGCGGCAGCGTCGTGCCCAGTGGCGCGGTCAGCTCGTTCGTCCAGGCGTCGGCACAGAGGATCACCCTTCGTGCGCCGAAGGTGCGGCCGGCGGCATCGACCTCGACGCCACTGCCGGTCGAACGCAGGGCGGTGACCGGTGTCTCGGCCAGGAGCGTCGCGCCGTGGCGCACGGCGAGCGCTCGGTGCGCTTCGTTGGCGAGGATGGGCGGCGCGATGCCGCTCTCGGCCTGGTAGAGCGCGACCGTGTCGTCATCGACGTGCCACTGCGGCCAGCGACGGCGGACCTCGCTGCCGTCGAGGCGCTCGTATGGCACTGCGCTGGCGTCCATGGCGGCGGTGTAGTCGGCCATCGGGATCTCCGTCGCCGTCGTGGGCCACACATCGAGACCCCCCGTCCGCACGATGAGCGGGCTGCCCCACTCTGCCTCGACGCTCGCCCACGCGTCGTAGGCCTGAGCAGCCAGGCGGACGTAGTGCGGCCGGTGGTAGGACAGCCGGATGATGCGGCTGTGATCGTGGGAGGCCCCATGCCGATGCCCGAGCTCGAATCGCTCGAGCCCCAGCACCCGGTCGCCGTAGCGCCGGGCCAGCCAGCACGCTGCCGCCGACCCGATGCCCCCCAGCCCGACCACGATGGCCTCGAACTCGGTGCGCCTCACAGCAGGTCTCGCGCGAACGACTCGTCCCAAGCCTGCTGGTGGACGAGCGCGTCGTCCTCGCGGACCTCGAGCTCGATGCGGACGTGGATCCGCTCGACATCAGACCACTGGACGATGCGGCCGGCGGTCCGGAACGTCGAGCCCTGACCGAACGACAGCCGGATGGCCGACCGTCCCTCGGCGTGACACGAGGCCGGGTCGTCGGGCCCGATGGAGATGCGCAGGTGCTCGTCCGATGACCAGGTCAGATCCCGTTCGGGGAGGTGCCAGGCATCCTCCGTGTCCAGGCTCAGCAGCCAGCCGCCATGTGGCTGGCGTTCGACCGACGAGCGTGTCGGCCCAGGAGGCTCGAGCGGCTGGCTGAGCACGGTGAGCGCTGCCGGACGCCCGAGGTCCGGACCGTCGCTGGTCAGCCCGCGTCGGACAGGCAGCCTGACGGACGACAGGTGGGCAGCGTCGTGTCGGATGGTCAGCGTCGCCGCACGCGGCGGCGGCCAGGCGAGCGGCCAATCGGCGCCGGCGATGGCGACGCGCAGCCGGTGGCCGGCCGGAACGATGGCGCCACAGGCCTGGAGCGGCACCTCGACCCGTTCGACCCGGCCGGGCACGAGCGGCTGGGCGGCGTCGAGACCGCCCCGGCGCGTCAGGTTGAGCAGCCCTCGCGCGACCAGGGCCGACGTCCCGTCCGGGGCCACGTCGGCGACCTTGACGGCGACCTGGGCGACGGGCTCCGACGCGCTCAGCCAGAGCTCCGCGACCGGCTGGCCGAGCAGCGCGAGATCGAACGCCAGGGGCGCCGAGGACCAGCACAGCGCGTTCGCCTCGTCGGGACGCTGGTCGAGCGGCAGGCCCTCCGGCGGGCCGCTGCCGGCCCAGAACGGCGCCGTCACGCCGACCGATGGCGGCCCGGCCCACGTGATAGCTCGATCGCCATCACCGACGAGCCCGGTCATCGGTGCCTCGGCCGACGTGGCCACCAGCGCACCATCGCCCGCAAGGAGCCAGCGATCGGGCGGCTCGGGCGGCGGCCAGGCATCGAGGAACCACCACCGCCCGGGCATCCGATCCGGGTACTCGACCGCGGGCACGGGCTCGGCCAGGAAGGCGGTCAGCATCGGCTCGCGGTCGACGCCGTTGTCGATGCCCTTCAGCCAGCGATCCCACCAGCGGGTCATGAGCCCGATGCCGTCGATCGACGGCGGCGGCCAGCCGGCGTGCGGCCAGCTATGGCCCCACGGGCCGAGCACCCCGCGTCGCGGACCGGGTAGGTGCTCGAGCAGCTCGAGCACCGCGTCGCGGTAGCCGTCGTTGAAGCCGTTCATCGCCAGCACGGCCGCCTCGATGGCGCCATAGTCGACGAACGGGGACCCGTGGCGCCAGTAGGCGTCCCGGCGCTGATGGCGCAGCCAGGTCAGCGGCCACTGCGGTGTCGCCTCGAGCCGACGCAGCCACTCGTCCCGCCAGCCAGGCCCGAACCGTTCGGGGTCGGGCGGCAGCGCGTTCTCGGCGATCATCTCGGCCGGCCACGTGACCGACTCGTTGACATGCAGCGTGCCACCGATGTAGTGCACGTCGAGCGCATGGCGATCGTGCGTGGCGCCAACGGGCACGATGGCCTTCAGCCCGGGCGGTCGGCGCATCGCCGCCTGGAGCGCCGCGAAGCCGCCCCAGCTGATGCCGAACATGCCGAGCGTCCCGTCGCACCACGGCTGCTCGCGCAGCCAGGCCAGGACGGCCAGGTTGTCGGTCATCTCGGCCTCGGTGTACTCGTCCTCGGCGATGCCCTCCGAGGAACCCGTGCCACGGATGTCGAGCAGGACCGAGACGTAGCCGCTGGCTGCGAACGCGGCGTGGATGGGCGCGTGGCCGGGGATGAGCCAGTCGTCCTTGCGATACGGGACCGGCTCGAGCAGCGCGGGGAACGTTCCGGGCAGGTCCGGCCGGTGGATGGTGGCCGCGACGTGGACGCCGTCGGCCATCCGGATACGGACGTGGGCATCGACGGTCACCGGCCACGGGGAGGTCACGCGCGGTATCGTGCCATGCAGCGATGCTAGGATGCCGCCCGACTCATCAGCCGTTGGCGCAGTGGGGTGCCCTCGATGACGTCCTTCTTCGATAAGGCTCGACAGGCCGCCGAAGAGGCGAGCCGCGAGCTCTCCGAGCGGGCGAAGGCCGAAGCGCCCGGAGCCCAGGCGCGCGCCAAGGTCCTCGCGGGACAGGCGCAGACCGGGGCCAAGGAGATGGCCGGTCAGGCGCGACGGCAGTTCGTGACCGCCATCGAGCGCATCGACCCCGGCATCCTGGCAGACGTCATCATCAAGGCCACCGCGCTCCAGGAGAAAGCGAACGGTGCGCTGCGCCAGAAGTCGTCGGCGTATCGCATCGCCGAGATCGTCGTCACGGCGACCATCCCGCCCCAGATCAGCTTCGGCATCCAGCGCATCCACGAGCTGGAGGTCGACGAGCCCGAGGAGACCATCGACTCGGCCGAGCTCATCGAGGCCGGCGCCGTGGACGACGCCCCCGACGTCGTCATCGACCTCGACACCAACCCCGCTCCGCTGAGCGATCAACCCTGATCCGACCCGATCGACCGGAGGAACCCGTGCTCTTCGACCACCGTCCGCGGGCGATGCGCCGCGCGCCGATCCCCGTGCTCCTGATGCTCGTGATCGCGACCGCCTGCCAGGGTGGCCCGGATCTGAGTGGCCGGCCGACGGCCGCCGACGAGCCGGTCATCAACATCACCCGCTTCAAGACCGGCGACGCGGCCGCCGACCGGCTGACGGCGTTGCCCATCGGCACCATCTACGGCGACGGGCGCGTCGTCCGACCGGCACCCCAGACCGCCGTCTTCCCGGGCCCCGCACTGCCGGCGCTCCAGGTCACGATGCTCGATACCGCCGGCGTCGACGCCGTCCTGACCCAGGCCGCCGCGGGTGGCCTGGTGGGTGCCGATCGCGAGCTCCGCCTGCCGACCGAGGCCGACCCGACCATCACCGCCTTCGACATCTATCTCGACGGCGATCGGCGGCGGACGATCGTCGAGTCGCTGGCCGAGGTCGCGCCCGACGACCCCCGGCTGCCGCCCAAGGGTCAGGAGGAGCGCGCGGCGATGAATGCCGTCGTGGGGATGCTGACGGACCCGGCGACGACGCTGGGCGCCAACATCGTCGGCGAGGACACCGTCTACGCGCCTGAAGGCGTCCTCGTCGTCGTCTCGCCGACGACCGACCTCGAACCAGCGACCACGGAGCCGACGGTCGTCGAGTGGCCGCTCGCCGACCTGGCCGGGCTCGGTTCCCCTGTCGGCGATGCCGCCGGGGTCCGCTGCGCAGTCGTCGATGGCAGCGACTGGACGACGCTCGAGCCGGCCGTCGCCGGCGCCAACCAGCTCACCCGCTGGTCGAGCGGGGGCGCGGAGTACGCGCTCCGCTTCCGTCCGTTGCTGCCCGGCGAGAGCGGCTGCCCCGGCTGATCACCCGCCGCCCGCGACGGCCGGCAGGATGTGCACCGTGGCACCCGGATGGAGGTCCGTCGCCAGCGTGGCCGGGTCGCCATCGACGTAGACGTTGATGTAGCGCCGCAGCACGGGGCCTGGCTCGCAGCATCGATCCTGGAATCCCGGCCACTCGGCGTCCAGCCCGACGATCAGCGTGCCCACGGTCGGGGCGTCCGGTCGCGACATGCGGCGCTGCGTGCCCGGGAAGAGCGCGACCAGGGAGCTCGGTATGCGGACGTCGATCACGGCCGCGGCGCCTCTGCCGGGTCGGGCACAGGTCGGGGGTCAGACGTCGACGACGAGCGTCTCGACCGAGGAGATCGCGGGCAGGTGCTCGGCGATGGACCGCCACGTCGCGCCCTCGTCGTCGCTCGCGAACAGCTCGCCGCTCGTCGTCCCGAAGTAGATGCCGTGCGGCGTCAGTGGATCGACCGCCATCGCCTCGCGCAGGACCGTCAGGTAGGCGCCCTGTTGGGGCAGTCCTGACCTCAGGTCCGTCCAGGTCGCGCCGGCGTCGGTCGTCTTCCAGACCGCGGCCTGGCCGTCTGGCATGTAGCGGCCGGTGCTATCGCCGTTGAGCGGGATGGTGTAGGCCGTGTCGCGATCGCGTGGGTGGGCGACCATCGGAAAGCCGAAGGTCGACGGCAGCCCGTCCTCGAGCGAGACCCACGTCCGGCCGGCGTCGTCCGAGCGGTAGGTGCCGCAGTGGTTCTCCTGGTAGAGGCGGTCCGGATCGTCGGCAGCCATGACCAGCTTGTGGACGCACTGTCCGGTGACCGGGTTCGGGTCGGGCATGAAGTCCGCTCGGACACCGGTGTTGCGCGGCTCCCAGGTCTCGCCACCGTCCTCGGTCGCGAAGGTGCCGACCGCCGAGATGGCGATCCACATCCGCTGCGGGTCGCTGGGGTGGGGCACGATCGAGTGCAGGCAGAGGCCGCCATAGCCCGGCTGCCACGACTCGCGCGATGGATGTTCGGTCAGGCCCCTGACGTGCGTCCAGGTGCGACCGTCGTCGGTCGACTTGAAGAGGCCCGCCGGTGCGACGCCGGCGTACAGCGCATCGGTGGCCGCGGTCACGTTCCAGACGGTCTCGATGGCCGGACCGCCGTCACCGTAGGTCAGGCCATCGCTCGAGTGAGTCCACGTCGCCCCGAGATCCTCGCTGCGCCAGACGGCCGGCCCGAACCACTCGCTGCCACCGCCGGCGTAGACCGTCCCGGTGCGCGGATCGGCCGCGAGATGCCGGATCGGCCAGCCCTCGTTGAACGGGCCCCTGAGCGACCACGTTCGGCGGCTCGTGTCACCGTCGAGGATGAAGCCGCCCTTCTTGGTCCCCACGAGGACCGCCATGCGCTCCGTCATCGCGACACGATATCGCGTCGTTGCCGGATCGGCAGGCGGCGGCCGGTCATGCCGCCGAGCGGGATGTGTGTCAGTTCGGGCGAGGACCCTTGGCGCGCTGCGTGTCGACCGCGGCGAGGGCATCACGGAGGCCGCTGATCCAGTGGCACGGCGAGCGTCCAGAACGCGCGCTCCTCGAGCGACCGAGCGGTCAACCCTGGGCGTACGATGGGCACGCATGGACGCACCAGGAGAGGGGCCCACCGTGGGTCAAGGGCGCCTGGCCATCGAGCTCGGCGACATCACGCGGATCGCCGCCGACGCCATCGGCAACGCCGCCAACAGCGCCCTGACCGGCGGTGGCGGGGTCGACGGTGCGATCCACGCCGCCGGCGGTCCGGCCATCATGGCCGAGCTTCGGCGCCGATTCCCCCGCGGGACCCCGACCGGCACGGCCGTGGCGACGACCGCCGGGGACCTCCCCGCGCGCTGGGTCATCCACGCCGTCGGGCCGGTCTGGGCTGGCGGTCGAAGCGGCGAGGCGGACCTTCTGGCCTCGGCCTACCGGAGCGCCGTTCGGCTCGCCGACGAGCTGGGGGCGACGTCGCTGACGCTGCCCGCCATCAGCGCTGGCATCTACGGCTACCCACTCCGCCAGGCGGCCGAGGTCGCGATCACGACCACGGAACGTGAGCTCCGAGTGGCGACGCGGCTTCGAGTCATCACCTTCGTCCTTCGAGACACGACGCTGGAGCCGTTCCTCACGGCGCAGGCGGGCGTCCGCTGACGGCCGGCGCAGCAGGACGGAGCATGGACCGACAGGTCGCGGTCTCTTGGGGCCCCGGACGGATCGACCGTTTCTGGCGCGGCGATGATGGCGCCTGTTGGCATCAGATCAGCGACGGCGTCGAGTGGTCCGAGCCCGAGTCGCTCGGCGGCGTGCTCGCCTCCGCGCCGGCGGTCACGGCTTGGGCCGTGGACCAGATGGAGATCTTCGCGGTCTTCGACGACGGGCGACTCTGGGATCGCTTCTGGGACGGCACCGCCTGGCATCCCTGGGAGTCGCTCGGCGGCGAGCTCGTCGGCGACGTCACGGCATCGAGCTGGGGGCCCGACCGTCTCGACGTCTTCGCCCGCGGCCAGGACGGCTTGATCTGGCATCGCTGGTGGGACGGCCGTCGCTGGGTCGATTGGGAGCGGCTCCCCCGCTGAGCTGGCGGCACGGGCAAACGTGGCGATCCGATCGCCTCCGCCGAGTGCGCGCTGCGAACGCTGCGCCCTGTTGCCACCTCTGGTGCCGCCCGACGGCTTGATCGCGCCCCGGATCGAGGCCGCGGTATGACACGGCGGCCTTGATCGACGATCCGGCACCCCTGGTGGCGTCGCGTCGCACGACGTCCGATGGTCGATCGTCGTGCGCCCTGCATGGCCGACGTTCGCCGCTCGTGACCGCCTGGTGACACCAGTGGTGGCGCGAGGCCCATCGGGATCCATCAGGGTCGGAGCCGGCCGACAGGCAGCGCGGCCCGCGACACGGCCGCGGCATCTACGGCGCGAGGACCACCTCGTCGAGCCAGGTCACGACAGCATCGAGCGCCTCGTCGAGGACCGGGCCGAGACCATGGCCGATGCCGGGCCAGGTCTGCAGCCGGCCATCCGCCAACCGCGGCAGTTCGCCACGCAGCAGGCCGATGCGCGCGAAGGGGTCGGACTCGCCCTGCAGGATGAGCGTCGGCAGGGCGATCTGCGGCCAGTGCTCCGATCGCAGACCGCGCTCCGGCTTGCCCGGCAGGTGCAGCGGATAGCAGAAACAGACGAGGCCGGCCAGGTCGGGCATCGACCTTGCGGGCACGTTGACCCCGGCGCAGAGGAGCGAGGCCACACGGCCGCCGTACGACTGGCCACCGATGATCAGTCGGGCCCCGCCCGGCATCGGTGTCACTCCGGTAAGCGCGGCGAGGTAGGCCGGCACGGCATCCTCGGCCTTGCGCTTCGGCAGGTCGATGGCCACAGCCTCGACGCCGCGCGCCCGCAGCCCATCGACATAGGGCCGCATCGACGCCGCGGTGCCCGACGCGCCATGGGCGAGCACGACCCGCACCGCTCGATGCCCCACGCTCATGTCCATGGGTCCGATCGTAGTCGACCGGCGCGGCGGAGATAGGATTGGCCGATGCCCTCCCGCCTCGTCGGGCGCGCCCGAGCGTGGCTCGCTCGATGGCGTCCCATCGTGCCCATCCTCGTGGCCGAGTTCGTCGCCCTCGTCGGCTTCGGTGCGCTGCTGCCGGTGCTGCCGCTCTACGTCGTCGACCAGGGCGTCGACACCATCACGCTGGGCGTCATCCTGGCCGCCTGGCCGGCCGCGCGCCTTGTCTTCGAACCGATCTTCGGCTGGCTGGCAGATCGGACGTCGCGACGCGGCCTGATGCTGGCGGGCATGTCGATGCTCGCCGTCACGACCCTGCTACCCATCTTCTTCCACGGCCCCGTCGAGCTGTTCATCCTGCGCTTCCTGTCGGGCATCGCCGTGAGCATGTACGACCCGGCGGCCCGAGGGACGCTGGTCGAGGAGACCGACGACGATGAGCGGGGCGAGGCGTTCGGCCTCTATTCGGCGGCACAGATGGGCGGCCTCATCTTCGGTCCCGTCGTGGGCGCCTTCGGGGCCGTCATCTTCGGCGGCTTCGAGTTCGCCTTCGTAGCCGCCGCGACCGCCTGCGTCGTGGCCGCGATCTACCTGGCGGTCGCATTCCATCCGCGGAGGGCGCACCCGCCGGTCGACGGCCGAGCGGCGACCGCCGATGGCGAGTCCATCCAGGCGCCGCTGCGCGAGCTCTGGAACCGGCCGCTGGTGGCGGTCTGCATCGTCAACTTCGGGCTCTACTTCGCGGTCGGCGTCTACGAGGTCATCTGGGCGCTCTACCTCCAAGACCTCGGCGGCTCGGTCGAGTGGATCGGCGTGACCTACATGCTCTTCGCGCTGCCGGTCATCTTCATCGCACCGATGGCCGGTCGCCTCGTCGACCGGCATGGCGCCGGACGGTTCGTGCTCGTCGGCGCGCTCGTCGTCGCGGCGACCGGGCTGCTCTACGCCGTCGCCTGGGAGCCCTACCTGCCCGGCGGCATCATCGTCGTCGAGGCGACCGCCGATGCGTTCCTGACCCCGGCCATGTTCGCCGTCCTCGCCATCGGTACGCCGCGTGGACGCGCCGCCACGGCTCAAGGGGTCTTCGGCGCCGTGGGCACGGTCGCCTTCATCGCCTCGTCACTCCTGGCCGGCTGGCTGTTCAGCCTCGACAGCCGATACCCGTTCCTGCTCTTCGCCGTCGTCTGCGTCGTCTGCACGGCAGTGTTCGTGGCCATGACCCGGGGCGTGCGTTTGATCGGCCAGGCCGAGGCCCAGCCGCAAGGCGTACCGACGTGACGACCATCCGGGAGCGCCTCGCGCTGCCGAGCACGCCAGGCCTCCATCGACGCATCAAGCGGCTGTGGGTCCAGCACTCGATCGCCGAGGCGCGGCGCGACATCGACGGCCTGGTGGCGACCCTGTCGCCGGACTGCGTCTACGAGCTGGTCCCGACCGGCCAGCGCTGGCTCGGCCACGATGGCGCGCGGGCGTTCTACAGCGAGCTCTTCGCGGCCTTCCCCGACAACGCCTTCGAGCTGACCGACATCGTCATCGGGCCGCAGGGCGTCTTCGAGGTGGCGACCCTCACGGGCACGAACCTCGGGCCGTGGGCCGGGGCCGACCCGAGCGGACTGCCGGTCCGGCTCCGGATCCTCATCCTCTTCCCATGGCACGCCAAGGCCGACCGATTCGGCGGCGAGACCATCTTCTTCGACCGCGACGAGCTGGACTCGTCATTGTCGGCTGGGCGGCGTTAGGCGGGTGCAATGCCACGCCGGCGGGCTGTCAGGGGCACGAAGTCTGGTGCGCGGCTACAATCGAGCCGAAGCCGACAGATCCTTGCGCGGGGGCGCTCTGCTGGGATCGCCACCACCGGAAGGTCGTGATGCGGTGGTCGAGCCACTGCTGCCCGGGTCGCACCGGGCCGTCGGCCCTCACGGGCGCTTGTCAAGTGACGACGCGCCCCTGAAGGCCGGCTTCGTATCGACATTCGTGCCGCGCCACTGCGGCATCGCCACGTTCACGCGGGACCTGCTCGCCGGCATCCACGAGGCGGCCGACGCCGATGCCCTGGGCAGCCGCGAGACCGGCAACGGCGACCACGGTGGGGATGGCCGCCGCGGCGGCGCGACACGGTTGATCGAGCCCTGGGTGGCCGCCCTCGACGTGGACGGCGGCGACCTGGCGTACCCGCCGGAGGTCCGCCTCGTGGTCGACGCCCATGATCCCGCGGCCTACCGCGAGGCCGCCAGGCAGCTCGATGAGCATGTCTCCGTCGTCTCGGTGCAGCACGAGTTCGGGATCTTCGGGGGCGATGACGGCGCGCACCTGCTGACGCTCCTCGAGACCCTCGATGCCCCCGTCGTGACCACGTTCCACACCGTCCTGCCCGACCCGACGCCCGGGCAGCGCGCGGTCGTCGATACCATCGCCGAGCGCTCTGCGGCCCTCGTCGTGCTCTCGGAGCGCAGTCGGCAGGCCCTCGTCGAGACATATGGCATCCCCATGGCCGGCGTGGCGGTCATCCCCCACGGCGTCCCCGACCTGCCGTACATCGACCCGGCGCGCGCGAAGGATCGTTTCGGGCTTGGCGGACGATCCGTCGTGCTGGGCTTCGGCCTGCTCAGCCCCAATAAGCGCTTCGAGCACGTCATCGAGGCCCTGGCCCGGATCGTGCCGACAGCCAGCGACGCCCTGTTCGTGATCGTCGGCGCCACCCACCCCGAGGTGCGCCGACGGCACGGCGAACGCTACCGGGAGAGCCTCCACGACCTCGTCAGGAAGCATCGCCTCGAGGATCACGTGCGCTTCGTCGACGCCTACGTCGAACAGTCCGACCTCATGGACTGGCTGCTCGCCAGCGACGTCTTCGTGACACCCTACGGGTCCGCCCAGCAGGCCGTCTCGGGCACGCTCGCCTACGCCCTGGCAGCCGGCAAGGCCATCGTCTCGACGCCATACGAGTACGCGCAGGAGCTGCTCGCCGACGGCCGCGGGCTGCTGACCCCGTTCGACGACGTCGGGGCTCTGAGCGACGCCCTCGGCCATCTCTTGAGTGACCAGGCGGCTCGCGACGCCATGCGGCGCCGAGCCTGGGAGCACGGTCGTGCCATGGTCTGGCGACAGGTCGGCGCGCAGCACCTGGCGATGCTCAACGAGGCCGCCAGAGTGGGCTCGGCCGACAGCCCGCCATCGTGGACGGTGGTCTCGATGCGCGTGCCGGTCCAGCCCCCCGCCGCGGTGGCGACCGTCGTCGATGCAGCGCACGCGGGGCCACCCGTCCGCCGGCACCTCCGGCGACTGAACGACGAGCTGGGCATCGCCCAGCATGCCGTCGGCGCCGAGCCGGACCTGCGCCATGGTTACTGCACCGATGACGTCGCCCGGGCGCTCGTCGCGGACACGCTTCACGCCGAATGGGAAGCCGGCCCCGCCGTGGCGAGATCGATCCGCCGCCACCTGGCCTTCCTTGACGCCGCCTTCGACCCCTCGCGCGGCCGCTTCCGCAACTTCCGGGCCGCCGACGGGCGATGGCTGGAGGAGGTCGGCTCGGAGGACAGTCATGCGCGGGCGGTCGCGGCGCTGGGCGAGACGGTCGTCCGCGCCGACGACCGAGCCGTCCGCCGCCAGGCGGCTGATCTGCTCGCGGCCGCTTTGCCGGCTTGCCGGGACCTGCGCCACCTCCGCCCGATGGCCTACGCCATCCTCGGCTGCGTCGCAGTCCGTGACGGGGTGGCCCAGGGGACCGGCCTTGCCGATCGACGCGAGGCGACCCAGGTCGCCGGTCCGGTCCTGCTCGAGCTGTCCGAACGGCTGGCCGCTGTGTTCACCGCAGCGTCAACGGATGCCGGCTGGCCGTGGCCGGAGGCGGCGGTCACCTATGACAACGCCGTGCTCCCACGGGCGTTGCTGGAGGCTGGTCGCGTGCTCGAACGGCCCGACTGGCTGGCACGGGCCGTCGCGATCTTGCGCTGGCTCGATCGCGGCCAGCGCGCGCCTGAGGGTCACTTCCGACCGGTCGGCAACCGCGGCTGGTGGCCGCGCGGCGGTCGCCCGGCACAATGGGATCAGCAACCGATCGAGGCGCTCTCGATGCTCGAGGCCGCCCTCGCCGCAGCGTCGGCCACCGGAGACCCGGTCTTCGGCGACCTGGCCGAGCGCGCCTACGGCTGGTTCACGGGCGCCAACGATCTCGGGCTACCGGTCGCGGACCCGGTCGAGGGCGCCTGCCACGACGGGCTCGGCCGGAGTGGGTTGAATCCGAATCAGGGCGCCGAGTCGACGCTCGCCTGGCTCGTTGCCGTCGAGCGGATGCGCGTGCGCCGAGCCTCCGCCGATACCGCTTCCATGCGGCCGGCCGTCGGCGCCGCTACTGCCGCTCGCCCCGCCTCCGGCGTGCCGGTGCTGGGCACGCCAGCAGGTACTCGAGCACCTCGCTGAGGTTCGCCGTGGCCATGGCGATCGAGGTGTCAGCAGCACCGTAGTAGACGCGCAACTCGTCGCCCCCCTCGTCGAGCACCCATCCGCAGGGGAAGACGACATCGGGCACGTCGCCGGCGCGCTCGTACGGCGCCGTCGGGCTGAGGACCCAGTCGTCGCTGCGACGGAGGACGATGCTCGGGTCGTCGAGATCGAGCAGGGCCAGGCCGTTCCGGTAGATGGCCCCGGCAGCCGTGCCATGGACACCGTGGTACATCAGCAGCCAGCCTTCGGAGGTCTCCAACGGCGGCGGTCCGAGACCGATCTTCATGGCATCCCACCAGGCGCCTTCACGGGCCTCGAGCAACAGTTGATGGTCGCCCCAGTGGCGCATGTCTGGTGAGGCGGACGACCAGATGTGGGCGGAGCCGTGGAGCGGGCTCGGGCGATGGATGAGCAGCCATCGCCCCCCGAAGCGGCGCGGGAAGAGCGCGGCATCCTTGTCCTCTGGCGGCATGACCGGCCCCAGGCGCCGAAAGGTCCGGAAGTCGGTCGTCGTGGCCAGCGAGACGAGCGGTCCGCGACGGCTGTAGGCGGTGTAGGCGATGACGAACTGACCTTCCTCCGGCAGCCACGTCACGCGCGGATCCTCGATGCCCCAGAGCTCCTCAGGGTGACGGTCGGGCGCCGCCTGCAGGCTTGGCTTGTCGTCGATGGCCCAGTCGGTGAAGCCATCCCGGCTGCGGGCGACCGTCAGGTGGGAGATCCCGCGTCGATCCTCGACCCGGAGGAGGAGGATCGTCTCGCCGTCGAGGTTGGCCGCCGCCGCGTTGAAGACGCTGTTCGCCGGGTACGGGAGCGCGGCCGTGGTGATGATCGGGTTGGCCGGGCTGCGGGTGAAGAGGTCGGCGCTCGACTTCATGGCAGCTCCGTCACGTCAGCTCCGGTGGCCGGATGCGTCGGCGGGTGGTCACGTCGACCCGGGCGTCGCTGCCTTCGGTCGCGGGGTGCTCGACGAGCGCGATGAGGCGGCTGGACATGAAGCGGCCGGTGCGCACCGGCGTCCCCGAGCGGGTCACCTCGGTCACTTCGACGACCCCGCGAGACGTCGTGACCTCGAGCCGCCGGCCGTTCTTCGTGGCCACGATCTCGAACGTCTGCACGCCCTGGCCGGTATCGACCACCGCCTCGACCCGATCGCCCTTCACGGTCCTGACGATAGCAGGCAGGCCCGGTGTTAGGCTGCGCGGGCGCCAGATGCGTGACTGACGACGGCGCGCGGAGGGAGGAGTCCGACGACGGCACCTGACGCCAGCAACCCCGACGCCGTGGGTGGCTGGAACCCCCGGCTTGCCCTGCTGCTGGCGGCGGCCATGTTCGTGCTCGTCGTCGACACGTCGCTCATGAACGTGTCGATCTCGGCGGTCGTCGCCGACCTCGGTACGACGGTCAGCACCGTGCAGTCGGCCATCGCGCTCGAGGCCCTCGTCTCGGCCGCGTTCATCCTCATCAGCAGCAAGGTCGGCGACCTCATCGGGCGCAAGCGCGCGTACGTCCTCGGCCTCCTGGGCTATGCCATCGGGGCCACGGCCATGGTGCTCGCCCAGAGCATGACCGCGGTCTTCATCTTCTGGGCCATCCTCGGCGGGCTCGGGGCGTCGCTGCTGCTGCCGGCGATGCAATCGCTCATCCATGGCAACTTCGCGGGTGCGGCGCAGAAGCGGGTCTATGCGCTGGTCGGCGCGTCGGCGGCCATCGCGGCGGCCATCGGGCCGCTGCTGGGCGGCTTCGTGACGACGTTCCTGTCGTGGCGCGTCGGCTTCGCCCTCGAGGTCGTCGTCATCGGCGTCGTGCTCGCCGGCATCGGCCTGGTGCGCGATGTGGCCTTCACCGGCGACCGCCGCCTCGACGCCGTCGGCGCCGGCCTGTCGGTCATCGGCATGGGTGGCATCGTGCTCGGCATCCTCGCCTGGCAGGAGGGCGCCGAGGCGGTCGCCATCCTGCTCGTCGTCGGCGGCGTGGCGCTCGGGTCGCTCTGGTGGTGGCTCGCACGCCGGCAGCGTGAGGGGAAGGTCACGCTGCTCGACCCCGACCTGCTGCGCACGCTCGTGTTCCGCCTCGGCATCAGCGGCCAGATGCTCCAGAACATCGCCCTCGGCGGGATGATGATCGCGCTGCCGATCTTCCTGCAGATGGTCCTCGGCTACAACGCCCTCGAGACGGGCCTGTCGCTCGCCCCGCTCTCGCTCACGATGTTCGCCGTGGCGATGCTCGCCGGCCGGCGAGCCGGTCGCCGACGCTCCAGCGCCGTCATCCGCATCGGCTTCGTGCTGCTCGGGATCGGCGTCCTCGCCCTCATCCCGATCGTGCCACGCGCCGAGTCGGGTTTCGCGATGGCCATCCCGCTCGCGATCGCCGGCGGCGGCCTGGGGCTGCTCGTCTCGCAGCTCAACAACTACACCCTGGCCCCCATCTCGGAGGATCGCATCAGCGAGGCGGCCGGGGTCAACTCGGCGGCCGGATCGTTCGGGCTGTCGTTCGGCCTGGCGATGGCCGGTGGCGTCATGCTCGCCACGCTCGCGTTCTCGTTCACGAACATGGCCGAGCAGAGCGTCGTCCTCTCGCCGGAGGAAGCGCAGCAGGTCGCCGTCGCCCTGGACGAGGATGCCGAAGTGATGAGCGACGAGAAGCTCGCCGGGCTGCTGGTCGATCAGCCGCCCGACGTCCAGGCCGAGATCATCCGCATCAACACCGAGGCGCGCCAGGTCGCGCTCCAGGCGGCGCTGCTGGTGCCGCTCCTGGCGGCGATCATCGGCCTCGCCGTCTCGTTCGGCATGACCCGTCAGCCCGACGTGGCGCCGTCGGCCGCCGTCGAGGGCGTCGCCTTCGGCTGAGGGCGCGCGGTCAGCCGCCGTACTTGAACGGGTAGACGACCCAGCTGGCCGTCTCGACGGCGTGATGGTCGGGCTCGCCGGGCACGACGGAGTTGGCCGGCTTGTAGTGGAGCACCGCGGTCGTCGGCTGGCCGCCCGCCTGACGCACGCGCTCGACGACGGCATGGATGGTCGTGCCGCTGTCCCAGACCTCGTCGACGACGAGCACGCGCTGGCCGCGCAGCAATGGATCGGCGGGGAACTGGAGGAAGGTCGGGTGCGGACCTGGCTGGCCGTGCTCGTCGTAGTACTCGACGGCGGCCACGAGGATGTTCCGGATGCCCAGCTTGTAGGCCAGCATGCCGCCCGGCACGAGGCCGCCCCTGGTGATGACGAGCATCACGTCGTATTCGCCGCGGACCTGCTCGGCGAGGCGCTCGACGAGCGTCGCGAGGTCGGGCCAGGTGACGTGGTCCTTGGTCGGCGCCATGGCCGCATCGTAGCCCCTGGTCGGTTCCGTCATGCTGCGCCGATGAGCGGCAGCCGACTGCGCGCCTACCTGCGAGCCTTCGTCGCGGTCCTGCGCAATCGCGACCTGCGCCGGATGTCGCTCGCCTACCTGGCCTTCTCCATCCTCGAGTACGGGACCTGGGTGGCGCTGCTGGTCTATGCCTACGACGCGACCGGGCCGGCATCCGTCGGGCTGGTCGCCTTCGGCCAGCTCGTGCCGGCGGCCTTCTTCGCGCCGCTCGTGAACAGCTTCGGGGATCGCTATCGCCGCGACCGCCTCCTCGTCGCGGGCTACGCCGCCCTGACGTTCGCGACGCTGGCCGTCGGCGCCGCCATGGCGCTCGGTACACCGGCGGCGCTGGTCTACCTCATCGCCGTCGCGTACAGCTGCAGCCTGACCATCGCCCGGCCACTGCAGGGCGCGCTCATCCCGGCCTATGCGGACACCGCCCAGGAAGTCACGGCCGCGAACGCCGTCTCGGCCATCCTCGAGGGTCTCGGCGTGCTCATCGGGCCGCTCCTGGCAGCACTCGTGCTCGTCGACGGCAGCCCGGCCGCGGTCTTCGTCGGAGGCGCGCTGCTCGTCGCCATCGCGACCCTGCTGACCATCCGCTTGCGTCCGCATCGGGAATCGGAGGCCGCCGACCGACCGGTCGTCGCGCCATCCACGCCGGGTGAGGCCGGGGCCGAGGCGCCGTCGCCGTCGCTCTTCGCCGGTCTGCGCCTCGTCGGGCGCGACACGGACCAGCGCCTGCTCGTGCTCATGCTCGGCGCCCGCTACGTGGTCATCGGCGCCATCGACGTGCTGCTCGTGCTGCTGGCCATCGAGGTCCTCGACGTCGGCGGATCGGGTGCCGGCTATCTGACCGCCGCGGTCGGCCTGGGCGGTGTCATCGGCGGCGTCCTGACCCTCGTGCTCGTCGGTCGCGGCCGGTTGGCGCCGTGGCTCGCGCTCGGGGCCATCATCTTCGGGCTCGCGCTGCTCGCGACCGCCGTCGTTCCCTCGGCGCCGGGCGCGGCCGCACTCATGATCGTCTGCGGCCTCAGCCTCGCGCTCATCGACGTGGCCGGGCGGACGCTGCTCCAGCGCATCGTGCCGTACGAGATCCTGGCCGGTGTCTTCGGGCTCGTCGAGGGCTTCGCCATGGCCGGCCTGGCCATCGGCTCCATCCTGCCCAGCCTGCTCGTCGATCGCATCGGGCTGACGGGGACGTTCGCCGTCGTGGCCGCGTGCCTGCCCGTCGTCGCCATCGTGGCCTGGCTGCCGCTCGGCCATGCCGAACGGCGCGTGCGCATCCCGACCCAGGAGATCCGCCTGCTCCGACGGCTGCCGCTCTTCGCGCCCGTGCCGGCGCCGGCCCTCGAAGCGGCGGCGACGGCGCTCGAACCGCTGCTCGTCGCCGGCGGCACCGTCGTCGTCCGACAGGGCGAGCCGGGTGACCGGTACTACATCGTCGAACGGGGCCGGCTGGCGGTCACCCAGGACGGCCACGAGCTGCGTCGTCTCGAGCGAGGCGAGGCGTTCGGCGAGATCGCGCTCATGCGCTCGGTGCCGCGGACGGCCACGGTTTCGGCGCTGACCGATTCCGAGCTGCTGGCCCTGGACCGCGACGCATTCCTGCTCGCCGTGACCGGCACGCACGAGGCCCAGCGGACGGCCGATCGCATCGCGGCCGAGCACCTCGAACGCGACCACGACGCGCGAACCGGCACGGCCGCGCCGGGCACGAGCGGCGAGCCGGACCTCGACGGCGATTGACAGGCCGACGGCACGCCGCTACACCTCTCGCACCGACTCGCGGCCCATCATCGCGGTCGCGGCCGAACAGCAGGAGGCGCTCTCGGATGGCCAAGTACCTGTTACAGGCGTCCTACACCCAGGCCGGGGCGCAGGGGTTGCTCAAGGACGGTGGATCGAAGCGCCTCGAGGTCGTGCGGGCGGCGGCCGCCAGCGTCGGTGGCACGATGGAAGCCGGTTATTGGGCGTTCGGTGACGACGACTTCGTGGGCATCTTCGACTTGCCTGGCAACGCCGAGGCTGCCGCCCTCAGCCTGACCGTCAGCGCGAGCGGCGCAGTGGGCACGAAGACGACGGTGCTGATGACGGCCGACGACGTCGATGCGGCCATCAGGCTGCATCCCTCCTACCGCCCACCCGGCGCGTGATCGAGCACACCGCGCGAGCAGCGCCCCCGCCTGCGTGACGGCCGAGGTCGGTCGTCGCCGCGGTCGTCGCGACGCGGCCGGCCTTGCCCTCGCGCCTTGGCGGGCGCGCGTCAACCCCTACCGGCCGATCGAGGTCCTCGACGCCGAGCAGGTCGAGGCCGTCCATCGCGCGAGTCTGCGCATCCTCGCCGAGGTCGGCTTCGAGGTCCTCGGCGACCAGGCCATCGATCTGCTCACGGCGGCCGGCGACGGCGTCGGCGTCGATCGCGCGACCCGGCGGGTCCGGCTCGACCCTGGCCTGGTCGAGGAGCGGGTGGCCACGGCCCCGGCGGCGTTCACGTTGCGCGCCCGCAACCCGGGGCGTGATCTCCGTTTCGGCGGCACCAGCGTCGTCTTCGGGGCCGTCGGCGGGCCAGCCTTCGTGACCGACCTCGAGCGCGGTCGACGGGCTGGCAACAGCGCCGACTTCCGCGACTACGTCCGCCTCATCGGCGCCATCGACACCATCCACCAGGAGGGCGGCGGACCGCTCGAGCCGACCGACGTGCCGGTGCCGACCCGGCACCTCTGGATGTACCGCACGCTCATCGACGAGCTCGACAAATCGTGGCAGTGCCTGGGCGCCGGGCGGATCGTGGTCGACGACGCGATCGAGATGAGCTGCCTCGCCCTGGCGACCGACCGGGACGGGCTGCTCGCGCGGCCGAGCCTCATGACCATCATCAACTCGAACACGCCGCTGCGCCTCGATGGCCCGATGTCCGACGGCCTCATCGAGATGGCCAGCCACGGGCAGGCGGTCGTGGCCACGCCGTTCACGCTGGCCGGCGCGATGACGCCCGCCACGATCGCCGGCGCCCTGGCACAGCAGAATGCCGAGGCGCTGTTCATGGTCGTCCTGACCCAGCTCGCCCGACCGGGGGCGCCGGTCGTCTATGGCGGTTTCACGTCGAACGTCGACATGCGCTCGGGCGCCCCCGCCTTCGGCACGCCCGAGTACGTCAAGGCGGCCATCGCCACCGGACAGCTCGCCCGGCGCTACGGGCTGCCGTGGCGCTCCTCGAACGTGACCGCTTCGAACGTCGTCGATGCGCAGGCAGCCTATGAGTCGGAGATGGCTGTCTGGGGCGCGATCATGGGCGGCGTCAACCTGCTCTACCAGGGTGCCGGATGGCTGGAAGGCGGGCTGACGGCCTCGTACGAGAAGCTCATCCTCGACGTCGAGATCCTCCAGATGATGGCCGAGGTCCTCCAGCCGCTGGCGGTCGACGATGCGGCCCTCGGCCTGGACGCCATCGCCGAGGTCGGGCCGGGCGGCCACCACTTCGGGACCGAGCACACGATGGCCCGCTACGAGACGGCCTTTTACCAGCCGCTGCTGTCCGACTGGCGGAACTTCGAAACGTGGCAGGAGGACGGCGCCCACACGGCGACCGAGCGAGCGCACGGCATCTGGACGCGGCTGCTTGCCGAGGCGCAGCCGCCTGAGCTGGATCCGGCCATCGGAGAGGCACTCGACGCGTACGTGGCCCGACGATCACGGGAGATCGCGGCCGCCGACTGACGAGCCGCCGCGGACCTGTGCCGGCCTCGCCGCTGGCGCGGTCGTCGGGTACGCTCCGCGCGTGACGGCGACACGTTCCTGGCAGACGCGGTGATCTGCTCGAACTGCGGCACGGAGAACGCGCTCGGCGCAAAGTTCTGCTCCGAGTGCGCGACGCGTCTGGCGGTCGCCTGCCCGTCCTGCGGGACAGCCAACGGCCCGACCGCCAAGTTCTGCTCCGAGTGCGCGACGCCGCTCGTGGCCGGCGTCGTGCCGGCGAGCCCGGCGAGTGCGCCGGGCGCCGGTGACCTCGACTCGGCCGGCCGCCCATCTCCCGGCACCACCCCGGCCGTCGCCGAGCGGCGACTCGTGAGTGTCCTGTTCGCGGATCTGGTCGGTTTCACGTCGTACGCAGAGGGGCGCGACGCGGAGGAGGTGCGCGAGACACTGTCGGCCTACTTCGACCTTGCGCGCGAGATCATCGAGCGCTACGGCGGCACGGTCGAGAAGTTCATCGGCGACGCCGTCATGGCCGTCTGGGGCGCGCCGGTCGCCCGCGAGGACGACGCGGAACGAGCGGTCCGGGCCGCGCTCGACCTGGTCGCCGCCGTGCCAGCCCTCGGCCCGACGATCCAGGCCCGCGCCGGCGTCCTGACGGCCGAGGCCGCCGTCACGCTCGGTGCCACGGGTGAGGGCATGGTCGCCGGGGACCTCGTCAACACCGCCGCACGGCTCCAATCGGTGGCGCCGGTCGGGACGGTCCTCGTCGGCGAGCCGACCCAGCGCGCGGCAGGCGCGGCGATCGCCTTCGAGGAGGCCGGGGAGCAGTTGCTCAAGGGCAAGGCCAGCCCGGTGCCGGCCTGGCGTGCCCTGCGGGTCATCGCCCAGCGCGGCGGCCATGGCCGCTCGGACATGCCCGAGCCGCCGTTCGTCGGGCGCGACGAGGAATTCCGCCTGCTCAAGGACGCGCTGGCAGCGGTCGGGCGCGACCGCCGCGCTCGGCTGGTCTCGATCAGCGGACCCGGCGGCATCGGCAAGAGCCGCCTTGCCTGGGAGCTCGAGAAGTACATCGACGGCATCCTCGAGAACGTCTACTGGCATCGAGGCCGGTCGCCCGCCTACGGCGAAGGCATCACGTTCTGGGCGCTGGGCGAGATGGTTCGCCGTCGGGCCGGTCTGGCCGAGAGCGACGACGAGGCAACGACAAGACGGCGGATCGCCGAGACGGTCGCCGAGTACATCCCGGCCGTCGATGACCAGCGCTGGGTCGAGCCGGCGCTCCTGACGCTGCTGGGCCTCGAACCGCCGCCGCCCGGCGGGCGCGACATGCTCTTCGCCGCCTGGCGCATCTTCTTCGAGCGCATCGCCGAACGTGGCCCGACCATCCTCCTGTTCGAGGACCTCCAATGGGCCGACAGCGGCCTCCTGGACTTCATCGATCGGCTGCTCGAGTGGTCGAAGGGCGTGCCGATCCTTGTCGTCACGCTCGCCCGGCCAGAGCTCTTCGAGCGACGGGCAGACTGGGGCTCGGGCACGCGCCACTTCACGTCGCTGGCGCTCGAGCCGCTGCCGGATACCGCCATGCGCGACCTGCTTGCCGGCTTCGTGCCCGGCCTGCCCGCGAGTGCCGTGGCGGCCATCCTGTCGCGCGCCGACGGTGTGCCGCTCTACGCCGTGGAGACGGTCCGGACTCTCGTCGCGGAGGGTCGCCTCGAGCGGGTCGGCGACCGCTATCGTCCGATCGGCGACCTGGATACCCTGGCCATCCCCGAGACGTTGCGGTCGCTCATCGCGTCCCGGCTGGATGCGCTCAAACCGGCCGAGCGGGCCATCGTCCAGGACGCCTCGGTGCTCGGCCAGGTCTTCACCCTGGCCGGTCTCTCGGCCGTCAACGGCGCGTCGGCGGATGAGCTCGAGCCGCGCACCCGCGCACTCGTCCGTCGCGAGCTGCTCGAGGTCGAGTCCGACCCACGCTCGCCGGAACGCGGCCAGTACCGGTTCGTCCAGTCGCTCATCCGCGAGGTCGCCTACGGCACGCTCGCCAGGCGCGACCGGCGCGCGCGCCACCTGGCCGCGGCGCGCTTCATCGAGTCGATCGGCGACGAGGAGCTCGCAGGGGTGCAGGCGGGTCACTATCTGGCCGCCTTCGAGGCCTCGACCCCGGGGGAAGAAGCGGACGCCGTCGCCGCGCAGGCGCGCGTCGCACTGCGCGGAGCGGCCGAGCGCGCTGCCGCGCTCGGTGCCCATGACCAGGCCGTCGCCTTCGCTCAGCAGGCCCTCCATGTCACATCGGACCCGAGGGACCAGGCGGAGCTCTTGCTCTTGAGCGCCCAGTCGGCCGACTTCGCTGGCCATTACGAGCAGTCGGAGTCTTTGGCGCGACAGGCACGCGAGCGCTTGGAAGCAAGCGGCGATGCCGCCGGCGCCGGGCGCGCCGCAGCGCAGCTCGGTCTGACGCTCATCGACGCCGGGCGCGTCGGAGAAGCCGTCCCGGTGCTCGAATCCGGACTCGCCGCGATGCCGGCCGATCTGGTGGAGGAGGTCCGAGCGTCACTGCTGACCAACCTCTCACGGGCCCTCTTCCGCAACGATCAGCCGGTGCCGGCCATCGAGGTCGCCGATCGGGCATTGACGATCGCCGAGCGGCTCGACCTCGAGGAGCTCATCGCTGAGGCGTTCAACAACAAGGCGGCGGCGCTCGGCTATATCGGCCGCAACCGTGAGTCGGTCGCGCTCATGGAGGCCGCCGTCCGCACGGCGCAGCAGGGCGGCTTCCTCGCGGCCGAGCTGCGCGCCCGCAACAACCTTGCAAGCACGATCGGCGGGGACGACGTGAAGCGGGCCCTGACGGAGATCGTGGCGAGCCTCGAGCTTGCCGAGCGCTCTGGGAACCGCATGATCACGACGTGGCAAGTCGGCACCCTCGCCTTGTATCGGTACCAGGCGGCCGTCGCATGGGACGACGCGCGAGCTCGTCTCGAGGCGAGCATCGATGATCGGTCGGAGCCAGCCGACCGGCACCGGGCCATGAGCTTCGTCGCCCTCTATCAGATCGCACGCGGCGAGCCCGTCGACGCACTGCTCAAGCAGCTCGAAACGCTGAGCGGCGGCCTGGCGGATCCAGTCGTCCAGAGCGTCATGGAGTGGCTCCACGGCGAGCTCGCCTTCAGCGTCGGAGACCACGCACGAGCCTATGACGCGTACCTCCGCGGAGCAGCGGAGTCGACGACGTTGAACGCGTATCTCATGGCGGCGGCATCTCGGGCGGCTGCCTGGCAGGGGGACCCTGTGCGGCTCCGGGTCACCCTCGACCGGCTTGATGCCAACCCTGACGTGACCCTCTACGTCAAGGCCGGTCGGCTGGAGGGCCACGCGTGCCTGAGCGCGCTGGACGGCGACGTCCCGGCGGCTGTCGGCGGCTTCATCGCCGCCCTGCGCAGCTTCGGTCAGGTCGGCGCGCGCTTCGATCAGGCCATGTGCGCGATGACCTTCGTCCGTGCAGTCGGACCAGGCGTGCCGGAGGCCCTCGCGGCGGCGGAGGAGGCACGGGCGATCTTCGAGTCGGTCGGCGCCAGACCGTACCTCGAGCGCCTCGTCGCCGAGCTTGCCCGTCCATCGACTCCTCCAGCCCGGAGCGGCTCGACCCCGTCGGCCCGCGTCGAGGCCTGAGCTCGGAGCGCCGGCGCACCACGTCAGGCCATCGGATTCAGGTGACCGTCAGCCTCCTGTCGGAAGGTCCGCCGATGACCGCCCGATCCGGGCCCATGCGCCGCGACGCTGCCACAGGAGAGCTTCGATGACCGATCCCATCGACCGTCCGGACCCGTCCCCACCGCCTGCTGCGTCGGAGCCGCCGGCGCAAGACTCCGGCGAGCCAGCAGCGGACCCGGCCGCGCCCGTTGCGACGACCGCTCCACCCGCCGAGCAGCGACGCCGCCGTTGGGTCGAGCCCGCCCTGCTCATCGGGACGCTCGTGCTTGTCGCCGCCATCAGCTTCGCCGCCGGTCGATCGAGCCCGGGCGCCGGTGGCGCCAACGGGGACGATCACGAGGTCAGAGGCCGGTCACCCGCCCGGATGGATGGCCGCGCCGGCCGAGACGGCGGCGACGACCGACGTGATGGGAGGCACGAAGGCCGCTTCGGCCCGCGCGACGGGCGACCTCCTCAGGGCTTTGGCACCTGGCCCGGCGGGCGGATGCCGGGCCTGCGGCTGCCGGGCGTCGATCGCTGGCCCGGTGGCCTGCCGGTCATGCCGTGGCCAGGGATGCTGCCAGATGCCGGCCCGCTGCCGTCGCCGGAGTCCAGCCCTTCGCCAGAGTCGAGCCCGTCGCCATCGCCCGAGCTCAGCCCCAGCCCGACGACCTGATCCGCGATCGACGCCGGCCTGACCTCCTCAATCGGTCGGATCGACGATCGCTTCGGCCTCCATCTCGACCTTCCAGCGTGGGTCAAGGAGGCCGGCCACGATGAGCATCGTGCTGGCCGGCCGGACGTTCGCGAAGACTCGGCCGTGGGCCCGTGCGACGGCGCCTTCGTCCGCCCGATCGACGAGGAAGCTCCGCGTTCGCACGACGTGCTCCGGGCCGGCACCGGCCTGGGCCAAGGCGGCGATGATGATCTCGAGGCAACGGTCCGCCTGCGCCTCGGCGTCGTCCGGGCAGCGACCATCCGGCCAGATCGGCGCCGTGCCCGCCACGAGCACCCGATCCCCGACGCGGACCGCCCGACTGAACCCGACCGTGGCCTCGTATGGCGAGCCCGACGAGATCCGCTGCCGCTCCATGGCGGAAGGGTAGTCAACCGGCGGGTGACGGTCTTGCTTGTCTCGGAGCACGAGCACGAGCACGAGCACGAGCCCGGCGGGGATGACGGCGCCGCGGGCTGCTCAGCCGCCGGCCAGGGTGTCCCGTACCCTATCGGTCGGGTACGCTCGTGGTTCGCAGTCGGCGCTTCGGGTGCCGGCGCCGATCGAGGGACACGGGGCGAGTGGACTGTCCGAACTGCGGCAGCGAGAACCAGGCCGGCGCGAAGTTCTGCAACGCGTGTGGCGCCCGCCTCGGCGTCGTCTGCCCGTCCTGCGGAACGGCGAACGGACCGAGTGCCCGCTTCTGCAGCGAGTGCGGGACGGCGCTCATCACGGACGCCCGTGCGGGAGTAGCACACGACCCGGCCACGGCAGGCGCGGCGACCGGAGCTGACAGTGCGACCCAGGGCCCGGGATCTGCCGAGCGGCGGCTGGTGAGCGTCCTCTTCGCCGACCTGGTCGGCTTCACGACGTACGCGGAGGGGCGTGACGCGGAGGAAGTGCGGGAGACCCTGTCCGCCTACTTCGACGTTGCGCGCGATGTCATCGAACGTTACGGCGGCACCATCGAGAAATTCATCGGCGACGCCGTCATGGCCGTCTGGGGTGCGCCGGTCGCCCGCGAGGACGACGCCGAGCGAGCCGTCCGTGCCGCGCTCGACCTCGTCGGTGCCGTCCCGACGCTGGGCCCCACCATCCAGGCTCGCGCCGGGGTCCTGACTGGTGAGGCGGCGGTGACCGTCGGCGCCATCGGCGAGGGCATGGTCGCCGGCGATCTCGTCAACACCGCGGCGCGACTTCAGTCGGTCGCCCCGGAGGGTGCGGTCCTCGTCGGCGAGGCGACGCAGCGAGCCGCCGCCTCGGCGATCGCGTTCGAGGAGGCCGGCGAGCAGCTGCTCAAGGGCAAGTCGGCGCCCGTGCCCGTCTGGCGCGCCCTGCGGGTGGTGGCGCAGCGGGGCGGATATGGCCGCTCGGATGTGCCGGAACCGCCATTCGTCGGCCGCGACGATGAGTTCCGCCTGCTCAAGGACGCGGTCGTGGCGGTTGGCCGCGAGCGCCGCGCGCGGCTGGTCTCGATCAGCGGACCCGGCGGCATCGGCAAGAGCCGCCTGGCCTGGGAGCTCGAGAAGTACATCGACGGCGTCATGGCCGACATCTACTGGCATCGCGGCCGCTCGCCGGCCTACGGCGAGGGCATCACCTTCTGGGCACTCGGTGAGATGGTCCGCCGCCGCGCCGGCCTGGCCGAAGGTGACGACGAGCCGACGACGCGGGCGAGGATCACGGCCACGGTCGCCGAGTACGTCCCAGACGCTGACGACCAGCGCTGGGTCGAGCCGGCGCTGCTGACCCTCCTGGGCCTGGAGCCACCGCCGGCCGGCGGGCGCGACATGCTCTTCGCTGCCTGGCGGATCTTCTTCGAGCGGATCGCCGCGCGAGGCACCACGCTCTTGCTGTTCGAGGATCTCCAATGGGCCGACAGCGGTCTGCTCGACTTCATCGAGCATCTGCTTGAGTGGTCGAAGGGCGCACCCATCCTGGTGGTCACGCTCGCCCGACCGGAGCTCTTCGATCGCCGGCCCGATTGGGGCGCCGGCGCGCGTCACGCCACGACCCTGGCGCTCGACCCGCTCTCGCCGGACGCCATGCGCGGGCTGCTGGCAGGCTTCGTGCCTGGCCTGCCGGAGCGCGCCGTTGCGACCATCCTCGGGCGTGCCGATGGCATCCCGCTCTACGCCGTGGAGACCGTCCGGGCGCTGGTCGCCGACGGCCGTCTGGAGCGCGTCGGCGACGCCTATCGGCCCGTCGGCGATCTCGACGATCTGGCCATCCCCGAGACCCTGCGATCGCTCATCGCGTCGCGCCTTGACGCACTCGAGGCCGTTGACCGGACCCTTCTCCAGGACGCGTCCGTCCTCGGCCAGGTCTTCGGCTTGGGTGCCCTGGCGGCCATCGCCAGCGGTCGGGCTGGCGACCTTGGCATCGAGGACCTGGAGCGACGACTGCGCGCCCTGATCCGACGCGAGCTGCTCGAGGTCGAGGCCGATCCACGCTCGCCGGAACGTGGCCTCTACCGGTTCCTGCAGTCGCTCATCCGGGAGGTCGCCTACGGCATGCTTGCCCGTCGGGATCGGCGAGATCGCCACCTCGCGGCAGCACGCTACTTCGAGGCGATCGGCGAAGACGAGCTGGCGAGCATCCTGGCCAGCCACTACCTGGCGGCCTACCAGGCGTCCACGCCTGGCGATGAGGCGGAGGCCGTGGCGGCCCAGGCGCGCATCGCGCTGCGGGCCGCTGCCGAGCGGGCGACGGCGCTCGGCGCACATGCCCAGGCCGTCGAGTTCCTGACCCAGGCGTTGGGCGTGACGACACCGCTCACGGACCGCGCGGAGCTGCTCGAGGCCGCGGCCCGGTCCGCCACGAGCGCCGGCTCCGATGAACCCGCGGAGGCATTCGCCCGCGAGGCGATCGCCGTCTACCACGACATCGGCGATCCGGCGGCCGAAACCTCGGCGACCGCACTGCTCGGCTCCGCCCTCCTTTACGGAGGCAAGGTCACCGAAGCGCTCGAGGTCCTCGAAGCCGCCCTCGCGTCGCTGCCCGACTCGTTCGACGATGCCGCCCGAGCGCGCTTGTTGACCAATCTCTCGCGCGCCAACATGCGCGCCGACATCCCGCTGCGCGCCATCGAGCTGGCCGATCAGGCACTGCCCATCGCCGAGCGGCTGTACATGGACGAACTCATCGCGGAGGCGTTCAACAACAAGGGCTCGGCGCTGAGCTTCGTCGGGCGGACCCAGGAGGCGATCGCCCTGCTCGAGGCGGCCGTGGCCATCGCGGCCGCGGGGGGCTTCACGAGCGCCGAGCTGCGTGCTCGCGGCAACCTCTCGTCGACCAGCTGGGCCCGACACCCCAGGCGCGCCGTCGAGGCGGCCCGGGAGACGCTTGATCTTGCCCGGCGCCTGGGCAACCAGGCGACAGCCGATTGGGTCATCCAGATCGTGCTCGGCGCGACGTGGCTCGAGGCCGCGGCCTGGGACGAGGCCCTGGCGGACGCGGACGAGCGCCTGGGGGCCGTCGCCGGCGCCGTCGGCGAGGCAGGCATCCTGCTTGCGATCGCCCCCATCCGGATGGCGCGCGGTGACCCTATGGACGCGGTCGCCGAGCGTCTCGAGGCGATCGTGCCGCAGATCAGCGACCCAAGCTTCACGTCAAGCCACCACGGGTTCCGAGCCGATCGTGCCTTCCTGCGCGGGCGTCTCGCCGATGCGCTCCAGGAGTGGCTGGCCGCTGCGGAGTTCAAGCCTGCGGAGCCACAGTGGCTGAACGAGGCCATGCGGGCGGCGGTCTGGCAGCGCGACGCGGCGCTGCTGAGCGAACTTGCCGAGCGCCATGCCGCCGCCCCGGATGCGGCAGCGGCCGCGCCGGCGGTCGACGGGCTGGCAGCACGCTCCGGCCTCGCCGCGCTGGAGGGCCGCCTCGATGAAGCCGTGGTGGGCTACCGGCGCGCCATCGCCACCTACCACGACTTCGGTTTCGACTTCTTCGCCGCCCGGACCGTCATCGACGCGGTCCGGGTGCTGGGCGGCGAACGGCTGGGGCCGGACCTGGTCGACGAGGCCCGCGGCGTCTTCGAGCGCGTCGGCGCACAGCCGTATCTGACCTGGCTGGACGAGGCGTTGGCCATCAAACAGCAGGAGGTCTCCGGCCGGCCCGTGGTGGCCGATCGTCGTGTGCCCGTCACGACCGACGAGTCGCGCGACTGAGGGTGACATCGGCGGCGAGCCGCTACGATTCCCGGCCATGCTCGAGATCGACCAGCTCTCCAAGCACTACGGGCCGGTGACCGCGCTCGACGGGGCCACGTTCGCTGCCCAGCGTGGGCGGCTGACCGGGTTCCTGGGGCCCAACGGGTCGGGCAAGACGACGACGATGCGTTGCGTCTTCGGGTTGGTCCGTCCCGAGGCGGGCAGCCTGCGCTGGGACGGCAGACCGATCGATCCCGACGCACGCCTTCGGTTCGGCTACATGCCCGAGCAGCGGGGCCTCTATCCGCGCATGCGCGTGCGCGAGCAGCTCAGCTACTTCGCGCAGCAGCACGGGCTCTCGGGCAAGACGGCCGACGCCGCCACGGATCGCTGGCTGGAGCGCTTCGGACTGGCCGACCGGGCGAAGGGCAAGCTCGAAGACCTCTCGCACGGCAACCAGCAGCGCGTCCAGCTGGCGGCCGCCCTCGTCCACGACCCCGAGCTGCTCGTCCTCGACGAGCCGTTCTCCGGCCTCGATCCGCTGGGCATGGAGACGATGGCGGCCGTCCTGCGCGAGCGCGCCGCCGCCGGCGTCGGGGTCGTCTTCAGCAGCCATCAGCTCGATCTCGTCGAGGACATCTGCGAGGACGTCGTCATCATCGCGCGCGGCCGGATCGTCGCCCAGGGCCCCATCGCCGAGCTGCGTGCCGCCTCGGGCCGGCGCCACCTGGAGGTCGAGGTCGCCGGCGCCCGCGGCGACTGGCTGCCCGCGGAGTCCGACCATCTCGAGGTCGTCGACCGCGTGGACGGCCGGGTGCGTCTGGTGGTCGACGAGACGGTCGACCTCGACGCCCTGCTTGCCGCGGCGAGCCAGGCCGGCGAGGTCCGACGCTTCGTCTATCAGCCGCCGAGCCTCTCCGACCTCTTCCGCGAGAAGGTCGCCTGATGCGCCACGCGCGTTCGATCTGGCTGGTCGCCCGGCGCGAGATCATCGAACGCGGGCGCAGCCGCGGCTTCGTCTTCTCGGTCCTGTTCACGACCGCCATCGTCATCGCCGGCTTCGTCATCCCGGCCGTGCTCTTCGCCGAGGACGAAGCCATCGACGTCGCCGTCGTGGCGCCCCTGCCCGACGGGCTGGAGACGACGCTCACGTCGATCGCCGCGGCGCAGGCCGCCGTGGTGGTCGTGACCGAGGTGGCCGACCAGGCGATGGGCGAGGCCGCGCTCGCGGACGAGAGCGCCGATGCCCTGCTCATCATCCCGGCCGACCTCTCGGGGCCGGGCGAGGTCCGCTTCCAGGATGAGACGGATGACGGCATCGTGCGCATGGTCGCGGCGGCGGTGGCGCAGCTCCGACTGGTCAGCGCACTGACCGAGTCGGGCGTCGATCCGGGCATCCTCGCGTCGAGCGCCACGCCGCCCGAGGTGACCGCGGTCGAGCCCGTGGCGCCGGAGGACGAGGCGGCGTTCTTCTTCGCCAACATCGGCGCCGTGCTCATCCTGGTGGGCATCTTCTCGTTCGGCTTCACCGTCCTGACGGGGGTCGTCGAGGAGAAGCAGAGCCGGGTCGTCGAGGTCGTCCTGTCGACCGTCCGCCCACGCGACCTGCTCATGGGCAAGGTCCTCGGCATCGGTGTCCTGGGCCTCGTCCAGCTGGCGGTCTTCGTCGTCGCCGGGCTCCTCGCGGCCAGCCTGACCGACCAGTTCGCGTTGCCGCCCACGACCGGCGCGGCCATCGTCATGCTGGCGGTCTGGTTCATCCTCGGCTATGCGCTCTACTCGACCGCGCTCGGCTTCCTGGGAGCCCTCGCTTCGCGCATGGAGGAGGCGTCGAACGCCTCATCCCCAGTGACCATCGTGGCCATGGTCTGCTACTTCGCATCCATCTTCGTCGTCGTCCGTGACCCGACGGGAACGGCCGCCGTCATCCTCACGTTCGTGCCGCCGGCGGCGCCGTTCGTCGTCCCGCTGCGGGCCGCGCTCGATGCCATCTCGCTGCCCGAGATGCTCGGTGCCATCGTCGTGACGCTCATCGCCGTCTGGCTGCTGTTCGTCGTCGGCGCCCGCATCTACGCCGGTGCCGTGCTCCAGACGACCGGCCGGATGAAGCTGCGCGACGCCTGGCGGGCCTCGCGAGAGTGAGCCGGCACTAGGCGGTCCGGGCGACCGCGCGGATCGCGCGCGTGGTGACCGTCTCGACCGCCAGGCAGAGGACGACCATGGCGACGGCCACGGCGAGCTGAGCGAAGGCCGGCACGTCGCGCAGCAGGACGAGCACCATCGGGATGGCCAGTGCGGCGACGAGTCGCTCGCGCGCGACGACGTGGATGGCACGCCAGCGCAGGGCGGCCGAACCGACCAGGAAGGCGACCATGGCGCCGATCAGCGCCACCAGGCCCGTCTGGGTGAGCGGCTCGTCGGGCGCCGCGACCGTCTTCTTGGCCGCGACGGCGTAGAGGATGATGCCCAGCACGAGCGGGTAATGGAGGATGGTGAAGAGGTCGCGGGCGAGGTCGCTGCGCGCGATGCCGTGCGCTCGGCGGAGGACGCGCTCCATGCCACGCGCGGCGATGTCGAAATAGGCCCACCAGAACGACATCGCCCCGACGACGGCCACGGCGACGGCAAGGACGAGCAGCGGCTCGAGGGCCTCGTCGACGGCGGTGATACCGATGGCGACGATCGATTCACCGAGGGCGATGATGATGAACAGGCCATAGCGTTCGGCGAAGTGAGCAGGGCTCACGCGCCAGCCGGCACTCCGGGCTCGGAAGGTGCCGGTCACGTCGACGAACAGCGACGCGGCCCACAACGCGGTCCGCCACGGATCATCGAGCACGCCGCCGACGAGCACGAGCGTCGGCCCGACGAGGAACCAGGGCGCCAGTCGCGCCATCGCTGCTCGCCGTTCGGGGTCGTCGCGTGATCCCAGCAGGTAGAGCGCCAGCATGAGCGAGCGCACGACGAAGTAGGTCACTGCGAACATGAAGCCGCCGGCGCCGAACGCGGTCGGTACCGAGATGGCCATGAAGAAGGACGCTCCCGTGGCCACCAGGACGGCCAGACGGACGGGGACCAGCTCGACATCGATGGCGTTCGTCAGCCAGGCGTACGTGCTCCACGCCCACCAGATGAGGCCCAGGATGAGCGCCGCGCGCAGGAAGCCGCCATCGGCATCGACGATGAGCGTCGCGACCTCCGTGATGGCGAAGACGAAGACGAGATCGAAGAACAGCTCGATGTAGCTCGTCCGCCGCGCGGACTCCTCGGCGTCGTCGGCGCCGCTCATGACCTCGGGCCCGGCAACAGCGCTCATCGGCACCGATGGTACGGTGTCCCCGAGCACGCCGCGCCAGTGGGCGCGCGCGACAAGCCTGTGAGGATCCCGACCGTGCCTGACTACGACGAGGCCGCTCTGCTCATCGAGCTCGAGCCCGAGGCGGGCCGCCTGCTCGACCGCCACCTTGACGTGGCCGCGGAGTGGTTCCCGCACGACTTCATCCCCTACCGGCTCGGTCGCGACTTCGACACCGAGCCCTGGACGCCCGATCAGCCGCGTCTGACCGGCGTCGCCCAGACAGCCTTCGAGGTCAACCTCCTGACGGAGGACAACCTGCCCAGCTACCACCGCCTCATCCACGGCATGTTCGGTCGCGGCGACGGCGCCTGGATCACGTGGGTCGGGCGCTGGACGGCCGAGGAGGGCCGGCACGCCATCGTGCTGCGAGACTACCTGACGGTGACCCGCAACATCGACCCCGTGATGCTCGAGCGCGGCCGCATGACGCAGCTTCAGCAGGGCTACGACCTGGGCGCGCCGGACACGCTCCACGGGCTCGCCTACGTGGCCTTCCAGGAGCTAGCGACGAGGATCTCACACCGCAACACGGGTCGCTTCTCGAACGACCCGGTGGCCGACCGGATCATGGTCCGCATCGCGGCCGACGAGAACCTGCACATGGTCTTCTACCGCGACGTGTTGTCGGCCGCGTTGAAGCTGGAGCCCTCGGCGGCCGTGCGTGCCATCGTCGACGAGGTCCTGCGCTTCCAGATGCCCGGCGCCGGCATCCCGGGCTTCATGCGCAAGGCCGCTCAGATGGCGACGGCCGGCATCTACAACCTGCGCGTCCACCGTGACGAGGTCCTGCTGCCGATCATCCGGCACTGGCGCATCTTCGAGCTGGAGGGCCTCGACGCGGCCGCCGAGGACGCGCGGCGTCGCCTGGCCGAGCATCTCGAGGCGCTCGAGGTCGCGGCCCAGCGCTTCGAGGAGCGCATGGCCCGCAAGGGGTCGGCCGCGGGGGCCGCGATCTGACCGATCGGCCCCTGGTCGAGCGGCGTTAGCCCGCGGGCTCGGCGCGGCGCAGCACGTAGCGGTCGAACTGGGCAGGCAGCCACCAGCTCAGACCGTAGAGCTTGCAGCCGAGGCAGTAGCCGGTCCCTGCCAGCAGGGTCTGCAGGCCGACGACGGCCAGCACCGGCAGCCAGCCGACCGGGGTCAGGCCGACCGCCACGAGGACGGACCCGAGGGCCAGGAACACGAAGCCCAGCGCCTGTGCGAAGCGGGGCCCGAACTCGGGCTCCTGATAGCTCGGTGGTCCGAGCCGCAGCCGTCGGCGGATGGCTGGCCAGGGCCGGCCGAAGGCGAAGTTCTGCGTCCCCGTCGCCGAGCTGACACCGAGCGCGAGGGCCACGAGCGCAACCAGCAGCGGCGACTGGAGGAGGACCGCGACGGCCAGTGCCGCGGCAGACAGGCCGGCGCCGAAGCGCTGACCCCGTGGGTCGATGAGACGCGCACCGAGGCGCGGAGTGGAAGCCATCTGGGACTCCTGTCGCGACGAGGCGATGACGGGAGCGGCGGCCGCGATGGGCCGCATCCCGGAGCCGATGGATCGGCCGGTTGCCGATCCGGTGGGTCAGCGGGCGGGCGCCCGCCTCGGACAGGAGCAGAAGCCACCGTGGGTGCCGACGCCTCGGTGCCGAACGCTCACTGGTCGTACCAGGCTTCGAACGCGGCGTAGCTGCCCGCGATGACCGGCGCCAGACCGGGTCGACCGCGCTCGGCCGGGCGGACCTCGACGTCGAACGTCGCCGCGTCCGGGGTCTTGAGCCCGTTGCCGGTCAGCAGCACGACGACCTCGTCCTCGGGCGAGATGACGCCGCGGGCGAGGGCGGCTTCGGCCGCCCCGATGGTCACGCCGCCGGCCGTCTCGGGGTGGAGCCCCTCGAGCGCCGCGACCTGTCGGAGGGCGCGCGCGGTCGCCTCGTCGGGGATGGCCTCGACCGACCCGCCGCTCGATCGCGCCTGTTCGACCGCGTAGCGACCATCCGCCGGGCTGCCGATGGCCAGCGACCGGACGATCGTGTCCGGCGTCCGGACGGGCTCGATGACGTCGCTGCCGCGCTCGAAGGCGTGCGCCACGGGCGCGCAGCCGGCCGCCTGGCCGCCCACGAAGCGGACCGGCGTGCGCTCGATGAGCCCGACGGCCGCCAGCTCGTCGAACCCCTTGGCCAGCTTCGTGAACAGGGCGCCAGAAGCGATGGGCGAGACGACGACATCAGGCAGCCGCCAGCCGAGCTGCTCGGCAACCTCGAAGGCGAGCGTCTTGCTGCCCTCGGCATAGAACGGCCGCAGGTTGACGTTGACGAAGCCCCACCCGAGCTCGTCGGCGACCTCGAGGCACAGGCGGTTGACGTCGTCGTAGGTGCCCCGCACAGGCACGACGGTCGCCCCGTAGGCCAGCGCGTGGGCGACCTTCTCGGGTTCCAGGTCGGCCGGGATGAAGACGTAGGCCGGCAGACCGATAGCAGCCGCGGCAGCCGCCGTGGCGCCCGCCAGATTGCCGGTCGACGCGCACGCCAGGGCCTCGAGGCCGAGGTTCACCGCCTCGGCCGCGGCCACCGCCACGGCGCGGTCCTTGAACGAGAGTGAGGGGTTGCGCGTGTCGTCCTTGAGCCACAGGCGCGGGATGCCGATCGCCTCACCGAGTCGGTCGGCGGCGACGAGGGGCGTCG
>DATBSD010000002.1:0-15600 GCA_036559965.1 Candidatus Limnocylindrales bacterium
CCTCGGTGGCGGCGAGTGGACGAGGACGCGCGGTCGCGTGCGCCGGGCCGTCACGGACCTCGCCCGGGACCTCGTCGCGCTGTATGCCAAGCGAGCCGCCGTGCGCGGCCGCTCCTTCGGGCCGGACACGCCCTGGCAGGCGGAGCTCGAGGCCGGCTTCCCGTACGAGGAGACGCTCGACCAGACACGCTCGATCGGCGAGGTCAAGGCCGACATGCAGCGTGAGCGACCCATGGATCGCCTCGTGGTCGGGGACGTCGGCTATGGCAAGACGGAGGTCGCCCTCCGAGCCGCCTTCAAGGCCATCGCCGACGGCACCCAGGTCGCCGTGCTCGTGCCCACCACCATCCTGGCCACCCAGCATCTCGAGACGTTCCGCGCGCGCCTGGCGGCCTACCCGCTGACCGTGCGCATGCTCAGCCGTTTCGTGCCCCCGGCCGAGCAGGCGACCACCATCGCGGGCCTGGCCGACGGCTCCGTCGACCTTGTCGTAGGCACCCACCGGCTGCTCTCGAAGGACATCCGCTTCCGTGACCTCGGCCTGCTCGTGGTCGACGAGGAGCAACGCTTCGGCGTCGCCCACAAGGAGCGCCTCAAGCAGCTCAAGACGGAGGTCGACGTCCTGACGCTGTCGGCCACGCCCATACCGCGGACGCTCAACATGGCGCTCGTCGGGGCGCGCGACATGAGCGTCATCGAGACGCCGCCGGAGGATCGACTGCCCATCCAGACGCGCGTCGCCGAGGCATCGGCGGGCCTCGTGCGCGACGCGGTGCTGCGCGAGCTCGACCGCGGCGGCCAGGTCTTCTTCGTGCACAACCGGGTCGAGACCATCGAGGCCCAGGCCGAGCAACTCCGACGACTCCTGCCTGATGCTCGGATCGTCGTCGGCCACGGCCAGATGGCCGAGGGTGCCCTCGAGCGCGTGATGCTCGCCTTCGCCTCCGGCGAACACGATGTCCTGGTCTGCACGACGATCATCGAGTCGGGTCTCGACATCCCCAACGCCAACACCATCATCATCGACCGTGCCGACACCCTCGGCCTGGCTCAGCTCTACCAGCTCCGGGGCCGCGTCGGCCGCTCGTCGCGGCGTGCCTACGCGTACCTCCTGTATCGCCGACGCGGCCAGCTGTCCGATGTCGCGCGCAAGCGCCTGCAGGCGATCTTCAACGCCTCGGAGCTCGGCGCCGGCTTCCAGATCGCCCTCTCCGACCTGGAGATCCGGGGCGCCGGGAACCTGCTCGGCGCGGAGCAGCACGGCAACATCGCGGCGGTCGGCTTCGAGCTCTTCACCCGGTTGCTGGCAGAGGCCGTCGAGGAGCGCAAGGCCGAGGTCGAGGGCCGTCCGGCGGTCATCGCCAGGCCGAGCGCCGTCATCGACCTGCCGGTCGACGCCTACCTGCCCGACGCCTACGTCGCCGAGGAGTCCCAGAAGCTGGAGCTCTACCGACGTCTGGCGCGGGCCACGACAGAGGCGTCGGTGGCCGCGGTGGCGACCGACCTGCTCGATCGCTACGGTCCCGCGCCGACGCCGGTCCAGCGGCTGCTCGAGGTCGCCCGGCTCCGGCTGGCAGCGGAGGCGGCCGGTCTGACGTCGGTCGCGCGCGAGGATGGCCTGCTGGTGCTCCGCTTCCGCGACGGTTGGTCGCGGGTGACGACGGCCGAGGCGATGGCGCCACGCGGCGCGGGCGATCCCATCCGGGCGTTGGCCGGCGGCGTGACGTACGCCTCCAACCAGGTCCGGCTGCGCATGCCTCGCGACCCCGACCAGACCTGGCGGCTGACGCGGCTCGTCGTCGAGCGGCTGGCGGTCGCAGTCACGGATTGACGGCGGCCGAGCGACCCGCCACATTTCGGCATCAACGCGGCCCATCGACGGCCCGCGGTGTGATGGAGGGCACCGGGTTGCGGATGCGATCGATGATCGGGCTGCTCGTGGTCGTCGGGCTGGTGGCGGCATGTGGCGGCGGCGGCGGCAGCGTCGTCGAGAGCGCCGGCCGTGCCGACAACATCTCCATCACGCTGGCCGACTGCGGCGGCAGCCCGGGCGCCATCATCAACGGCGAGTTCTACAAGGTGACCTTCGCCCGCGACGACCTCGGCGGCATGCTGGCGCCGGCGGACATCCTCGCCGACGCCCAGGGGACCGCCACCCTGCTGTCGAACAAGCAAGCCAAGTTCACGAGTGACACGGGTCAGACGACCGCGACGCTGAGCCTCCAGGCAAGCCCGCTGCCAAGCTGCTGAGGCGGCGTCGCCATCCGGGGGCAAGGCCGCTTTCGTCCGCGGTCCGAACTTGCATCCGTGCCGCTCCGGTGCGACCATCGGGTCCGGCTCCCAGGTCCCTTCCTCCCAGCGGTCGGCCGCACGATTCCTGGCCGATCCAGCCAGTGTCGGAGGTTCGCGGTGGCAGAACAGGTCGCCTTCATCGTCAACGGCGTCGCCCGCACCGTGGAGGTCGAGCCCAGACGGATGCTCGTCCAGGTCCTGCGGGAGGACCTCAACCTGACCGGCACGCACATCGGCTGCGACACCAGCCAATGCGGCGCCTGCACCGTCGTCGTTGACGGCATGGCCGTCAAGAGCTGCACGATGCTGGCGGTCCAGGCCGACGGCTCGGCGGTCACGACCATCGAGGGCCTGGCTCCCGAGGGCGGGCTGCACCCACTCCAGCAGGCCTTCTGGGAGAAGCACGGCCTGCAGTGCGGCTTCTGCACGCCGGGCATGATCATGGCCGCGACCGACCTCCTGGCGCACGATCCTGATCCCTCTGACGAGGCCATCCGGCACGCCATCGAGGGCAACTACTGCCGCTGCACCGGCTACCAGAACATCGTGGCCGCCATCCGCGAAGCCGCCGCCACGCTGCGCGCCGGCGCCACCACCACCGCCTGAGCGAGCGAGGAGGCACGACCCCATGGCGAGTCAGACCATCGGTGCCCCGCTCAAGCGACGCGAGGACCAGCGCTTCATCACCGGCAAGGGCCGCTACCTGGACGACATCAAGATGTCGGGCATGACCTACATGGCCATCCTCCGCAGCCCCTACGCCCACGCCAAGATCCGGTCCATCGACACGTCGGCCGCGGCCGCCATGCCCGGTGTCGTGGCCGTGTTCACCGGCAGCCAAATACCCTATAACCCGCTGCCCATGGCATGGCCTGCCGGTGGCTCGGCCGGGCTCCAGAACAACGTCAACACGCCGCGCGCCCTGGCCACCGAGGACGTCAAGTGGACCGGCGAGGGCGTCGCCGCGGTCGTCGCCGAGACGCCCGAGCAGGCGCAGGACGCGCTCGACCACATCCACGTCGACTGGCAGCCGCTGCCGGCCGTCGTCGACGCCGAGGCGGCGACCAAGGAGGGCGCGCCGCAGCTCCATGAGAACGCGCCCAACAACGTCGTCTTCGATTGGACGGTCGGTGACCTCGAGGGCACCGACGCCGCGCTGGCCGACGCCGAGACCGTCATCCGGCAGCGCCTCGTCAACCAGCGTCTCATCCCGAACTCGATCGAGACGCGGGGCGATGTCGGCTGGTACAACCCGGGCACGGACGAGTACACGATCTGGATGTCCAGCCAGACGCCGCACATCCAGCGGCTGCTCATCGCTGCGTTCGTGATGGGCATCCCCGAGCACAAGATCCGTTGCATCAGCCCCGACATCGGTGGCGCCTTCGGCTCGCGGATCTACTGCTATGCCGACTTCATCCTCGTGCTCCATGCCAGCAAGGCCATCGGTGGCCGACCGGTCAAATGGGTCGAGAGCCGGCGCGAGGGCTACCACTCCACGGTCCATGGCCGCGACCACATCTCGTACCTCGAGGTCGGCGCGACCAAGGACGGCGTCGTCACCGGGCTGAAGGTCAAGACGTACGCCAACCTGGGCGGGCGCCTCTCGACCATCGGCCCCGGCATCCCGACGACGCTCTACGGTCGGCTGCTCTCGGGCCCGTACACCATCCCCAACGTGCACGTCGAAGTGATCGGCGTCTACACGAACACGACCTTCGTCGACGCATACCGTGGCGCCGGACGGCCGGAGGCGACCTACGTCCTGGAGCGCGCCATGGACCTCGTGGCCGACGAGCTGGGCATCGACCCGGTCGAGGTCCGTCGGCGCAACTTCCTGCCGCCTGATTCGTTCCCCTACACCAACCCGTCGGGCCTCTTCACGGCGTCCGGCGGCGCGGAGGTCGCGATCGACTCCGGCGACTACGAGCCGGCCATGGACAAGGCGCTGGCGATCGCCGGCTACAAGGACATCGCTGCTCGGAAGGCCGAGGCGAGCAAGCGCGGCAAGCTGCTCGGCGTCGGGCTCTCGACGTACCTCGAGATGTGCGGCGTGGCGCCATCGAAGTGGATCGGCGCTGTCGGAGACGGCTGGGGTGCCGCGATGTGGGAGTCGGCCAACATCCGCGTGCACCTGACGGGCAAGGTCGTGCTGACGATCGGCACGCAGCCCCAGGGCCAGGGCCACGAGACGACCTACTCCCAGATCCTCGCCTCGGAGCTGGGCCTCGACGTCGAGGACGTCATCGTCCAGCACTCCGACACGCAGGGCACGCCCTTCGGCTATGGCACGTATGGCAGTCGTTCGGCGTCGGTCGGCGGCATGGCAGCCGTCAAGGCGGCCGAGAAGATCCGCGCCAAGGCCGCGGCATATGCGGCTCACATGCTCGAGGCGTCGCCGGATGACATCGAGGTCGACGGCGCCAACTACTCGGTCAAGGGCTCGCCCGACAAGGTCAAGACCTTCCAGGAGATCTCGTTCGCCATCGGCCTCGGCTTCAGCCTGCCCGATGGCATGGAGCCGTATCTCGACGAGACTGCCTACTACGACACGCCCAACTGCACCTGGCCGTTCGGCACGCACATCGCCATCGTCGAGGTCGACGAGGCGACCGGGGAGGTCGACCTCGTTCGCTTCATCGCCGTCGACGACTGTGGCAACAAGATCAACCCGATGATCGTCGAGGGCCAGATCCACGGCGGGCTCGCACAGGGCATCGGTCAGGCGCTCTGGGAGGGCGCCGTGTACGACGACCAGGGTCAGCTCCTGTCGGGCTCGATGCTCGACTATGCGCTGCCCAAGGCCTCGCGTCTGCCGACGTTCGAGCTCGACGAGACGGTCACGCCATCGCCCGTCAACTCGCTCGGGGTCAAGGGCATCGGCGAGGCCGGCACCATCGGCTCGACGCCGGCGGTCGTGAACGCCGTCGTCGATGCCCTTTCCGGCTACGGCATCCGTCATCTCGACATGCCGCTCACCTCGCAGCGGGTCTGGCGTGCGATGCAGTCCGTGAAGGGAGGCCTGGCGTGATCCCGGCAGCGTTCTCCTACCAGCGCCCCGCGACCGTCGACGAGGCGCTGCGCGCCATCGCCGCCGACCCCGACGCCAAGGTCCTGGCCGGCGGCCACAGCCTCCTGCCGCTGCTCAAGCTGCGTCTCGCGCGGACCGACGCGCTCATCGACATCGGCCGGCTGCCGGAGCTCAAGGGCCTCCGCTATGCGGCCGACGGCAGCGCGTCGATGGGCGCGCTGACGACGTACGCCGAGCTCATCGAGGCCACGAAGCTCGACTTCGTGCGCGAGGGCCTGCTCCAGGCGGCCGACGTCCAGGTCCGCAACCGGGCCACGGTCGGGGGCGCGGTCGCGCACGCCGACCCGGCCTCCGACCTGCCGGCCATGCTCATCGCGCTCGACGCGTCGATCGTCCTTCGCTCGGCGATCGAGGAGCGCGTCGTGGCGGCCACGGACTTCTTCCAGGGCCCGTTCGAAACGGCCCTCCGGCCGGACGAGCTGGTCATCGAGATCCGCCGACCGGCCCTGCCGGAGGGCGCCGGCGGCGCGTACATGAAGCTGGCGCAGCCTGCATCGGGCTATGCCATGGTCGGCGTCTGCGCCATCGTCGCCCGGGTCGCCGGCCGCATCGAGCACGCCCGGGTCGCCCTGACGGGCGTCTCCGGAGCCGCCTACCGGGCGACCGCCGTCGAGGAAGGCCTCCGCGGGTCGGACGGCTCGGCCGAGGCGATCGCCGGAGCGGCCGCCGAGGCGACCGTCAACCGGTCGGTCAACTCGGACATCCACGCCGATCGCGAGTACCGGACGGCGATGGCCGAGGTCTACACCCGCCGCGCCATCGAGGCTGCGCTCGCCCGGGCAACCTGATCGCGTGCGCACCGGGATCCTGCGTCCCGGTCGGCCTGTCGTCGATGGGCTGGTCGGGACGGTCCTCGTGCGCGACATCGTCGTCGGCGGTGCACGCTGGACCAAGGGCCGTCGCCTGACCGCGGACGACCTCGCCACGCTGGCGGCGCCCGGGGCCGTGGCGCCGGGCATCGAGGCGCTGACGGTCATCATGCCCGGCGAGGACGACCTCCACGAGGATGAGGCCGCGCTCCGCCTGGCGCAGGCGGTCGCCGGTCCTGGCCTCACCCAACGCGGCCCGACCGAGAGCCGTGTCGACCTGCTGGCCGAGGCGGACGGCGTGCTGCACGTCCGGAGCCGCGACCTGGAGCTGCTCAACCGAATCGACCCGCTCGAGGTCTTCACCGCCCTCGACGGCTCCATCGTCCAGGCCGGGCAGCTCGTGGCGAGCGTCAAGATCGCGCCCCACGTCGTGGCCGCTGCGACGATCGAGGCCGGGGCGCGTCACGCGGCCGGTGGGCAACGGCCGCTCGTCTGGCTGGCACCGTTCCAGCCGATGCGCGTGGCGGTCGTGGTCAAGGAGTCGCTCCGGGCGGCCGACCGCGAGCGCTTCGAGCGCAGCGCCCGGGAGAAGATCGAGTCGCTCGGCTCTCGGGTCGTCGTCATCACCTACGTGCCCGATCGGCTGGGACCGGTCGAGGCGGCCCTGGCGTCGGTCACGAGGGGCAAGCATCGCTCGGAAGTCGTGCTCACGGCCGGCGGCCGGTCGACCGATCCGGGCGATCCGTTCTTCGTGGCCATCGAGCGGCTCGGCGGCCGGATCGTGCGCCACGGGGTGCCCGCCCATCCCGGCTCGATGCTCTGGCTGGCGCGTGTCGGGCGGACCGCCGTGCTCGGCCTGCCGACGTGTGGCGCGTACTCCAAGGCGACCGCAGCCGACCTGCTCCTGCCGCGCCTGCTGACGGGCGAGCCACCGACGCTCCAGACCGTCTCCCGACTGGGCCATGGCGGCCTGCTGACGCGCGACATGCGATTCCGATTCCCACCCTACGCCCGGCGCCTCGATGCGCCCGAGGGCTGAGGTCGCTCGCGGGCTGCGTCGCGACGAACCTGTCCCGGGGTGTAATCGCCCGCTCGGATGAGCGTTCTCCATGTGACGGCCCCAATCACCATGGAGGGATCCCACGTGCGAAGAACCCGTCTGTCCAGCATGCTCGGCGCCGCGCTCCTGGTCGCGCTGCTGCTGCCGCAGGCAGCCCTCGCGGCCCCCACGACGACGCCTCCGCTGGCCGAGATCAAGCTCGGATGCGCACTCCATGTCCCGAACCCGCTCTCGTCCATCGCGCCCAATCGGGCGATCGTCTGCCGCTGGACGGCGCCAGAGGGCGTCACGGTCAAGGCATACCGCCTGTGGCGGTCGGTCGACGCCGGCGATCGGCACCTCGTGGCCCGCATCCCCGGCGACGGGCTCCTGCGCTTCGCCGATCGCAACATCCGCACCGGACACGCCTACCACTACCGGGTCATCGGGATCGGCGAGGACGGCGCGCGCGTGGCGAAGAGCGATGTGGACACGGTGCGCGTCCCGCGAGCCCCCCAGGCGCTGGCCTTCAACTGCGTGGTCGTGATCGACGGCGGCGACACGAGCGCGCGCTGCCACTGGTCGGATACGACGCGCCCAGCCGCGGTGCGCTACGTCCTCTGGCGGTCGGTCGACGGCGGCCCTCGCGAGGCGATCTACCGGGTCGGTGAGGATGGACGGCGCTCGTACGTCGATCACGACGTCAAGCCCGGACAGACGATCCGCTACGCGGTCGTGGCGCTCGCCAAGCACGGCCGGATCGTGGCCTTCGGCGGCCCCGACCGGGTCGTCATCCCCGACTAGCCGAGCGCGAGGCGCTGCCATCGACTCGACCACGGCCGTCAGACTGTCGAGGTGGACGGGCGCCGTGACGCGGAAGACGAGCGAGCGCTGGTGGAGCGAGCTCGCGCCGACCCATCGGCGTTCGCAGAGCTCTACCGTCGCTACCTCCCCCGCGTGTACGCATTCGCCATCCGCCGAACCGGCGCCGTGGAGGCGGCCGAGGACGTGACCTCGGCCGCCTTCGAACGCGCGTTGCGGAATCTCGGCGCCTACCGCTGGCAGGACGGCGGGTTCGGCCCGTGGCTCTTCCGCATCGTGGCCAACGAGCTGGTCGACCACTACCGGCGGGCCGGGCGCGCGACATCGGAACGCGCCATCGGCGCCGCTCAGCGCCTGACGCCGGCCGAGCCACGCGACCCCGCCGAGGTGGTCGGTACCCGGGATGCCGTCGCTGAGGTGCTCGCCGCGATGAGCCGTCTGACGCCGCGCTACGAGCGCGCGCTCTCGCTGCGCTATCTCTCGGGGCTCAGCAACGAAGAGGCCGCGGCTGCCCTCGGCACATCGCGCGCCACGATGGCGGTCGTCGTCCACCGGGCGACGCGCGCACTGCGCCGCGAGCTCGAGCGCGAGGACGGCACGTGAGCCGCCCCGTCCGCCGGTCGCTCGAGGAGGCCGGGCGGCGGCCGGTCCTGCCCGTCGATCCCGCCTTCGCGACGACGCTGGAGGCTCGCCTGCTCGCGGTCGCCGCGACGGCCCCGCCGCCCCCGGAACCGGCGCCTCCAGCACCATCCCGGCTGAAGCGCGCGTTCGCCGCGCTCGGGGTCGCAGCGGTCGTCATGGCGCTCGCGCTGCTCGCCGTCGTCACCCGACCGGTGCCGACGCTCGAGCTCCTGGCGCCGTCGAACGTCCAGGTGGCGCTCGTCGACGGCACCATCCTCGAAGACCCGGGTGGCCTGCTGCTGCCCGAAGGGGCGGTGGTCACCGTCTCGTCGAGTGGATCGGCACGCATCGGCGACACGCTGCTCGCGCCAGGCGATGTCGCCACCATCCACGACGGACAGCTCGAGATCCGGCACGAGCCGCCGATCGGGGTCGTCGGCAGCCCCTCTGCGGCGGCCACGCCACGACCGGGCGCGACGCCGCAGAGCCCCACGCCGACACCGGCACCTCGCGCCACGTCGACGGCCGGCTCCGCGAGCACGCCGCCGCCGGCGCCGCCCCGCCCGTCTCCTCGGCCGACCACGCCTCCGGCGCCAACGGCGACGACGGCCGCGGCGACACCATCACTTGCACCGGCCGTCGTTCGGCCGCGACTGAGGGTAAGGCTCGTCGATGGCCGCCGGATCCGAGTCACCTGGACGGAGACGTATCGTGCGAAGGGCTATGTGCTCGTGGTCAGCGTGTCCCGCTCCGGGCCGGCGGCAGACCCGGTCTACCCTGGCTCGCGGGTCCTCGGCGAGTTCACCGTGCCGCCGGTGCCGGCGCTCCGCTATCGCGTGCCCAACGGGGTCACGGAGGTCCGCCTCATGGTCGTCGCACTGCGCAAGGATGGGTCGGTCCTGCGCCGGAGTCGCGTCGTGACCGTGACCGTGCCGCCTGCCGTGGACACGGCCGCGCCGAGCGCGGAGGCGGATGCGACGCCGACCGCCCTGCCGACACCGACGCAGGCGCCCTGAGGCCTGTCGCTCGCGATCGAAACTTGCCTCGCCCTCGATCGGCGCCGCCGCGGCGTCCCGTCGGTGTAGCATCGGCGCCCATGGTCGACCCGCCCAGTCGCCTCGATGCGCCCGACGGATGAGCGGCGCGAGCCGTAACCCAGAGACGATCGCGTCCGACGGCTGGGAGGTCTCTGTGACGGGCGTCGACCACCGCATCGAGCTCGGCCCTGTCGGGCTGTTCAGAGATGGCCCCGAGAGCGTCTACCTCGATGACGCCGTGCTTTGTACGCTTCCACGCCTCCGGCAGCACGAGGATTGGTCGCATGCTTTCGATGTCGAAGGGCGGCCTGCGACGCTGACCGTAAGCGCCGAGACCCTGGAGGATCGCGTCCTCGGCGTGCCCGCTCAGACACGGCTGGCGTACGGCCTCATCGTCGACGGCGTCGATCTCGGGCCGCCGGGGCCGATCGTCGGCAAGCCGGATCGACCGGCGGTCGGGACGCGACGGGATCGGCGACGAAGGCGGACGTTCGCGATCGTCGCATTCGGACTGGTCGGCTTCATCATCGGAGCCGTGCTACCTGTCTTGGCCGGGTGGCTCGCCTTTGGCTTCTCCCTGCTGGTCTTCCTCATCATCGGCCTTGTCTTGCTCATGGCGGCGCTGCTCGACCCTCCTCGTGGGATGACGGCCAGCGAGGTCCGTGCCGGGCTCGTCCGGTTCGGCGTGCCGCTTGCCGGGGGCTTTGCCGTCGGGGCCGCGGCCGCCCTCGGCGTGACCGCCGGCCTCGGGCGGTCACCGGCCGTTGGCCGCTTCATCGAGGATGCCGGTCGGATCGCAGTGGCGGTGGCGATCCTGGGCGTCGCCGGCCTGCTCATCGGCGAGGTCATACGACGTCGACAACGGGGTCAGGGAGGGGATCGGTCGACGCGTGATCTGATCGCGGTCGCCATCGGAGCCCTGCTTTTCGGAGCTGGCGCTGTGCTCATCACCTACCGCTACATCGGGCCGGATCCGGAACTCATCGACCGTGACGACTGGCTCTACCTCGCCGGCGTTGCGTTGCTGGTAGTCGGGCTCGTCGTCATCCGCCTTGCTGGACTGCTGGTGCGCGAGAAGAGGCACCCGTCGTCCGCAACCCGCGTGGGTGTAGATTCGCCGCCCCATGACGAGCACTGACCGCCCTCCCCAGTCGATGCGCTCCATCGAAGGCGTCCAAGGCGCCTTCCGCGAGCGTGGCTACATCTGTGAGCGGTCGCTGGCCACGGCCGTCTTCCTGAGCCTCGAGCTTGGCCGCCCGCTGCTGCTCGAAGGTGAGGCCGGCGTCGGCAAGACGGAGCTCGCCAAGGTCCTCGCCTCGAGCCTCGACGCGCGCCTCATCCGCCTCCAGTGCTACGAGGGCCTCGACGTCAACACGGCCGTCTACGAGTGGAATTACCCGCGCCAGATGCTCGAGATCCGGCTGCTCGAGGCGCGTGGCGACATCGATCGCGCCAAGGCGCACGACATCTTCAGCACCGAGTTCCTCATCAAGCGGCCGCTCCTCCAGGCGCTCGAGTCGGACGGCACCGGCACGCCCCCGGTCCTGCTCATCGACGAGATCGACCGTGCCGACGAGGAGTTCGAGGCCTACCTGCTCGAGATCCTGTCCGACTTCCAGGTCACCGTGCCCGAGATCGGGACCATCCGGGCCGAGCAACCGCCGCGCGTCATCCTGACCTCGAATCGGACGCGCGAGGTGCACGATGCGCTCAAGCGCCGCTGCCTCTACCACTGGATCGACTATCCGACGCCGGCCAAGGAGTACGAGATCGTCGTCGCCCGGGTGCCCGACGCCCCGGAGCACCTCGCTCGCCAGGTGGTGGCTTTCATCCATCGGCTGCGTGAAGCGGACCTGACCAAGGTGCCCGGCGTGGCCGAGACGCTCGACTGGGCCGCCGCCCTGCTCTCGCTCGGTGCCGTCGAGCTGAGCCCCGAGGTGGTCGACACGTCGCTCGGGGTGGTCCTCAAGTACGAGGAGGACATCCGGCGCATCCAGGGCGAGACCGCCGCCCGCTACCTGGCTGAGGCCGCGGCCGGAGCCTAGCCATGGCACCAGCGCCCGGAGCCGCCCCAGACGACCAGTCGACGGTCCCGACGGCGGTCATCCTCGCGCCCGGCGGCCAGGCGGTCGACGGACGCCGGCTGGTCGGTGAGGCGGTCGGCTTCGGTCGCGCGCTTCGGGCCGGCGGGCTGGCGGTCGACCTCGGTGCGGCGATAGACTTCTCCCGGGCACTGACGCTCGTCGACGTCGGCGACCGTGAGCAGGTGCGCGCCGCAGGCGAGGCCGTCTTCGTCCGACGACGCGATGACCGCATCGTCTACGACCGCATCTTCGAGCGCTGGTGGCGTCGCCGCGCGGCGCGCCTGCCAAGCGATGGGCCGGCCCTGCCGCCGCTCGAGGACGAGGGCCTCGATGCAGGCGCCGACGGCACCGACACGGGTGCAGCCGACGATGACCACGCCGCCGGCGAGCCTCTCGGCCAGCTGCTGGCGGCGGCCGGCGAGGACGGCGACGAGGCCGTGACGCCGGATCGGACGGTCATCGCGCCCGATGCCTTCTCGACCGCCGAGGCGCTCCGGCACCGTGAGTTCGACCGCATGACGGCCGCCGAGCTGCGTGACGCCGAGCGGCTGGTCGACCTGCTGAAACCGCACCTGGAGCAGCGGCGCACGCGCCGGCACGAGCTCCACCGCCACGGCCGCTACCTCGCGCCGCGGGCGATGTACCGGCGCAACCTGGCGACCGGTGGCGACCTGACCGAGTGGGTCTGGCGGCGGCCGACCCGTCGCCCACGGCCGATCGTCGTGCTGTGCGACATCTCGGGCTCCATGGAGCGGCACTCACGGCTCCTGCTGCGCTTCGTGCAGGCGCTCTCTGCGGCGTCCATCGTGCGCACCGAATCGTTCGTCTTCGGCACACGGCTGACGCGTGTCACGCGCCAGCTCCGCGACCGCGATCGCGACCGGGCGCTGGCCAACGTGGCAGATGCCGTCGAGGACTGGGCGGGCGGCACGCGCATCGGCGCCTCGTTCCGCGACTTCAACCTCAAGTGGGCGCGCCGAACGCTGCGCTCGAGTGGCGTGGTCATCGTCGTCTCCGACGGCTGGGACCGGGGCGACCCGGCGCTCGTCGCCTCGGAGACGGCCCGCCTGCGCCGCAACTGCCATCGGCTCGTGTGGCTCAACCCGCTGGCCGGTGTGCCGGGCTACCAGCCGCTGGCCGGCGGCATGCAGGCGGCCCACCCGTACATCGACGACTTTCTGCCCGCCGGCACGGTCGCCTCGCTCGAGCGGCTGGGCGAGATCCTGGCCGGCGTCCGGGCCGGCGACCTGCGTCGCGGCAGTGAGGCGGCAGCTGCCACCGACGCGGGTGCGCGCTCCAGCCCGACTGCCGCCGGCCTGGCGGCCTGGGCGGCCCGGCCGATGGCGTCGACCGGGCGAGACACGCTCGAGGGAGACGGCCCGCGATGAGGGAGCTCAACGAGACGCTGGCCGCCTGGCAGGCCGAGGGCCAGGACATCGGACGGGCCGTCGTCGTGCGCACCTTCGGCTCCGCGCCGCGACCGGAGGGCGCGGTCATGCTCGTGGCCGCCGACGGCCGCCTGGCGGGCTCGGTCAGCGGCGGGTGCGTCGAGGGCGCCGCGTTCGAGGAGGTCGAGCGCGCCCGGAGCACCGGTCGCAGCCGCGTCGTGCGCTACGGCATCAGCGACGAGCAGGCGTGGGACGTGGGGCTGGCCTGCGGCGGCACGATCGACGTGCTCATGCAGCCGTTCGTCCCGGCCGCGATCATCAACGCCGCTGCCGGGCGCGATGGCGTGGCCGTCATCACGCCGCTACCGATCGATTCCCCGGGACCGGCGTTCGGGCCACATCCGCCCGGGGATGGGAGCCCTCCCGAGGCGCCGCTGACCGTGAGCGAAGCGGGCGGGCTGGACGGCAGCCTGGGCGACGCGACCGCCGACGCGGCGCTCGTCGAAGCGGCCCGCGAGGCGCTCGATGCGGGCACGTCGCGGACCATCGAGATCGGCCAGCGAGGCTACTTCGTGGAGGCGTTCCCGTCGCCATCGCGGCTGGTCGTCGTGGGCGCCGTGCAGGTCGCCATGCCGCTCGTTCGCATCGCTCGTGAGCTCGGCTACGCGACCGTCGTCATCGACGGCCGGGCGACCTTCGCGACGCGCGAGCGCTTCCCGGACGCGGACCAGCTCGTCGTCGGCTGGCCTGACGAGGTCGCCGAGGACATCGGGCTCGGTCCGAGCGACGCGGTCGCCGTGCTGACCCACGACGTGAAGTTCGACGAGCCGGCCATCGTCGCCGCGCTCGAGCGAGGTTGCCGCTACGTCGGCGCGGTCGGCAGCCGCAAGACGCAGGCCGACCGTCGTCAGCGGCTGCTGGACGCCGGCGTGGCGCCGGACGCGCTGAGCCGCCTGCGGGGGCCGATCGGCCTCGACCTTGGCGGTCGGGCGCCGGCCGAGACTGCCCTCGCGATCATGGCCGAGATCGTCGCCGCACGGCACGGCGCCGCGGGCGGCCCGATGCGAGCGAAGGCCGAAGCCGGCTGATCAGCTGACGTCGCCTCCCCCGACCGTGGATCGTTCCTGGGCGTCCATCGTGCGCTCGTAGGCCGTCCAGACGGCGCCCACGAGGGTCAGTGCGACGCCCGCCAGGGCGGCGAGCAGGAAGAGCCAGTCATCGATGCCGATGTCGTCGGCACGATCCATGAGCGCCGTCAGGTGCTGGAGCCCCAGCAGGGCGGCAACGACGGCGAGCACGACGGCGATCCAGGCACCGGCCACCGGCAGTCGCTTGGAGGCCGGGTCGCTCGCCCAGCGGAGCACGACGCCGGCGAGCAGGATCAAGGTCAGCACCCCGACGCCGGCCGAGAAGTTCCAGATGCCGAGGGTCACGTTGCCCAGCCAGCCCAGGATCACGAGGCCGACACCGGCATAGGCCAGCCGCGTCCCGCGATCCCCGTTGGCGAGGATCTCGCGCGGGCTCGTCCAGCGGCGCACGGCACCGGCGAAGAGGGCCAGGGCGACGACCGCGAGGGCGATCGTGAGCACGACGCCGATGATGCCGCCGCGATCGTCGAGGTCGTCGAGGTCGAAGACCATCTCGAAGACGTTGAGCACGCCGAGCACGCCGGCGACGATGCCGGCGGCAAGCTCGATGTCACGGCCGGGCAGCGACTCGCTGCGGACCATGCCCGTCGACACGGCCCAGGCCACGCCGGCCGCGACGAGGCCGACCACGATCATGACCGCGCCGAAGAGCTCGAGCCGCCAGGCGCCAAGGACGACGCCGACGAGGGCCAGGATGGCCGTCGCCAGGCCGTTGACGAGGATGACCCGCGACGTCGTGTCCGTCGGCATCTTGATCGCCGCGCCCGCTGGGGCGGCTGCGGGTGTCGCATCCGCGGGTGTCGCATCCACGGTTGTGGCCTCTTCGGCCGCTGGAGCGTCCGCGGTCGGCTCCGGCTCCGGCGCCTCACCCTGAGGCGGCCACCCGGTGGGCTTCGACTCGTCGGCCATGGTCCCTTCTCCCTCACGCACGATCGGTCCCCAGGCGCCCGAGTGGACCGCGGCCCACGGTACTCCACCGGAAGGCCGGTGAGAAGATGCTGCGGTGCAGGAACACGTGACGGCCCTGGTCCTGGCGGCCGGGGCATCGTCCCGCTTCGGCTCTGCCAAGCAGCTCGCGCCGGTGGCAGGGCGGCCCATGCTCGAGCGCGTGCTCGAGACCGTGGCCGGAGCGGGCCTCGCCGACGTCGTCGTCGTGCTCGGGGCAGCAGCGGACGCCATCCTGGACGGCGTCGCGTGGCGGGGCGAACGCATCGTCCGCAACGAGCACCCGGAGGCCGGCCTCTCATCGTCGCTTCGGGTCGGGCTGGC
>DATBSD010000003.1:0-4931 GCA_036559965.1 Candidatus Limnocylindrales bacterium
GGACGCCCCTCGTCATGGTCGAGGACGGTGGTCCGTGCTGTGGTGCCGCCGAAGCCGTCATCGGCGCCGCCGACGGCGCCTGCGCCTGCTGCGCGGCTGGCTAGTCGCTGCTTGCACCGCCGAGGGCGGTCGCACACGGACAGTCGCGTTCGACCGGGATGCGCGGCAAGAGCGCGAACAGCAACCGACGGACCCGGGCGACGTTGGCGTTGAAGACCTCGAGCACGCCTTCGTGGGTGACGGCAGCGTCGTCGTCCTCGAGCCCGGCGTCGTAGTCGGTCACCAGCGAGACGTTCACGAAGCACATCTCGAGCTCGCGCGCGAGATATGCCTCTGGGTACTGCGTCATGCCCACGACCGACCAGCCGGCTGCCGAGAACCAGCGCGATTCGGCGCGTGTCGAGAAGCGCGGTCCCTGGATGACGACCATCGTGCCACCGTCGTGCGCGGTGATGCCCTCGTCACGCGCGGCCTGCAGCGCCAGCGGGCGGAGCGTCGGACAGTACGGGTCGGCGAACGAGATGTGCGTCGTCTTGGGGCCGTCGTAGAAGGTGTCCTTGCGCCCGGTCGTTCGGTCCACGAGCTGGTCGGCGATGAGGAACTCACCGGGATGGACGTCGGCGCGGAGCGAGCCGCAGGCGCACGGGCCGATGATGCGCGAGACCCCCAGTGACCGCATCGCCCAGAGGTTGGCGCGGTAGTTGATCATGTGCGGTGGATGCTCGTGTGCCCGGCCGTGGCGGGGCAGGAAGGCGACCTCCCGGCCCTCGACGACGCCGATCGTGAGGGGCGCCGACGGCGACCCGTACGGCGTCTCGACCGCCACTTCGCGGGCGTCGTCGAGGAAGGCGTAGAGGCCGGATCCGCCGAAGATGCCGATCTCGGCGCGGGCTTGGCTCATGGGCGGGTTCTCCGCGCGGTACGCTGGACCGGAGACAGGGTAGACGAGGCAGCCCGTGAGCGAGCGAGCGCGACCGCGCATCGGCATCAACCCGACGTCCATCGGCGTCTCGCCCGGCTGGTGGCTGCGGACGGCCGGCTGGCTCGAGCGAGCCGGCTTCGACGGCATCTACTGCTGGGACCACTTCCTTAGCCGCGGCGACCGCCAGCGCGCGGTGCTGGAGTGTTGGACGACGCTCGCCGGCGCGGCCGCCGTGACCGAGCGCGCGACGGTCGGCTCGTTCGTGACCAACGTCATGAATCGGCACCCGGCCGTCCTCGCCCGGATGACCGCCAACGTCGCCGCCCTGGCGCCTGGTCGGCTCGACGTGGGCATCGGCATCGGCGGCTTCGCCGAGGAGATGGCCATGCTCGGCATCGACTTCCCGCCGCCGGCCGAGCGCGCGGCTCGGCTCGAGGAGGCGGTCGCGGTCCTGCGCGCCCTGTGGGCCGGCGGGCCGGTCACGTTCGATGGCCGCTGGACGCGGCTGACCGACGCCGTCGCCCACCCCGTCCCTGATCCGCTGCCGCGCATCGTCATCGGTGGCGAGACGCCGGCTGGCGCGCGGCTGGCGGCTCGCGTCGGGGACGCCTGGGCGACGACGGCCAAGCGCCTCGCCGAGGACCTGTCGACGTTCGAGGCCGCGCTCGCCGACGCCGGCCGTTCGCGCGCCGACGTCGCCGTCATCGTCGCCGTCGACCTGCTGCCGGCCGACGCCGCGGTCGACGACCCGCTGCTCGTCGACATGGTCGGCGCGGCAGAACGCTGGCGCGATGCGGGCGCCGACGAGATCATCCTCCACTGGGTCCACCGCGACCGGATCGGCGAGGTCCTCGCCGCGGCCGAGCGCGCCGACCTCGGCTGACGCAAGCGGTCGCGCGTCAGCCGCCTCCGGCGATCGAGCGCTCGACCCGGCGGCCGCACCACCCGGTCATCCGCGCTACGCTGCGACGCCATGACCACGGGCGCCCCGACCGTCGACGTCGACCAGCCGCACGACACCTGCGTCCGCTGCGGCAAGCCCACCCCACTGGGTGTCGCCCTGTGCGACGCCGACAATCCGGGCGCCCTCAAGGGCCCCAGTACGACCCAGGTCCACGGCACCATCGTGGTCGGCATCGGCATCGGCTTCCTCGTCCTCGCTCTGGTCGCGAACTGGGCGCTCGGCAGCGTGGGTCCCTTCCCGGTCGAGATCCTCGCGGCGACCGGACTGGCCGACGGCGGGGCCGACATCGTCTTCGCGGTCGGCAACGACGGCCCATCGGCGAGCGTGCCCACCTGCCGTATCACGCGCGGCGGCGTGAGCTCGCCGGCCGACCCCGTCTTCCGGACGGCGTCGATCCCGCCGGGCGGGCAGATCCAGGTCGTGCGCTCCATCCCGCCGCCGGGGCCGGACGACCCGCCCTGGGTCGCTGAGCGGCTGCTGGTCCGCTGCACATGACCACCCACGCCGCGGAGCTGGACCTGGCCGTCGGGGCCGCCCGCGGAGCCGGGGCCATCCAGCTCGAGCGCTACGAGCGTCTCGAGCGCATCGTCCACAAGGGCCCCCGCGATGTCGTGACCGAGGTCGACCACCTCTGCGAGGCGCTCATCCTGGACGCCATCCGGTCGCGCTTTCCGGACGATGCCATCGTGGCCGAGGAGTCGGGCGAGCATCGGTCGCGGCGGGGCAAGGGCGCGCACGCCTCCGAGGGGGCAGGTCGGGCGTGGGTCGTCGACCCCCTCGACGGGACGGTCAACTATGCCAATGGCGTGCCCATCTTCTGCGTCAGCATCGCCTTCGTGCTCGACGGCCGCCCGACCGTCGGCGTCATCTACGACCCCCTGCGCGACGAGCTGTTCAGCGCGGTGGCGGGACAGGGCGCCCGGCTCGACGGGCGCCGCATCCATCTGCCCGACAAGGAACGGCTCGAGGATTGCCTCGTCTCGCTGGCCATGCCCTGGCGGGGCTATCGTCACCGCGAGGCGGCCGTGCGCCGGGTGACGCGCGTGAGCCGGACGCTGGGCAGCTCGGCGCTCGCCCTCGCCTATCTGGGCAACGGCCGCTTCGACATCTTCGTCCAGCTGCGCTCGCTCTCGAATTGGGACGTCGCTGCGGCCGGGCTCATCGCCGAAGAGGGCGGCGCCGTGCTGACCGACGGCGCTGGCGGGGCGTGGTACGACGCCGGCCGGCGCAGCCGCGGCGTGTCCATCATCGGCGCATCGGTGCGTCACCAACCGACCGTCCTGGACCTCGTCCGCTAGCGCGATCGGGCTTCGCCTCCAGCCGGCGACCCGCTAGGCTGCCGCGATGACCGCCGTGTCACCCATCCGGACGCCCGCGCGAAGCCGCTTCCGCCGCCGCCATGTGGCGGTCTGGCTGGCCTTCGTCGTCGCGTCGATCGTCGTCGGCACCCTGGGCTACATGGCCCTCTTCGGCTGGCCGCTGGCCGACGCCTGGTACATGACCATGATCACGCTCACCACGGTCGGCTTCCGCGAGGTCGAGCCGCTCGACCAGCTCGGTCAGGTCTGGACCAGCCTGCTGGCCGTGGCCGGGGTGGCCATCATCTTCGGCACGGTCGGCATCGCGGCAGAGTTCATCGTCGAAGAGGTCACCAGCGGACGACGGGAGGCGCGACGGATGCAGGAGCAGATCGACGGCCTGAGCGGCCACTTCGTGCTCTGCGGCTACGGCCGCGTGGGCGCGACCGTCGCCCGGGAGCTCGTCCAGGCCGGCCAGTCGGTCGTCGTCGTGGACCTCATCCAGGAGTCGCTCGAACGGGCCCGTGCCGACGGCCACTTCGTCGTCCTGGGTGACGCCACGGCCGACAGCGTGCTGCGCCAGGCCGGGGTCGAACGCGCCCGCGGGCTGGTCACGGCCATCGACACCGACGCGCTCAACGTCTACGTCATCCTGTCCGCTCGACAGCTCCATCCCGCGATGACCATCATCGGACGGGCCAACACCCTCGAGGCCGAGGACAAGCTCCGCCGGGCGGGCGCCGACCGGACCGTCTCGCCCTACGTCATGGCCGGCCACCGGCTGGCCGAGCTGGCCGTCCGTCCTGCCATCGTCGACTACCTCGATGCCGCCCTCGATCACCGCGATCCGGCCTTCGGGCTCGAGGCGGTCGCCATCGTCGAAGGTCGGCCGCTGGACGGGCGAACGGTCGCCGATGTCGAGGCCGACGACATCGTCGTGCTGGCCATCGCCCGTGGCGATGCCGCGCATGCGCGGTACGAGTCCAACCCGGCCGATGATCGGCGCCTCGTGGCCGGCGAGTCGATCGTCGTCAGCGGCGACGACGCGGCCCTTGCCCGGTTGCGCGCCCGCGCCTGACGCAACGCTCTCCGGAGGGCCGCCCTACCATCCGGCGGTGCGCGCCGTCCTCGTCTCCAACCCGACCTCGTACCGCGGTCCCTACCCGGTCGAGCACCTGCGACCGACCCTCGAGGCGGCCGGCTGGACGCTCGACGTCGTCGAGCGACGACCCGGGGTCGACGTCCACGACCTCCTGGCACCCATCCTCGCCGCCGGGGAGTGCGACGTGGTCATGGCCGCCGGCGGCGATGGGACGGCCAGGGACGTCGCCAGCGAGGTCGCCGGCACCGGCGTCCGGCTGGCCGTCCTGGCGGGCGGCTCGACCAATGTCGTGGCCCGCGAGCTGGGCATGCCGCAAGCGCCGGCAGCAGCTGCGGCCGCCCTCCTGGCCGCCACCGCGCGGCCCATGGACCTCGGGCGGCTGACGCTCGCCGACGGCCGTGTCGAGCGCTTCATGCTGGCTGCTGGGCTGGGGCTCGATGCGCACGTGCTCGATGCGACCGATGACGCCTGGAAGCGGCGGGTGGGCCCGTTCGCGATCGCGGCGGCGGCCGTCGCCGTCGCGCCGCGCCTGCGCCCGTTCGAGGCACGCATCGTGGTCGACGACCGGCCGCTCTACGCCGGCCCGGTCTGGCAGGTCGTGCTGCCGAACACGCGTCGCTGGGGAGGCGTGCTCTCGATGGCGCC
>DATBSD010000004.1:0-10870 GCA_036559965.1 Candidatus Limnocylindrales bacterium
GTGTACTGCAACCGAACGGGCTCGTCACGGAAGCGGTAGCCAGGTCCGCCGGTCCCCGTGCCGGTCGGGTCGCCGCCCTGGATCATGAAACCGCGGATGACGCGATGGAAGATCACCCCGTCGTAGAAGCCGTCGCGGGCCAGGAAGACGAAGTTGTTGACGGTCATCGGGGCTTCCTTGGGGTACAGCTCGGCGACCATCGTGCCGGCCGACGTCTCGATCGTGGCCGTGTAGGTCTTGGCACTGTCGACGGTCATCTCGGGCTGGCTGGCGTATTGCTTGGCCACGGATCCTCCTTGGTGATGCCTGGTCGGGGCCGGTCGATCAGCCGGCGACGGTCGTGTCGATGCGCGGCGGATGCTCCGATTCGTAGGCCGCGATGGCCGCCTCGCGGCCGATGAGATAGCCGATCTCGTCGGTCCCCTCGAGCAGCATGCGCCGGGCGAAGGGGTCGACATCGAAGGGCATGTCCTCGTCACCGGGCAAGTGCACGACCTGACCGGCCAGGTCGACCGTCAGCTCGACATCGGGATCGGTGACCACCAACTCGAACAGCTGACGGTGGCGCTCGGCTTCGACGACGATCGGCAGCAGGCCGTTCTTGAGGCTGTTGCTACGGAAGATGTCGGCGAACGAGGTCGACAGGATGGCCCGGATGCCCCACGCGGTGAGCGCCCAGGGCGCATGCTCGCGTGACGAGCCGGCCCCGAAGTTGTCGCCCGTGAGCAGGATCCGCCGGCCCTGCATCTCGCGCCGGTTGAGCACGAAGTCTGGCTTCGGCAGACCGTCGTCATCGAAGCGCCAGTCGGCGAAGAGGGCCTCCGAGAGCCCCCAGCGATCGGTCGTCTTGAGGAACCGGGCGGGGATGATCTGGTCGGTGTCGACGTTCTCGGATGGCAGCGGGATGATCCGGCTGGTGAACGTCTCGAACGGCTCGCCGGGCACGTCGCTCAGCGGCCCCCGACGACCGCGGCGTCCGTCTCGAGCAGCGTCCGCGGGTCGGTCACGACACCGTGCAGCGCACTCGCGGCGGCCGTGAGCGGCGACGCCAGGAACGTTCGGCCGCCCTTGCCCTGGCGGCCCTCGAAGTTGCGGTTGCTCGTGCTGATGGCGTACTGGCCGGGCGCCAGCTGGTCGCCGTTCATGGCGATGCACATCGAGCAGCCGGCCTCCCGCCACTCGGCGCCGGCGGCTCGGAAGACGTCGTCGAGGCCCTCCGCCTCGGCGGCTGCTTTGACCTGCTGCGAGCCGGGCACGACCATCACGCGCAGCCCGTCGGCGACGTGTCGGTCGCGCATGATCGCCGCCGCCTGGCGGAGATCCGAGATCCTCGAGTTGGTGCACGAGCCGATGAACACGACATCGAGCTTCTGGCCGAGGATCGCCTGGCCAGGCCGCAGATCCATGTAGCCGAGCGCCTTCTCGAGGGCCCGCTGATGGGCTGGCTCCGGCAGTTCGTCGGGGGAGGGGACGCGGCCCGTGATGGGGATGCCCATGCCCGGGTTCGTGCCGTAGGTGACCATCGGTTCCAGGTCGCCCGCCGCCAGCGTGATCGACGCGTCATAGGTCGCGCCGGCATCCGAGGGCAGCTCGCGCCAGCGCGCCACGGCGGCATCCCAGTCGACACCTGACGGAGCGTGCGGCCGGCCGTGGACGAACTCGAAGGTCGTCTCGTCGGGCGCGATGAGGCCGGCGCGGGCGCCGCCTTCGATGCTCATATTGCAGACCGTCATGCGCTCCTCCATCGAGAGGGCGCGGATCGCTTCCCCGGTGTACTCGAAGACGTGGCCGGTGCCGCCGCCGATGCCGATGCGGGCGATGAGCGCAAGGATGATGTCCTTGGCGCTGACTCCCGGTCGCAGCCGGCCGTCGACCCGGACCTCATAGGTCCGCGGCCGGCGCTGGAGCAGGGTCTGGGTGGCGAGCACCATCTCGACCTCGCTCGTCCCGATGCCGAAGGCGAGGGCCCCGAACGCTCCGTGCGTCGCGGTGTGCGAGTCGCCGCAGACGATGGTCATGCCCGGCTGCGTGAGGCCGAGCTCAGGACCGATGACATGGACGATGCCCTGGTGCGCCGAGCCGATCGTGTAGGCGGGGATGCCGAATTCCACGCAGTTGCGTTCCAGCTGCTGGACCTGGAAGGCGGCCTGTTGATCGAGGATCGGCAGCGCCCGATCATGGGTCGGGATGGAGTGGTCGGCCGTGGCCACGGTCTGGGACGGACGGCGCACACCGAGACCGCGCTCACGGAGACCCGTGAAGGCCTGCGGGCTGGTGACCTCGTGGACGAGATGCAGGTCGACGGCCAGGACGGTCGGGGCGCCCGGCTCGTCGAGGACGACGTGGTCGTCCCAGATCTTTTCGACGAGGGTTCGGGGACGGTCGAGCGAGGCGGTCATCGGCGGTGAAGCCTAGCAGAGGGCCGCCCGCCGGCGTTCATCCGGCCGGCGAGCGCCTCGACCGGCCGCCTGGGGTACTCTCCGGCGCATGCGTCGGATCGTCGCCCTCGTGGTCGCGTTGGCCGTCCTGGCCGCCTGTGGAGCGGCGGGCTCACCGTCACCGTCGACGCCATCGAGCGGCGCGTCACCGCTCGCCGGGACGACCTGGGCGTTGCAGTCCATCGGCGACACCCGGCTGCCGGCGGGCGTGGTCGTGACGCTCGATCTGAGCGTCGACCAGGCATCCGGCTCGAGCGGCTGCAACCAGTACAGTGGCGCCTACTCGACCGTCGGGTCGACCATCACGTTCGGGCCCCTGGCGGTCACCGAGATGGCCTGCCCCGATGCGCCGATGGCGGTCGAGTCGACGTATCTCGCGGCGCTCGCGCAGGTGACGACGTGGGCTGTGCCGGCCGATGCATCGATGGGCACCGAGCTCACGCTCATCGGGCCTGAACCCGCATCGAAGCTCGTCTTCGGCCCGGCGGCTTGACGCCTCGGACCCGCGACGCGGGTCACTCGATAAAGAGGGTCACGTTCTTCCACCAGCGGTGCAGCGCGTCGAAGTCACCGTCGGCGCGCGAGGCGAAGGCCAAGACCTTGCCGCGATCGAACGACCAGTAGATCCACGCGCCGCCGCCCTCGAAACCGGCCTCCGGGATGCACACGACGTAGCCATTGGAGACCGAGCTGCCGCCCTTCGACCACGTGGTGGTCGCCGGCGTCGTCGCCGAGCACGCGTCCTGGGTGATCTCGTAGCGGGCTGCGAGGTACGCCAGCGCGGTCTCGGCGATCGAGGCTGGGTCGCTCGTGCCGCCCTCCGGACGGAACGTCTGGACGACCACCCGGTCCGCACCGCTGGCGGGCACACAGGCGAGACCGACCTTCGGCGCCGGCGGGTGGATGTCCTGGAAGACCGGCTTCGGTGGGTCACCGGCATAGACGGTCGCTGCGCGTCCGACGAAGCCAGCCTGCGTCGTGTCCGCCCGCCCGTCACTGCGGGCGCAGCTCGCCTGCAGGTCCGGGGGCAAGAGGGCGATGACGGCCTGTTCGTCGGGGTTCGGGAAGACGGCCGGGTCCGGCGTCGGTGACGACGTCGACCCGGCGGGCGACGGTGAGATGAGCGCCGCGAGGGACCCGGATGGCGAGGCGCCGTCGGACCCGGGGCGACCGAGCCCGGACGCGAAGGCAAGTCCACCGATGGCGACGAGTCCGAGAGCGATTGCCGCAGCCGCAATGCGGACCGGCGTCCGGCGCCAGGTGCGTAGGCTGATCGGTCGCGCGCTGACCGCGCGGCCACCGAGGGCAGCCCGCATATCGTCGATGAATGCGGAGCATGTCGCGTAGCGCGCCTCTCGATCCTTGGCCAGCGCCTGGCCGATGACGACGTCGACCGGACCGGGCAGGTCCGGCTTGAGGCTGGTCGGCGCCGGCGCCTGGTCGCGGACATGTGCCATCGCGACGGCGAACTCCTGGTCTCGCTGGAACGGCACCCTGCCGACGAGCAGCTCGAAGGCCATGCATGCGAGGCTGTACTGGTCGGCGCGGCCATCGACGTCCTGGCCCTCGATCTGCTCCGGCGCCATGTACGCCGGCGTGCCCATGAACGAGCCCACGCGCGTCAACCCCGACTCCGTGCCCGTCTCCTTGGTCAGTCCGAAGTCCGTCAGGTAGGCGTGCTCGCCCTGCGCCGTCCGATCGAGCAGCACGTTTCCGGGCTTGACGTCGCGGTGGACCAGCCCGCGGGCGTGGGCGGCGTCGAGGGCGCCGGCGACCTGGCCGAGGATGGCGACGGCCTCGGTCGGGTCCATCGGTCCATCGCCGAGGCGACTGGCGAGGTCCACGCCGTCCACGAATCGCATGGCCAGGAAGGCCGTGCCATCGATCTCGCCGGCCTCGTAGAGCGGGATGATGTTCGGGTGGTCGATCGATGCGGCGAGGTGCGACTCGCGATCGAAACGTGCTCGGAAGTCGGCGTCATGCGCCAGCTCGTCGGGCAGCAGCTTGAGCGCCACCTTGCGACCCAGCTCGCGCTGCTCGGCGAGATAGACGACGCCCATGCCACCCCGGCCGAGCACGCGCTCGATGCGGTATGGGCCGAGGTCGGTGCCGAGGCGCGAGTCGGGGCGCGGCGTAGTCAAGGTGCGATGAATCTCGCGTTCTGTGCGAACCAGTCGTAGAGCGCTGCGCTGTCGCCATCGGCACGTGTCGCCCACGCGAAGATCGGCTCGTCGGCGTATGACCAGTAGATCCAGGCGGGCCCACGTTCCACCCAAACGCCGTTCTCGTCCTTGGCGACCCGCCCGCCTTCGCTGCCCCGATAGCACAGGATGGCACCGGCATCCTCGTCGGCGCGCGTCCAGCGGCCGCTGCTGACCCACGATCGGTCGCAACCGGCGGTCGGGATGGGCGATCCGCCGCCCTCGGCAGGAGCGAGGCCGCCACCGAAGTTCGTCAGCACGACCGAGAGCTCGGCATCGCCCTGGCCCTCGATGCCCGGGAACCAGCGGACCGAGACCGCATCGGCACCGGCGCCCTCTGGTGGCGTGCAGTCGACACTCCCCGTCGGGCGATGCGGGTCCTCATCGCCGGTGAAGGAGACATCGGTGGCCTGGTACGACCCGCGAGTGCAGTCGCTGCCCCAGGCCGCCGGGAGCATGCCCAGGAGCATTGTCTCGTTGCTACTCGGGAATGCGCTCGAGGTGGGCGTGGGACCGGCACTGATCGAGGGTGAGCCGGTCTCGCTCGCCCGTCCGGACGGACTCGACGGTGATGGCGACGCACCGGCGCCAAGAAGCCCGGACGCGAACGACAGCGCCGCGATACCGACCACTGCAGCGACGATGAGTGCCGCGATCGCCGGCGAGCGACGCGACGGTCGCGCGACCGTCCCGGGTGTGGCGGCGATGGCCGCGCCACGGATCGCCGCGCCGAGGTCACCGGTCAAGGCCACGCAGCTGCCGTACCTCGCCTCCGGGTCCTTCGCCATGCCACGAGCAAGGACGGTGTCGACGGCGGCCGGCAACGTCGGTCGTAGGGCGACAGCTGACGGCACCGGATCCTTGAGATGCGCCATCGCGACGGCGATCTCTTGATCACGGCGGAACGGCTGCTGGCCGGTGAGCGCCTCGAACGCCATGCAGGCGAGGCTGTACTGGTCGGCGCGACCGTCGACGTCACGACCATCGATCTGCTCCGGCGCCATGTAGGCGAGGGTGCCCAAGAACGAGCCTGCCTTCGTGAGGCCCGACTCCGAGCCAGTCTGCTTCGTCAGCCCGAAGTCGGTCAGGTAGGCATGGTCAGCCACCTCGTCCCCCGCCGACGGATCGAGCAGGACGTTGGCCGGCTTGACGTCGCGATGCACGAGGCCCCGCCCGTGCGCGGCATCGAGCGCGCGGGCCACCTGCTCCAGGATGTGCACCGTCGCATCCGGCGTGAGTGCTGGATCGGCGTGCAGGCGGCTCGCGAAGTCGGTGCCCTCGACGTAGCGCATCGCGAGGAAGACCGCCCCATCGAGCTCGCCGGCCTCGAAGATGGGCACGATATTGGGATGGTCGAGGCTGGCAGCGAGGCGTGACTCGCGCTCGAAGCGGACCCGGAAGTCGGCGTCATGCGCCAGCTCGTCGGGCAGCAGCTTGAGCGCCACCTTGCGGCCCAGCTCGCGCTGCTCGGCGAGATAGACGACGCCCATCCCGCCGCGGCCGAGTACACGCTCGATGCGATACGGCCCAAGGTCGGTGCCGAGGCGTGAGTCGGGACCGGGGGTGGTCACGGGGCCATGTTCGGCGCGTTCTCCTGCCACCACCGGAGGAGCCCGGCTCGGTCGCCATCGGAGGCGACTGCTCGATAGAGCACGAAGTCATCTTGCGACCAGGTGATGACCGCATCGCCGGTCTCGGCGTCCGCGTAGCAGACCACAGCGCCGCGGTCATCTCCATCTGCCTGCCAGACCTCCGAGGCCGCGCCCGTCAGCCCGCACGGGCCAGCTGTCGCTTCAAGGTCGCGGGCCAACCGGTCGACGACGTCCCAGCCGCGGACGTCTGTGCCGGTGGTCAGGTCGAAGCCCTCGATCACGTCCGGGCCTGCACCGCCAAGGAGGCGGCAGCTGACGTGGCCACGGGGCTTGACCTCCAGCCCGACGAGGGTCGGCAGGAGGCGTCCGTCCCCCGGCACGCAGTCGGGGTCGGCGTCGGTCGGTATCGCGGCGATGAGCCGCAGCTCATCGATCGTCGGGAAGTCCGGTCGCTCGTTGGGCCCGAATCCGTTGCGGTTGTCCAGCCACCAGGCGTGGAGCGCGCTCAGCGGACCGCTCTCGTCGCGGGCGACGTAGAGCGCCGAGTCATCCACCGACCAGGCCAGGAGGGCGGCGTCGTCATCCGTCGCACAGAGCAGCCATTCGTCGACGCCCGGCGTCTTTCCCTGGCGCCAGGCGCCCTGACCGGGGCGACCGCCCCTGCAGTCGCCGGGCTGCGCACCGAGTTCGGTGGCCATGCCGATGACGACGTCCGAGGCACGGAACGCCTTTGGCCCGTCGGCCGGCGTCGAAGACAGGGGGAAGGTCGGATCGAAGGCCTCGATGACACTCGGGCCAGAGCCGCCCGGCAACTGGCACACGACATGGCCGAGCGGCTTGAGCGATGGGCCCTGGCGGGTCGGCAGCAGGGTCTCGGAACCTCGGACACAAGTGGTCGGCAGGTCCGACGGGAGCCACGCGACGAGGTGCTCGTCCACTGTCGACAGCGTCGCCGATGGCGACGAAGAGCCGGCCACCGACGGCGCCGATGCGTCGTTCGTCGGCAGGTCGCCGTTCGCCGGCTGACGCCCGTCGAATGCCCCCGATACGAAGATGGCCGCTGCGCTCGCGGCGATCAGGACGACGACGAGTCCGGCCGCGATCGGCAGCCACCGCGGACGCCCCGATGGTGGTGCGGGGTGGGCCTCGGTCGGCCGCACGCCGAGTGCGTCGCGCAGAGCGTCGATGAACGCTCCGCACGTCCCATAGCGGTCGGCTGGGCGCTTCGCCATCGCCCGGCCGAGCACCGTATCGGTTGCGGTGGGGACGGCAGCGGTGGCGTGGGCGCTCGGGGGTCTGTCGTGCAGGTGCGCGTTGATGACCGCGACGTCGTTCGGACGCGTGAACGGCGGCGCGCCGGTGAGGCACTCGAAGGCCATGCACGCGAGCGAGTACTGATCGGCTCGCCCGTCGACATCACGGCCCTCGATCTGCTCAGGGGCGATGTAGGCGAGGGTGCCCAGGAACCCGCCGGTCATCGCTGTCTGCGTGCCGCGATGCTTCGTCAGGCCGAAGTCGGTCAGGTAGACATGATCCGGCCGGTCGAGCGTGGAGCCGGCGGCGATGAGCACATTGCCGGGCTTGACATCGCGATGGACGAGACCCCGAGCGTGGGCGGCGTCGAGCGCCGAGGCGACCTGGGCGAGGACGTGGACGGCTTCGCGCGGCTCGAACGGTCCGAGACGAAGCCGCGACTCGAGATCCGTGCCTTCGACGAAGCGCATCGCGAGGTAGAACGCCCCATCGATCTCGTCGGCTTCGTAGATGGGGATGATGTTGGGATCGTCGATGGCGGCCGCCATCTGGGACTCCTGGACGAAGCGCTTCCGGAACGCCTCGTCGTCCGCGATGGCCGGCGCCAGCAGCTTGAGCGCCACCGGTCGACCGAGACGACGATCGGTCGCCCGATAGACGACGCCCATCCCACCGCGCCCGATGACCGCCTCGATGTGGTACGGACCGAGGTCGGTGCCGACCCTGGCGTCGGGGCGGGACGTGGTCACGCGTCGATCCGGTTCATGTCACGGCGAGATGAACGGGGCGTTGGTCTGCCACCAGTCGTACAGGGCGGCGGCGTCACCATCAGCGCGGCTGGCGATCCCCACGAAGTCGTCGTCCGTCCTGGACCAGTACAGCATCGCCATGCCTTCCGACGTGGTGCAGGCGATGGCTCCGGCGTCTTCGCCGCCCGACGACCATCGTCCGTGGGCTTCGGGCGTCGTCGCGCAGTCTCCCGCTTCGAGCCCGTGAAGATAGAGGCGGTTCGAGATCCAGGCGTCGGCATCCTCGGCATCGAGCGCGCCGCTGGCGGAGAGGGTCACGCGGGCTTCCAGAGCCATGGGCTGGCCCGGCACGTCGCATACCAGGCTCGCGAGGGGCGGACGCGTCCCGACGACGGATCCATTCTGGGGTGCTCGGAGTGGCACATCCGGTAGGCCGTCGTACGAGCCGCGCCGGCACGTAGCGCCGATGTCGATCGGCAGCCGACCGAGGAGCTCTGCTTCGGCCGCGTTCGGGAAGGCTTCTGGATCGACGCCGCCGGTCAGCTCGCGGATGGCGGCCCAGATCGCAAAGCCGGTCGACTGCCAGAGACCGATGACGCCGCCCTCGTCGCGGTTCCCGCGCGCCATCCGGAACACGAGGGCATCGCGATCGTGCGACCACTCGACCACCGCGTCGGGACCTTCGATCCAGCAGGCGGCCTGACCGACGACCGTGTTCTCGATCGACCAGCTGCCGGTCGCCGGCACTTGGGCTGCGCAATCTCCCTCCGGAGAGGCGTGGTCGGCTGCGGAACGGCGAACGACCTCATCGGCCGTGACGACGACGGAGTCCCGCAACCTCCAAGCCTGGAGACGGTCGGCCGTCGACTCGCCCACACCACCTGGCGCGAGTGTGCATTCCAGGCTGACCAGCGGACGCGAGCTGGCCCCACTCACAGCGGTGACATTGTCGTAGCCGCCCCGTCGGCAGCGGCTCGCGATGTCCGCCGGGAGCAGGGCGAGCAGGGCCGCTTCATCCGCGTTCGGGTATGCCGATGGATCAGGACCGGCCGACCCGTCCGGTGGGCCACCGGCGACCGGCGACCCTGAACCGTCTGAGCCCAGGTCGCCGAAACCGCCGAACACGAAGGCCAGCCCGGCGAGGCCTACGACCACGAGGCCGATGAGTGGCGCCAGGGCGATGCGCCGCCCATCGCGCCCGGGTGCCGTGGTCGCCGCTTCGCGGGTCGCGGTGATGCCGAGCGCCCGGCGAAGCTCGACGATGAATGCGGCGCAACTCGGGAAGCGGTCGCGGGGCGCCTTCGCCATGCCCCGCGCGAGCACGGGGTCGACCGTCACTGGCAGCTCGGGTCGCAGCTCGTGGGCGGATCGCGGCGGATCTCGGAGGATGGCCGTGATGAGTGCCGCCTCGCTTTCCCGGACGAGCGGCTTCGTGCCGGTCAGGGCTCGGTAGGCGATGGTCGCCAGCGCGAACTGGTCGGTCGCACCGGTCACGTCGAGGCCCTCGAGCTGCTCGGGCGCCATCGTGTCGAGCGTGCCCATGATCGCGCCGACGCGTGTCAGCGACGTGTCCTGGGTGCGGTGCTTGGTCAGCCCGAAGTCGGTCAGATAGGCGTGGTCGCCGCGCTCGTCCTCGCCGGTCGCGATGAGGATGTTGGCCGGCTTGACATCGCGATGGACGAGGCCGCGGACGTGGGCAGCATCAAGGGCCGAGCCGACCTGGCCGAGCAGGCGGACCGCCTCGGCAGGGACGATCGGACCTCGCTCGAGGCGGGTCTCGAGGTCGGTGCCTTCGACGTAGCGCATGGCGATGAACAGCACGCCGTCGACCTCGCCTGCCTCGTAGACGGGCAGGATGTTGGGGTCGTCGATCGCCGCCGCCATCTGGCTCTCGCGCTCGAAGCGGGCGCGAAAGTCCGTGTCTCCGGCGAGCTCCGGTGGCAGGACCTTGAGGGCGACTCGGCGCTTGAGCCGTCGCTCTTCGGCGAGGTAGACGACGCCCATGCCGCCGCGCCCGACGACCGACTCGATGCGGTACGGCCCGAGATCGGTGCCGAGCCGCGGGTCGGTCCGGGGCGCAGTCATGGCAGGAACGTGCTCAGGTCCTGGAACCACTCGTAGAGCGTGTCGAAGTCGCGATCGTCCCGCGTGGCCAGGGCCAGCATGTGGGCATCGTCGAAGGTGAAGTCGACCCATGGCGAGCCATCGAACGGCGCCGCGCGGAAGCAAACGACAAGGCCGGCGCCAAGCCGCTCGTTCGACCACGACTCACGGGCCTTCGTGTCGGCTGCGCAGTCGCCGTCTTTGGCCTCGTGACGGGCCGCCTGCGTGCTGAGGTAGTCAAGAGCGTTGACGGCATTGCCGCCCGCGAACTGGTACCACAGGAAGTGGACGCGATCGGCCCCGACTGACGGCGTGCAGGTCAGGGCCGCCGTCGGTTCGGGTGGCGTGACCGGGAATGGCACCAGGTTGCCCTGGGTGCCGATGTTGAGATAGATGGTTCCGGTGAAGCCAGCGTCCACGGCATCGTTGACGCCGCGGCCCCGAACACACGTCGGACGGATCACGTCGGGGATGAGTGCCAAGGCAGCCGTCTCGGCGGCGGTCGGGAAGGCGTCCGGATCCAGGGACCCGCT
>DATBSD010000005.1:0-56071 GCA_036559965.1 Candidatus Limnocylindrales bacterium
ACCGCGGAGGGTGAGATCGTGCTGCTCGACCCGGTCTGCGGCATGACCGTCGAGCGCGAGCACGCACGCCACATCGCCGAGCACGCCGGGATCGTCTACGCCTTCTGCAGCGTCGGCTGTCGGGCGCGCTTCGTGAAGGACCCGGCCGCCTACGTCGGTCCTGGCGCGTCACCCGACCCGCACGCCATGGACCCCGCCGTCCACGGCGACCACCCCGCCAGCTGACCGGAGGAGCGCATGAGGTTCGAGGGCACCGTCGAGATCGCCGCGCCACGCGACACGGCCTGGGCCTTCCTCATGGACCCGAACCAGGTCGGCCAATGTGGTCCCGGCGTGGAGTCGATCGAGGTCATCGATGAGACGCACTTCAGGGCCAAGGCGAAGGTCGGCGTCGGCTTCATCAAGGCTGCCTTCACCATCGTCATGGAGATGGCCGACCTCGATCCGCCCAACCACGCGACGATCAAGGCCCACGGCCAGGCGCCGGGCTCCGCCGTCGACGCCGTGGCGCAGATGGCGCTCAAGGACGGCGAGGCCGCGGGCTCGACGGTCATGGACTGGTCGGCCGACGTGAACATCTCGGGCACGCTGGCCAGCGTCGGCGCGCGGATGATCGAGGGCACGGCGCACAAGATGATCGACCAGACCTTCGACTGCATCAAGGCCAAGCTCGAAGCCTGAACGCAGCGCCACCTTCGGCGGCGGATCGAGCAGCGGCACGCGGTAGACTGCGCGGGTCGCCCTCGACTTCGTGCCCAGAGGAGCCGCCACGACCGTGTCCGTCGACGAGCTGCGCGCCCGCATCCGGGAGGTCCCCGACTTCCCCAAGCCGGGCATCCTGTTCTACGACATCACGACGCTGCTCAAGGAGCCGGTGGCCTACAAGGAGGCCATCGACCTCATGACGGCGCCGTTCGCCGACAAGCAGGTCGACATCGTCGTCGGCATGGAGTCGCGCGGCTTCATCTTCAGCGCCCCGATGGCCTATCAGCTCGATGCGGGGCTCGTGCCCGTCCGCAAGCTGGGCAAGCTGCCGGCCGAGACCGTCAGCGTCGAGTACGCCCTCGAGTACGGCACGAACACGCTCGAGGTCCACAAGGACGCCATCAAGACCGGCCAGCGGGTGCTTATCGTGGACGACCTGCTGGCGACCGGGGGCACGGTCAACGGGACGATCGAGCTGGTCAAGCGCCTCGGCGGCGACATCGTCGGGCTGGCCTTCCTGGTCGAGCTGCTCTCCCTCAAGGGCCGCGAGAAGCTCCACGGCCAGGACGTCCACAGCGTCATCCAGTACTGACCGGCGTCCTGCGCGCTCGATGGCCATGACCGAGGAGCGCAAACGCCCGACCGATCCGCCGACCTCCGAGACCCCGACGACGGGGGAGGGCTCCGGTGCCGACCTCGATCGCCGGAGCTTCTTCCGCGCCTTCTCCCGCGATGCCTTCCAGGCTGCCGCCGGCGTCGTCGGCGCAGCCGATGCCGTGCGCAAGGGGACCAGCGCGGCGGCCGTCGAGCTGCTCGGATTGGCGGCCGACCCGGTCGCGGGTGCCGCACGGCTGGGCGAGACGATGGCGCCCACCCCGGTGTGGGGCCGGAGCCCTTATCGCGTCGATGGCCAGCGCGTCGTGGTCCTCGATCAGCGCCGCCTGCCGGGCGAGATCGTCGAGGTCACCTGTCACAGCGGCGCCGAGATCGCGACGCTCATCCGCGAGGGGGCCGTCAGTCCGGGGCCGGTACTCGGTCAGCTGGCGGCCTACGCCATGGCCATGGCGGCCGAGCGGAACATCGCCTCGCGACCGTTCGTGCGCACGTCGACCCTCCGCGGCACGGCCAACGCGCTGCGCAACGCGCGGCCCGACTCGGCTGCCATCGAGGATGCCCTGGCTCGCCAGCACGCCATCTGGCAGCCCGCCCGCGCCACGCCGCTCGTCGGCTCCGACGGGCATGCCCTTCCCGAGCCCGAGGTCGCCGACGCCGATACCGCCGAGCCGCCGGCGCGTGACGGCGCCGCGATCGCGAGCGCGATGCGTGGGGAGGCCGATACCATCGCCTTCGAGGCCATGGCCGCACTGGGCGCCCTGATCGAGACCGGCCTCGGCGTCCTGCCTCGGCCCGAGGACCGGCCGCTCGAGGTCGTGACCATCGGTGCCAGCGGACCGCTCTCGGCCGGCGTCATCGGCACCGCGATGGGCGTCATCTCGGCCGCGGTCGCGGAGGGCCGCCAGGTGCACGCCTGGGTGCTCGAGGCGCGGCCAGGTCGCTCGGGCACGCTCATCGGTGCGCCGGAGCTCCAGGCTGCGGACGTCCCGGTGACGGTCATCGCCGATGGGGCCGTCGGCTGGCTGTTCCGCGAGCGGACGATCGATGCCGTGCTCGTGGCGGCCGACCGCATCGCCGCCAACGGGGACGTCGCCGCCGTGGTGGGGACCTATCCCCTGACCGCGCTGGCCGCCCGCCACGGCGTGCCGGTCCACGTGTGTGCCCTGCGCACCACCATCCGGACGACCGTCGCCGACGGGGGGCACCTCGCGATCACGGTCCGCAACCGTCGGGAGCTGCTGCCTGTCGCGGGCACGACGACGCCGGACGGTGTCGACGCCCGCGAGCCGCTCAACGACGTCACACCGGCCGACCTGATCACCGACTACGTGACCGAGTCCGGCGTCCTGCGGCCGCCCTTCGTGGGCGAGGACGGGCACTGATGGCGACGACCGCCAGCCGCACTGGTGAACTCGCCGATCCGCGCATCGAGGCGCGTCCCACGACCGACCGCGTGCTCCTGCGTGCGTTCCTGGAGCGCGACCGGCTCTACGCCGCGTATGCCATCTGCGACCTCGATGAGCGCGAGTTCCAGCGCACGCGGTGGGGTGGCGCCTTCGACGGCGACCGGCTCCTGGCGCTGGCCATGGAGTACGTCGGGTTCGCGCCGCAGCCGCTCTTCGTGATGGGCGACCCCGACGGGGTGGCGGCCATCCTGCGCTCGGTCATCCGACCGCGCGCGGCGTACATCGCCTCGCTCGACCGGCACCTGCCGGCCATCGAGCGCTGCTATCGCCTGTCGGTCGGGCCGCCGATGGTCCGCATGTGGGTCGATCGGGCGTCGTTCCGCCCGGCGCCCGGTGCCGTCGCGCGCCTGCTGCCCTCGGAGACCGGCGATCTCAATCGGCTCTACAACCTGGGCTTCACCGCCTGGCTGCCGTCAGAAGCCGTCGGCAGCGGCGTCTACTACGGAGTCCGGATGGGTGGCCGGCTCATCTCGGCCGCCGGCACCCACGTCCTCAGCCACGATGCCCGCCTGGCGGTCGTCGGCAACGTCATGACCCATCCCGACTACCGCGGCCGCGGCTTCGCCAAGCAGGTCACGAGCGCCGTGACCCAGGAGCTGTTGCGGACATGCGACCAGGTCGTGCTCAACGTGCGCTCCGACAACCCGCCTGCCATCGCCGCCTACGCAGCGCTCGGCTTCCGCGAGCACATCCGCTTCGAGGAGCGTCTCGCCCATCGGCGCATCTCGAGCTGGGATAGCATCGTGGCGCCGTTCCGTCGCCTCTTCCCGCCCCGCAAGGAGTCCTGATCCGTGCCTGCATCCGCACTGCCCGCTCACGACGTGACCGATCTCGGCCTGGCGGCCGAGGGACGTCGACGCATCGAGTGGGCGGAGCGCGAGATGCCGGTCCTGCGGCTCATCCGCGAGCGCTTCGCGATCGAGCGACCGCTGGCGGGCCTGCGCATCGGCGCCTGCCTCCACGTGACGACCGAGACGGCCAACCTCATGCGCACGCTCCAGGCCGGCGGCGCCGAGGTCGTGCTCGCCGCCTCGAACCCACTCTCGACGAAGGACGACGTCGCGGCGGCGCTCGTGAAGGAATTCGGCATCGCGGTCCACGCTCGGCGCGGCGAGGATCGAGACACGTACTACGAGCACTTGGATGCTGTCGCCGACACTCACCCGCACGTGACCATGGATGACGGCTGCGACCTCGTCTCGCTGCTCCACAGCCAGCGCCCGGAGCAGGTCGGCGAGGTCCTCGCGGGGACCGAGGAGACGACGACCGGGGTCATCCGCCTCAACGCCATGGCCGCCGACGGGGCCCTCCGCTTCCCGGTCATCGCCGTCAACGAGGCCCAGACGAAGCACCTCTTCGACAACCGCTACGGGACCGGCCAGTCGACGCTCGACGGCATCCTGCGGGCGACGAACATCCTCATCGCCGGGCGGCGCGTCGTCATCGCCGGCTACGGCTGGGTGGGCAAGGGCATCTCGTCGCGCTTCCGGGGCCACGGTGCCCACATCGCCGTCGTCGAGGTCGATCCTGTCCGCGCCCTGGAGGCGCTCATGGATGGCTTCGAGGTCATGACGGTCGGCCAGGCCGCGCCGTGGGGCGAGGTCTTCATCACCGCGACCGGCAACGTCAACGTCTTCCGGCGCGAGCACTTCGTGGCCATGCGCGACGGCGCCATCCTCGCCAACAGTGGGCACTTCGACGCCGAGCTGGACCTGGCCGCGCTGCGCGAGCTTGCCGAGGGCCACGTGCGAGAGGTGCGCGACAACGTCCAGGAGTTCGACCTCGGGCCGAAGCGCCTCAACCTCATCGCCGAGGGTCGTCTCGTGAACCTCGGTGCGGCCGAGGGCCACCCGGCGGCGGTCATGGACATGAGCTTCGCCAACCAGGCGCTCAGCGCAGAGTACGTGGCGCAGCACCATGCCGAGCTGGAGAAGCGCGTCTACGTCGTGCCCGAGGCGATCGACGCCCAGGTCGCGAGCCTCAAGCTGGCCGCACTGGGCATCACGCTCGACGCCATGACCGAGGAACAGCTCCGCTACGTCAGCTCCTGGCAGAGCGGCACGTAGAGCCCGGGGGAGAGCCATGGCGCCGACCATCGCGCCGTACGGCAGCTGGCGTTCGACGATCACGGTCGACGCGCTGCTCGTCGACCGCATCATCGCCCGTGAGCCGCGCATCGACGGGCAGACGATCGCGTGGCTCGAGATGCGGCCGTCCGAGCAGGGACGCGGGGTCCTCGTGCGAGCTGTCGACGGCGGTGGCGTCGAGGAGCTGACACCGGCCGCGTCGGACGTTCACGACGGTGTCCACGAGTACGGTGGTGGCGCCTGGGCGATCCACGACGGCGTCGTGGTCTACTCGGATCGCACGGACGACCGGCTCCATCGCATCGCCGTCGGAGCAGCCGCGGCCGGCGGCGCGGCCGAGGCCATCACGCCGGCTGGCGCCACGCGCTACGCGGACCTGATCTTCGACCCGGGCCGCTCGCGCTTGTTGGCCATCCGCGAAGATCATCGCGCCGACGGGCTGCCGGTCAACGAGATCGTGGCCGTCAACCTGACGCCCGACGGCGGTGAGCCCGGCGACCCCGTCGTGCTGGTCGGTGGCGCCGACTTCTACGGCCCGCTCGCGCTCAGCCCCGACGGCCGGCAGCTCGCCTGGCTGACGTGGCAGCTGCCCGACATGCCCTGGGACGGTTCGGAGCTCTGGGTCGCCGACCTCGACGCCGATGGTCGGCCCGCCGGCGCGCGGAGGGTGGCGGGCAGCCGGAGCGAGTCGATCGCCGAGCCGCGCTGGTCGCCCGATGGCGTCCTCCACTTCGTCTCCGACCGGACCGACTGGTGGAACCTCTACCGGCGCGAAGCGGATCGCTCCATCACGGCGCTGGCGCCCATGGCGACCGAGTTCGCCGGCCCGCAGTGGGTCTTCGGCCTGTCGACCTACGGCTTCGCCGGTGACGGCTCGATCGTGGCCGTGTCGCATGACCACGCGACCGACCATCTCTGGCGCATCGTGCCCGATGCCGCGCCGCGCGAGCTCGAGCTGCCGTACCTCGCCGTCGATGGCCTGGCCGTGGCCGATGAGCGCATCGTCATCATCGGCGGGCTGCCGTCCGAGCCGAGCCACGTCGCTGCCGTGGCCGATGGCGGTCGCGACACCGCCGCCACGATCCTTCGCCGCACATCGCCGGTCGCGTTCGACCCGGCCGCCGTGGCCGTGCCCGAGCCGATCGAGTTCCCGACCGAGGGCGGCCTGACCGCCCACGCGCTCTTCTACCGCCCGACCAATCCGGACTTCGCCGGCCCGGCCGGCGAGCGTCCGCCGCTCGTCGTCACCAGCCATGGAGGCCCGACCGCCGGCACCGCCCGGAAGTTCGCGGGCAGCATCCAGTACCTCGTCAGCCGAGGCGTCGCGGTAGTCGACGTGGACTACGGCGGCAGCACCGGCTACGGGCGGGCATATCGGTCGCGGCTGGATGGCGAGTGGGGCGTCGTCGACGTCGATGACTGCCTCAACGCCGCCCGCCACCTGGCGGCCATCGGTGAGGTCGATGGCACCCGCATGGCCGTCGAGGGTGGCAGCGCGAGCGGCTTCACGACTCTCGCCCTGCTCGCCTTCCGGCCGGGCACGTTCGCGGCCGGCGTCTCGTACTTCGGCCTCGGCGACCTGACCGCGTTCGACCTCACGACCCACAAGTTCGAGTCGCGCTACACCGAGCGCCTGGTGGGTCCGCTGCCCGAGACCGAGGCGCTCTGGCGCGAGCGGTCGCCCATCCTGCACACCGAGCACATCGACGTGCCGATGCTCATCCTCCAGGGCCTCGACGACAAGGTCGTGCCGCCCAGCCAGGCCGAGCAGATCGTGGCCGGCCTGGCGGCCAAGGGCATCCCCTATGCCTATCTCGCCTTCGAGGGCGAGGGGCACGGTTTCCGGAAGCTCGACAACCTGCGCCGCACGTACGAGGCCGCGCTGTCGTTCTATGGCCAGGTCTTCGGCTTCACGCCGGCCGACGACCTGCCGCCGCTCGAGCTCGTCCGGGGCTAGCCCGCAGGTCGCGCGACTTCCTCCGGAGCCGGCCGGCGGCGGAAGAGCACGTAGAGCGCCAGGTCGTAGGTGATCTTCAGACCGGCGCACGCGATGAGCGGCGCCGAGAGGCCACCCAGCGGCAGCGTCACGAGCGATGCAGCCACGAGCGGGCCGGCCGCTTGTGCGGTGCTGCGAACGACGCTCGTGAGGCCGGCCGTCGCCGTGCGTTCGTCCGGATCGACGACGGCCATCGTGTACGACTGGCGCGTCGGCACGTCCATCGACGACACGAATGCCCGGGCGAGGAAGAGCACGGCGGCCACGCCCGCCCAGGGCACGAGCGTCATCGCCACCAGCAACAGGCTGGCGGGGATGTGCGTGAAGACCATCGTCCGGATGAGCCCGATCCGGCTGGCCAGCCACGCTGCGACCGGGTACGACGCAGCCGTCATCAGGTTGCCCGCGAAGAAGAGGACGCCGACCGCCGCGACCGAGAACCCGAAGACCGCCGTGAACCAGATGGCCAGGAAGCTCTGCACGATGAGGCCACCGCCGAGCGCGTCGAGCCCGAAGAGGATCGATAGTCGAGCGACGGTGTGCCGGGACTTGTGGATGCCGAAGCGGCGTCTGGCCACGGCTGCTGGGTCCTCGATCGGCGGCGGGCTCGCGGGCTCTGCGCCGCGGTCCATCGCCCGGGCGACCATGACCATCGCGGCCCCGGCCGCCGCATAGGCCACGAACGCCGGCCAGAAGCGGGCCGCGCCCACGAGACCGAGGCTCGAGCCGAGCGCCGTGAGCGGCCCGACCGCCAGCGCGCCGAGGGCTGTGGCGATCGAGGCGGTGACCCCGTATGTCGCGAAGGCGGCCGTCCGATGCCGGTCGTCGGTCGTCTGCGGCAGGATCGCCTGGTCGAGGCTCTGGAGGCCGCTCGACTCGTTGCTCGTGACCGCGACCATGCCCGTCAGCGCGATGAGCACGAGGACGAAGGGGTCGGCACCGACGAGCGGGATCGCGAGCGCCACGAGCATCAGCGCGCCGCCGAGCGCGAGCACCCGCCGGCGCCCGATGCGATCGCCGTAGACGGCGATGCCGAGCGTCAGCAACGTGGTGCCGATGAGCGCTGCCGAGAGCACCACGCCGATCGCCGCCGCACCGAGACCGAGCTCGACGAGGTAGAGCCCCAGCACGACCGACCCGAGCCCGAAGGCGAACGCCCGGACCGCCTTGCCCGCGAGCACGAGCCGGCCATTGCGATCGAGCGGGGGCACGACAGGCCTCCGGGGTCGCCACATCGGCTCAGGGTAGTCGCGAGCGCTCGCCTCGCGCTGGATCAGGACGAGTCGCGGCCGCGGCCGGTGCTACCCTTCGCGGCGATGACCAGCATCGTCGACGCCGCCCAGTACCTCTTCACGTCCGAGTCGGTCACCGAGGGCCATCCCGACAAGCTCTGCGACCAGGTGAGCGACGCGATCCTGGACGCCATCCTGCGAGACGACCCGGCGGCGCGCGTGGCCTGCGAGACGGCGACCACGACGGGCACGGTGTACGTCCTGGGCGAGATCACGACCACGACCTACGTCGAGTTCCAGAACATCGTGCGCGAGACGGTCCGCGAGATCGGCTACACGGATGCCCGCTACGGCTTCGACTACCGGACCTGCGGCACCATCGTCAGCGTTCACGAGCAGTCGCCCGACATCAAGCGCGGTGTGGACGAGTCGCTCGAGACCCGCGGCGGTCGCGGGGACCTGCACGACCAGGGTGCCGGAGACCAGGGCATGATGTTCGGCTTCGCCTGCCGCGAGACCCCCGAGCTGATGCCCCTGCCCATCGCCTTGGCGCACCGCATGGCGCAGCGCCTGGCCGAGGTGCGCAAGAGCGGCATGTTCGAGTACCTGCGCCCCGACGGCAAGACGCAGGTCACCGTCGAGTACGCGCACGGCCAGCCGGTCGCGGTGCGGACCGTGGTCGTGGCCTCGCAACACGACGACGAGGTCTCCGAGGACCGCCTGCGCGACGACCTCATCGAGGCGGTCGTCCACGACATCGTGCCCGCCCACCTGCGCAAGGTCGACCCGATCATCCACGTCAATCCCACGGGTCGTTTCGTCATCGGTGGCCCGATGGGCGACTCCGGGCTGACCGGGCGCAAGATCATCGTCGACACCTACGGTGGGATGGCGCGCCATGGCGGCGGCGCCTTCAGCGGCAAGGACCCGTCCAAGGTCGACCGAAGCGCGGCCTACGCCGCACGCTGGGTTGCCAAGAACGTGGTTGCGGCGGGGCTGGCCGACCGCTTCGAGATCGAGCTCGCCTACGCCATCGGCATCGCCCGGCCGCTGTCCATCTCGATCGAGACGTTCGGCACGGGCAAGATCCCCGACGAGCGCATCCAGGCGCTCATCTCGGAACACTTCGACCTCCGTCCGAGCGCCATCATCGCGGCGCTCGACCTGCGCCGGCCGATCTATCGGCAGACCGCCGCCTACGGCCACTTCGGCCGGCCGGAGCTCGATCTGCCCTGGGAGCGGACCGATCGAGCCGAGGCGCTGGCCGCTGACGCCGGCCTCGCCGCACCGGAGCCACAGCCGGTCCTGTAGGCCGTCAGCTCGCGCGACGGCGGACGCTCTCGGCGACGAGCAGCATGGCCACGGTCGCGACCATCAGCAGCACCGCCATGGCGATCATGACCGGCAGCGTCGTCGTGAACCGGAGCTGGCCGAAGAGGTAGACCGGGAAGGTCGGATCGCGGCCCACGAGGAAGAGGGCGAGCGCGAACTCGTCGAAGGACACGGTGAACGCCGTCAGCCCGGCCGCGACCATGGCCGGCGCGATGATCGGCAGCACGACGTGCCGCAAGGCGCCTGGGTAGGTCGCCCCGAGGTCCATCGCAGCATCTTCCAGCTGGGCATCGAACCCGACCAGCCGCGCCAGGACGATGAGCACCACGAACGGCAGCTCGACGACGACGTGGGCGATGCCGACCGTGACTAGGGAGCGGTCGATGTCGAAGGCGCGGAAGAGCACGAGCAGCGATCCGGCCAGCACCACGTAGGGAACGATGAGCGGCAGCACCGACATGCCCAGGAGCAGCCACCGGCCCCGGAAACGGAAGCGGACGAAGAGCAGGGCGACGGCCGTGCCGATGGCGGTCGCGACGATGCTGCTGGCGACGGCCACGAGCAGGCTGTTGAAGGCGGAGCCGAGCAGCGCCGGCGTCGTCAGGACGCGGGCGAACCAGTCGACGGTGAGGCCCTTGAGCGGGAAGGCGAGCGTCGTGTTGGCGTTGAACGCGAACAGCGCCAGCAGCCCGATGGGCACGAACAGCAGGACGACCACGACGCCGTAATAGATGGGCAACCACGGGACACGCGGACCCCGTCGGGCGAGCCTCCCAGGGCGCCTGGCCACGGCGACGCTCATGGATCGACGAACCGGCGGACATCGGCCGCCCTGACGGCCAGCAGCGCGACCGCGATGGTCGCCACGAGCATGACCACGGAGAGCATCGAGCCGAATGGCCAGTTGGCCGCCTTGGTGAAGAAGTCCTGCACGATGTTCCCGTACATCGTGCCGCCCGTGCCGCCGACCATGAGCGGCGTCACGTACTCCCCGACCGTCGGGATGAAGACCAGGAAGAAGGCACCGACGACACCTGGCATCGCGATCGGCAGCGTGATCCTCCAGAACCGCCGCGCGGGTGTGGCGTAGAGGTCGGCGGCGGCGTCGAGGAGCAACGGATCGAGTCGCTGGAGGGCGGCCAGCATCGGCAGGGCCGCGAACGGGATCCAGACGTACGCGAGCGTGATGGTCACGGCCAGCCGGTTGTAGAGCAGCGCCGAGAGTGGTGCGTCGATGACACCCGAGCTGAGCAGCAGCGAATTGATGGCGCCTTGCTCGCCGAGCATCAGCTTCCAGGCCATGACGCGCAGCAGGTAGCTCGTCCAGAAGGGGACGAGCAGCAGGATGATGAGCATCGGCGCTCGGCGTCCGGCCCGCAGCGCGAGGTAGTAGGCGAGCGGGAAGGCGAGCAGCGTGGCGAGCGCGGCGACGATGGCGGCGATGCCCGCCGAGATGGCCAGCAGCCGCAGGTAGACCGGTGTCGCGGCGAGCTCGACGTAGTGGTCGAGCGTCGGGGCGAACGGCGCCAGCAGCGGCCCGCGCAGGTCCGGCCGCAGGCTGAGCGCCGCGATCATCACCAGCGGCACGACCAGGAATGCCACGAGCACGGCGACCGACGGCAGGAGCAGGGCCCAGAAGACGCGCCGCCGCCCATCCGTCGGCCGCCGGGCCGGCGGTCCGCCACGAGCGTCGGTCGCGGCGACGCCCGGTGCCGTGGTCACGTGGCTCGGTCGCCGGTCGCCGACCGAGCCGCGTGGGCGCTCACTGGGAGGCCTTCACCTCGTTCCACATGGCGGTCCAGGCATCGCGCTGCTCGGCCGTCAGGTTGGGTGTGAAGTTGGTCTTCTCGAGCACGCTCGGGTCGTCGATCGAGAAGGCCTCCCGCAAGGTCGGGTCGGTGATGGCGCTCATGACGTCCTGATTGGCATGCCCGTAATAGAAGTTGTTGACCAGGTTGGTGCCGGCCTGCTCGCCCAGCTTCTGATCCAGGAACGCCAGGGCGAGGTCCATGTTCGGACTGTCCTTGCGGATGCAGTAGACGCCGACCCAGGAGTTGCGGCCTTCCTTGGGATCGGCGTACGCGACCGGCACGCCCTCTCCGAGGAGCGTCGCATAGGCACCCTGCCAGGCGTAGGCGACCCAGGCGTCACCGGACTGGAACATGGACACCAGGTCGGGCTCGCCGGCCCAGTAGGCCTTGTTGAGCTTGGCCTGCTCGGTCCACTCCTCTTGGATCGTGGCCAACTGCTCATCGGTGATGGCCGTCTCGTCATAGCCGTGGATGTACGACGAGACGGTCACCGCGCCAGGGCCGTCGTCCCACATCGAGATGTGGTCGTCGTAGGCCGGATCCATGAGCGCCGACCAGGAGTCGATGGGTGTCGTGACCTGTTCGGTGTTGTAGAGGATCGAGGTGAAGCCCCAGTCGTACGGCACGCAGTACTGCTTGCCCCCGAACTCGCCCATCTTCTTGAACGAGTCGGGGACCTTGTCCCAGTTGGTGAGCTTCGTCGTGTCGATCTCGGCGGCGATGCCCTCATCGACGTAGAACTGGATCCAGCCGGTGTAGGGATGGAAGACGTCGGCCTGGTCGCCGGCGGCCATCTTGGCGTAGATGTCGCCGTCGGAGGTCCCGAACTCGAAGCCCACGTCGACCTGGGGATACGTGTCCTTGAAGTCCTGCCAGTAGGCCGGATCGTCGTAGCCTGCCCAGTCGAGGACGGTCAGCTCACCGGTCTGCTCGGCGGGCGGCGGCGAGGCCCCGATCCCGCCGCACGCTGCCACGAGGACCATGATCACGACCGATATCGCCGCCAGCGGCCGCCTGCCCGGACGCGTCGCCCTGACCATCGAGTGCCTCCTCGCCGTCCGGGGTGCCCGCACACCGGCCCGGCAACTCGTGGAGCAATGCGGCCGCGCAACGCAGCCGAGCTTCAGCCGTCGACAGTCTACTCGCGCCGCCTGACGGCGCGCGACCCTAGAATGACGCCTCCATGTACGCCGTCATCCTCGCCGGTGGGGGCGGGACCCGACTCTGGCCGCTGAGCACCCCCGAGCGCCCGAAGCCGTTCTTGCCGCTGCTCGGTGAGCGGACACTGCTCCAGCTGACGGCGGACCGCCTGGCCGGACTCGTCGACGACGATGCCATCTTCGTCGTGACCGATCAGCGCTACGCGAGCCTCGCCGGCGGCCAGCTGCCTGCGGCGACCGTCGTCGAGGAGCCGCTCGGCCGCAACACCGCCGCGGCCGTCGCCCTGGCGGCGCTGGCGATCGAGCGTCCCGACGATGAGGTCATGGCCGTCCTGCCGGCCGACCAGCGGATCAGCGACACGGCCGGCTACGCCCGCGTGCTGCGCATCGCCGCGGAGCGGCTCGCCGCTGGCGCGTTCGGCATCGAGGCGCCGCTGGTGACCCTTGGCGTCCGGCCGACCTACCCGGCAACGGGCTTCGGATACGTGCGGCCGGTCGTCGACCGGGCCGGGCAGGTCGACGGTCTGCCGGCGTCGCCGGTCGAACGCTTCGAGGAGAAACCGACGCCGGAGCGGGCGACCGAGCTGTTGGCGATGCCCGGAGTGGCGTGGAACGCGGGCATGTTCCTGTGGCGCCGCTCGGCCATCCGCGACGCGCTGGTCGTCCACGCGCGGGACATCCATGACGCGATCGCGGCCGGCCTGCGCGACGGCGACCTTGCCGCTGCCTACGCGGCGGTCCGGGCGACGTCGATCGACTACGCGGTCCTGGAACCGGCCTCGCTCGACGGGCGGGTCGTGATGGGCGCGCTCGACTGCGGCTGGAGCGACCTGGGGAGCTGGTCGGCGCTGCTGGCCGAGCTCGACGCCGGCGATGTCGATGGTCGGGTCGTCCCGGCATCGGGGACCGCCGACGTCGACGCCGATGACCTCGTCGTCCGACGCCGACGTGGTCGGCTCGTCGTCGAGCCCGGGCCGGGTAGCATTGCCGACGAGCCCGGCCCCGTCGCCCTGCTCCAGGGAGCGCGCCGCCACCACGACATCGTCGACGCCCTCGTGTCGCGGGTCGCCGCAGGAGAGGACTGAGCGAGATGCCCATCATCGCCACGACCCCCGAGCCGACCCACATCGTCTTCGGTACCGACGGCTGGCGGGCCAAGGTCGCCGACGACTACACGTTCGAGAACGTCCGCCGCTGTGCCGACGGCGTGGCACGCTACGTCGACGGTGTCGGCCGACGCGCCGACGGCGTCGTCATCGCGTACGACCGGCGCTTCGCGAGCGAGCACTTCGCCGCCGCCGCCGCTGAGGTCCTTCTGGCGCACGACATCCCGGTCGCCTTCGCGGCCCATGCGGTGCCGACCCAGATGAGCTCCTACGAGGTCGTCGAGCGGGGTGCCGCGGCCGGCATCGTCATCACCGCCAGCCACAACCCATGGACCGACAACGGCTTCAAGGTCAAGTCACCGAGCGGGTCAGCGGCGGGGCCCGAGATCCTGGCCGTGCTCGAGGCGGCCATCGCCGAGAACGGTGGCACCGCCATCCCGCGGCGGCCGTTCGCCGAGGCCGAGGCGGCGGGCCTCGTCGAGCGTTTCGATCCTTTCGTCGGCTATGAGCGCTTCGTGCGCCGGACGCTCGATCTCGATGCACTCAAGGCGGCCGACCTGTCGATCCTCGTCGAGCCGATGTACGGCGCCGGCGCCGGCTGGATCCCGCGCCTCCTGGCAGGTGGCCGGATCCGCGTGACCGAGATCCACCAGGAGCGCAACCCCTACTTCGGCGGCATCAACCCGGAGCCCATCCGACCGCACATCGACGAGGCGCTCGAACGGATCGCTGCCGGCAGCTTCGACCTCGGCCTGCTGCTCGACGGCGACGCCGACCGGTCTGGCGCGGCCGACGAGCGCGGCGTGTTCATCCATCAGCTCCAGGTCTATGGGCTGCTGATGTACTACCTCGTCGAGCACCGCGGTCTCAAGCTGCCGGTCGTCAAAAGCGTCAACGAGACCTCGATGGCCGAGCGGCTGGGCGAGCACTACGGCGTCGCCGTCCACGAGACGCCGGTCGGCTTCAAATACGTGGGTCCCAAGATGATCGAGACGGGCGCCATGTTCGGTGGCGAGGAGTCCGGTGGCTATGGCTTCGGGATGCACCTGCCCGAGCGCGACGGCATCTACTCCGATCTGCTCCTGCTCGACCTGTTCATCCGAGAGCGAGCGGCCGGGCGGTGGCCGGTCTCGAGTGCCATCGCGCACTTCCACGAGCTGGCCGGTCCCAGCTTCTATGAGCGCATCGACATCCATGTCGACCGCGACGCCTACCCGGCCATGAAGGAGCGGCTTTTCGTCGCTCTCAAGGAGCAGGCGCCGAGCGAGCTGGCCGGACAGCCGGTGACCCGGACGGACGCCCTGACGACGAACGACGGCTTCAAGTTCTTCGTCGCCGACGGCTCCTGGCTGCTGGTGCGCTTCAGCGGCACGGAGCCGCTCGTGCGTGTCTACACCGAGGCGACGTCGCCGGAGGTCGGCCGCGCCTGCCTTGACGCCGGCGAGACCCTGGTCCGCGAGGCATGACGCGCGCCGATCGCCGGCCATGAACAGCGGTCTGCTCGACGACGCGGCGACGCTCCGACGGCTCGACAGGAGCGACATGCTGGCGGCCGTGGCGGCGCTGCCGAGCGGTCTCGCCGACGGTTGGGCGCGCACGAGGGGCGTGACGCTGCCGGCCGGCCACCGGGCGGCCACGAGCGTCGCCTTGCTGGGCATGGGCGGCTCGGCCATCGCCGGCGATGTCGTGGCCGGGGTCTTCGCCGACCGCCTCGATCGGCCGCTCTCGGTCATCCGCGACTACGAGCTGCCAGCGTGGGTCGGGCCGCAGACGCTCGTCATCGCGTCGTCGTTCAGCGGCGCGACGGAGGAGACCATCGCCTCACTGGCGACGGCCCTCGAACGGCGGGCACCCGTCGTCGCCGTGACGACCGGCGGACCGCTGCTCGAGGTCGCCCGTCGCGCCGAGCTGCCGCATCTCATGTTCCAGCCTGGCGGTCAGCCGCGAGCGGCACTCGGCCGATCGCTGGCCATGCTCGCCGGGCTGCTCGAGCGGGCGGGCATGCTCGAGCTCGGGGACGACGAGATCGCCGCCGCGGTCGCCGCCGGCGATGCGATGGCCGCGTCGTGCGCCGCGACCGTGGACCTGGAGGCCAACCCGGCCAAGCGCCTTGCCTGGGACCTGGTCGATCGGTGGCCGACGATCGAGGCCGCCGGCTGGCTCGGGCCGGTCGCCCGACGATGGAAGACGCAGCTCAACGAGAATGCCAAGTCGGGTGCGACCTGGGAGGAGCTGCCGGAGGCGACGCACAACACCGTCGTCGGCTACGCCGAGCCGGAGAGCCTGAGTGACCGTCTCGTCGTCGTCTTCCTGGCCAGCCCCGACGACCACCCCCGCAATCGGCGCCGCGCGGAGTTCTCGGCCGGGCTGTTGAAGGGCGCCGGCATCGACCACCGGACCATCGCCCTGACCGGCGCCGGTCGCCTCGCGCAGGCGACCGCCGGCATCGTCCTGGGCGACTTCGTGAGTGTCTACCTGGGCCTGCTCTACGGCCACGACCCGACGCCGGTCGAGTCCATCGGTCTGCTCAAGGCCCGCCTCGCGGACGTCGACGCCGACGCCTGAGCGACCGCGTCGTGGCCCATCCAGCGGGCCGAGCCGGGTCGCTCGCCGTCACCCGTTCGGCGCCGGTGCGCCTGACGATGGGATGCTGCGCGAGCCTGGCAGCGGGTGTACGCTAACCTCCGGTTCTGCCGCTCCCGATCGCTCGGGTGGCGATCGGCTCGGCGCCACGGATGGTGCCCGGACGACGCACGCCGTGCGGGCCAAGGGAGGATCGGGTCGATGCACTCCAGCCTCATCGGCAAGATCGAGAAGGCCAACCGCTACGCTCGCGAGACCGATCGGTTCACGTTCGATCAGCTCTCGCTCGAGTTCCGCGGCGACAACGACACCCACCGACTCTCGCTCGACGCCGACGGCTGGCGATGCAACTGCCATTACTTCGATTCGTGGCAGTCGTGTGTCCACGTCCTGACCATCCAGAAGCTGCTTGGCGGCATGCTGCCCGAGAGCGCCCAGGTGTCGCTGCTCGGTCAGGCCGATGTCGCCTCGGTCGAGCTCCAGGAGGCCGTCCCGGCCTGACCATCACGGCGGCAGGATGACCAGCCGCGCGTCGAGCTCGATGGGCGACGACGCCGCGAGCGTCAGTCGATCGTCGCCGACCCGGTAGAACTGCATCTGCGCCTGAGCGTCGCCGACGCCGACGAGCGTGACCGCCAGCCACTGGCCGTCGGCGGACAGCTGCACCCGCGTCAGCCGCCGGCCTGGGTCGCCGACCACTCGGCCGAGCTCCGGTCCGAGCTCGCCCGTCGCCGTGATCGTGGCCTGCCGGACGATCGCCAGGCCGTCGGTGGCCGTGGGATCGGTCATCGCCACACGGCCACCACCGCCTGAGAGGCGTCGGCCATGAGCACCCGGGATCGGCGTGGCGTCGCCATCGGCGCCGATGGTGAGCAGGCCGCCACCATCGACGGCGACGAGCGTCCGCCCGTCCGCCAGCGGGGCGCACTCGCCGATCGTGAAGGGCACGTCCGTGAACGGCCGTGCCTCGCCGGGGACCAGGTCGAGGAGCTCGTACGTCTCGGCGTCGGCGGCGATGAGCCGGCCGTCGCCGGCCATGCAGGCGCCGCCGATCGTGCGGTCCTCGGGCACGGCTGTCTTGGTCACCGGTCGAAGTGCATCCCCGTCGAGGACCGTGCGGACGATCGACGTCGGCGTCACGAGGGCGATCGTGCCGTCCACCGCGACCGGACCGAGCCACGCACGGGAGTCGGGTACCTTGATGGCGGTTCGCCGGGAGGGCTCGCCAGGTGCGGTCAGCCACCATGTCGCCCCGCCGTCGTCCGGCAGGGTGACGATGAGGCGCGGCAGCCCTTCGGCTGGGATGGACGAATGCGGGGTCGCCGGCCGCTGGGTCCGTGCCGGCGCCGTGGCCGGTCCTGGCCATATGGCGGTGCAGGCGACGACCGACAGGCCGAGCCCGGCCAGCAGCAGCGCCGGGCCGACGCTGCAGGAGGGCCGGAGACGGCCGCCGGCGATTCGGCGGGCTGCGGGCATCAGGCGGACTCGGCCCCGGCGATGACGAGACCGCTGCCGGCGTCGACGAAGAGCGCCACGCGGTGGCTGCCGCCGGGCAGCGTGAGCGTCAGGTCGACGCGGTACGCGAGGCGCATGAGGGCGTCGGTGTCATCGGCGCCTCCGCGACCGACGAAGTCGTTGGGCCGGACCCAGACGAGCTCCGGTGCGACGAGCGGCGCGGCCGGCGCTCCGCCGCGACGGTCGACCCATGCGCGGGCGGCCTCGGCCGCCGCCGACGCCTCGACCAGCTCGAGCGGTGCCGCCGCGGTCGCGGTCTCCGAGCGACGCAGCGCGGCAAGCTGGCCACCGCGGTGGATCCAGACGGTCAGGCCGTCGCCCAGGGCGACGGCCCCGTCGATGCGTCGCCTCCACTCCACGCGCCAGGCGTCCATGGCGGCGTCCCAGGAGACGCCGGGCAGCGACGTCGGGACCGTCAGCCCGCCCATCCGCGCCTGGCGTCGCGCATGCCCGGCTGCGGTGGCCTGATCCACGAGCGGCTGGCCGGTGGCGGCGGTCCAGTCGAGCCGGACGATCGATCGCAACGCCCCGCGGTCGTCGGTGCGCACGACGGCGACCGGCCGACCGCGCGCATCGGTCAGCTCCGTCTCGTCGACGACGCGCAGATCGGCGACGTGGAACGTGCGCGCCGAGCGGCCGGCGGTGCCTGGGATGCCGAGGTCGGCGGCCAGCGCGGCCGCACGTGCGAGCGTCGCAGCGCGCTCGCTGCTCGTGACCGTCATGGGCACGACCATCGGCTCGCCGACGCGACGTCCGATCGGTGTCTCGGCCTGTGCGCCGACGACGAGCGCGAGCCCGACGACGACGGTGGCGGTGATGGCAGCGGGTCGGAGCGATCGCCCGAGGCGGCCTTGGTCGCCGCCCGTGATGTGCATGCGCATGGTCGTCGCCTCACAGACACAGGTCGCAGGGCAGGACCGGCGACGGGCGACCGGAATAGGTGTACGTGCCGTACCAGGTCGGGTCGGTGTCGAAGCGGATCGTTCCGGCGGCCATCGCCAACTTGAACGCGTCGCCGAGGTTCTTGCCGTTCGTGGCGTAGTCGAAGAACGCCTTCTCGAAACGCAGCTGATCGGCGGTCCAGGCGAGACCGCGATAGCCCAGGAAGAACTCCGGCCCTCGGTAGCCGTTGCCGGAGGGGTCGCTCCGCTTGCGTTCGATGCCGTAGGCCTCGGACATCGAGACCGCGTTGTTGACGCTCGCCTCACCGAGGTGGCAAGTCGACATGACCACGAGGTTGGCGCCACCGGCGCGGCCCTTCTTGATGTCGGTCGCATTGACGACGGCCTGGCTGCAGTCGCCGCCGTCATCGCGGAAGCCCTGGACGTCGCCGCTGCCGTAGAAGTCGCCATGGCTGTGGACGTAGACGCCCGTATCGGCCGGGTTGCGGGCTAGGACTTTGGCCCGGGTGAAGTCGCCGCGCACGAAGGCCGTGGTCGAGTAGCCGAAGTAGCGATAGGCGTCGCGGGCGATGCTGCGCAGCTCGGCCGAGATCGTGTCCGACGTCCCGTCGCACGTGTCGAAGGCGGTGATGTTGGAGTAGACGCTGCCCTGGTAGGCCGCCCGCGTCGGCCCGACGACCGACACGAGCGACAGGGCGAGGGCAGCGATGGGCGGTCCGAGTCGATGCCACCAGCGTGCCTCGACCATCGTCGGTGAACCTCCTCCGGCGGTCGGAACGGGCGGGAGGAGGGCGGTCGTCGCCAGTCTGCCGGCGCCCGCTTATCGGCCGCTTATCGGGCGGCGGGGGCGGTGCGCTCGGTCGCCAGGCGCGGTGTAGACTCGAACGCGACAACCCAGGATCAGGATCACGGGATCCCGCGAAGCCGGTGGAAGTCCGGCACAGTCCCGCTACGGTGACCAGCGCGGCGACACGGCGTCGTCGGCTGGAAGTCCGGTCGCCGGGCCCGTGGTCGTGCTCGAGCCTTCGAGAGAAAGGGCAGGCACCACCGTGCGACCATCTCCCACCCGAGCCCCGGCCACGTCCCCGCGGACGACGTCGGGGCGTTCGTTCGTCTCGGCCGTCTCGGCCATCCTGCTCGTGCTCGTCCTGGCAGCCTGCACGCCAGCGGCTGCACCGAGCGCCAGCACGGCGCCCAGCGTGGCACCGCCCGCGACTGCATCACCGGCGGCCGAGTTCCCGGTCACGCTCATCGACGACGAAGGCACCTCGGTCACCATCCGCGCCGAGCCACAGCGCATCGCCAGCCTCTCGCCGGCCAACACGGAGACCGTCTTCGCCTTGGGCGGCGGCGACCGGCTCGTCGGTGGCACCGACTTCGATGACTATCCCGCCGAGGCCGCCGCCCTGCCTGACCTGGCCACCTATCAGGGCGTGATCATGGAGCAGCTCGTCGCGGCCGACCCCGACCTCGTCCTGGCCCTCGGCGATGGCGGTCAGACGCCACCCGATGTGACCCGCATCCGCGAGCTCGGCATCCCGGTCCTCGTGCTCTACCCCGAGGATGTCCCGGAGGTCCTGAACGATATCGAGCTCATCGGCCAGGCCATCGGCGAGGGCGAGGCGGCCGCAGCGATGACGGATGACATGCAGGCACGCATCGATGCCATCTCTGCCGCAACCGCGGCCGTCAGCCAGCCACGGACGTTCTACGAGCTCGGTGCGGAGCCGGAGATCTACGGGCCTGCCGACGAGTCGTTCGTCGCCGACATGGTGACCCTCGCCGGTGGCGAGCCGATCACGACCGGGTCGACGACCGCGTTCAGCCTGCCGCTCGAGCGGCTCGTGACCGAGGATCCCGAGGTCATCGTGCTGGGCGACGCGAACTACGGCACCAAGGTCGAAGATGTCGCCGCGCGACCCGGCTGGGAGGTCATGACGGCGGTCAAGGAGGGCGCCATCCGACCGGTCGACGACATCATCGTGACCCGACCGGGTCCGCGGCTCGCCGACGGCCTGGCCGCGCTCGCGCTGGCCATCCACCCCGACATCGTGCTGCCGTCGCCCGCGCCGTGAGCGTCGGGGCGGCCACCGAGGCGCCCACGGCCGTCCACATCGGCCGCCTGGAACGCGCGCGCCGGCGTCCGCTTGCCCTGGCTCTGACGGCACTGGCCGCGCTCGGGCTGGCCATCGTCGCCGGCGTGGCGCTGGGCAGCGTCAGCGTGCCCTTCGGCGACACGATCGCCGTCCTCGCCCAGCGCCTTGGCTGGCCGGTGGCCACGACGTGGCCGGAGACGACCCAGGTCATCGTCCTCGACCTGCGCTTGCCGCGAGTGCTCACGGCGGCCGTCGTCGGCGCCGGGTTGGCCGTCGCCGGCACGGCCTTCCAGGGGCTGCTGCGCAACCCGCTGGCCGACCCGTACGTCCTCGGTGCGGCGTCGGGCGCCGCGCTCGGGGCGGCCATCGCCGTGATCATCCCGGTCAGCGTGGCGTGGCTCGGCTTCGGCCTCGTCCATGCGCTGGCCTTCAGCGGCGCGCTGATCGCGGTGGCCATCGTCTGGCGCCTGGCTCGGACGACCAGCCTGAGCTCGCTCACGGCGCTCCTGCTGACCGGCTACGCGGTCGGGTCGCTGCTCGCGGCCGGGCTGTCGATCGCCATGTACGTCTCGGGTGCACAGCTGCGCCAGATCGTCTTCTATCTGCTGGGCGGGTTCTCCGGCGCATCGTGGCCACAGCTGGCGGCGGCGGCACCGCTCGTCGTCCTGGGCTCCATCCTGCTGCTGCTCCGCGCACGCAGCCTCAACGCGCTGCTGCTGGGTGAGGAGACCGCTGCCAATCTGGGCATCGACGTGCGACGCGAGCGCGCCATCATCCTCGCGCTGGCGTCGCTGGTGACAGCAGCAGCGGTCGCCGTGAGCGGCCTCATCGGCTTCGTCGGCCTCATCGTGCCCCACGTGGTGCGGCTCATCGTGGGCCCGGATGCGCGCCTCGTGCTGCCGCTCTCAGCCCTCGTCGGAGCGGCCTTCCTGACGCTCGCCGATCTCGTCGCCCGCATCCCCGGCGAGCTGCCGGTGGGCGTCGTGACCGCCATCATCGGAGCGCCGTTCTTCCTCGTCATCCTGCGCCGGGCGCGTGCCGGCTACGAGGTCTGAGCCGATGATCGCCCCGACCATCGACCACGCCGATCGAGCGACGGCCCCAGGGGTCGATCCGACCCCAGGCGCCAGCACGGACGGCTACGAGCTGGAAGGCCTCGGCCTCACGTTCGGCGGCCGCACGATCCTGTCGGAGGTCAGCCTGCACATCGGCGCCCGCGAGCGCGTCGCCATCCTGGGCCCCAACGGCGCCGGCAAGTCGAGCCTGCTGCGGGTCCTGACCGGCCATGCGCCAGACCATCGCGGCAGCGTCACCCTCGATGGTCGAGCCATCGCATCGTATGGTCGCGACGCGCTCGCGCGTCGCCTGGCGGTCGTGCCCGGCGAGGTGAGCCTGCCGTTCGCGGCACGTGTCGAGGAGGTCGTCGCCCTGGGACGCGTCCCGCACGAGGATCCCCTGCGGGGCCTGCGAGCGGCCGATCGCCGCGCCATCGGCGAGGCCATCGAGCAGGCCGGCATCAGCGACCTCGTCGGCCGCGATGCCCGCCGGCTGTCGCTCGGCGAACGACAGTTGGTCGTGCTCGCCATGGCGCTCGCGCAGGAGCCACGGACGCTCATCCTCGACGAGCCGACCGTGCACCTCGACCTGCGCCACCAGGTCGAGGTCATGACCCTCCTCGTCGGCCTCAACGAGCGACAGGGGGTGGGCATCCTGGCCGTGCTCCACGACCTGACGCTGGCCGCGCACTTCTTCCCGCGGCTCATCCTCCTCGACCGCGGGCGGGTCGTCGCCGACGGCCATCCGGACGACGTCCTCACGACCGAGCGCATCCGGGCGGTCTACGGGGTCGATCCGGCGATCATCGGACGCTAGCGGCGCCGACGGCTCGAGCTGATCAGCCGAGGGCGGTGATGGCCAGCTGTACCGCCGCATCGACCGTCCGCGGCCCGTCGGCGCCGACCGCGAAGTTCATCGCCGTCGCGCCGTAGCCGACGACCGGCATCACCGCCGCAAGCGTGCCGACGGCCTCGATCGCGTTGGCGATGGGAAGACCGGCAGCCTCCGGCATCGTCACGGCCCAGTCGGCTTCGTCGGCATCCAGGACATCGTGGTCGACGGCGATGTACAGGCCGTCGACCTCCCCGCCGACCGCGGTCGCCCAGGCTCCGAGAGCGGCCAGGCCGGCCGGGGTGCGCAGCATCCCAGCGCCGAACGACGCGACCGAGGAGGCCATCAACATGCGCGATTCCGGCTCGTCGAGGACCTGGCCCCCGAGCAGCGCCGCGTGCCGCTCGTCGACGGACGGTCCATCGCACGCGTCGACCAGGTCGCTCGGGCCGCGGCCGCAGAGCAGGGCGAAGGGCATCCCCCAGACGTTGCCCGAGGGCGTCGTTTCGGGCGTGTTGAAGTCGCCGTGGGCATCGAACCAGGCGATGGCCAGCCGCCGGTCCGGACGCGCGCGGCGAAGGCCGGCCATCGCGGCCGCATGGGCACAGCAGTCGCCACCCAACGTCAGCAGCCGCTGCCCGCCCGTCACGGCTTCCTCGACCATGGTCGTGGCGCGCCGCAGGACATCGACGACCTGTGCTCGGTTCTTGACCCGTGGGTCGGGATCGACGCGCGAGCCCCACTCGATGGGCAGGTCGCCGCGGTCGCCGAGGTCGAGTCCGGCGGAGGCCAGTCGGGCGAGAAAGCCGAGCTTGCGCAGGTCACCCGGCGCGCTGGCCATCCCGACGTGGCGATCACCGGGCAGGGTGCCGCCCAGGGCGCTCGGGATGCCGACGACGGCGATGGGGCCGCTCATCGGGGCAGGATAGCCAGGCTCGCGTGCGGCATCATCCGTACGTGCGCATCGACGACTTCGCCCTGGAGCGCTACTTCGCCCGCTGGGAATTCGCGGTCGAGCATCTCCTCTGCGCGTCGGACGTCCAGGGCTACCCGATGGCCGAGCTGCTGGCGCTCGGTGACGACGAGACGCGGGCACTCTGGGACGGCCTCGCGCTGGGCTACACGGAGTCGACCGGCCATCCGCTCCTGCGGGCCGAGATCGCCTCGCTCTACACGACCATCGCGCCCGACGAGGTGCTCGTCTTCGCCGGCGCAGAGGAGGCCATCTTCTGCCTCGTCAACGTGCTCCTTGGTCCGGGCGATCACGCCATCGTGACCTGGCCCGGCTATCAGAGCCTGCACGAGGTGGCCCGCGCGACCGGCGCCGACGTGACGCTCCACGAGCTGTTCGAGGCCGACGGCTGGGCGCTCGACGTCCCGCGTCTCCTGGCCGCCATCACGCCGACGACCCGGCTGGTCATCGTCAACGTGCCCCACAACCCGACCGGCATGCTGCCCGACCAGGCTGACTGGCGGGCGCTCGTCGAGGGCTGTGCCACGACCGGCGTTCATCTGCTGGCCGACGAGGTCTACCGGGGGCTCGAGCTCGAACCCGGTGACCAGCTCGAGGCCGGCGCGGACGCGACTGCCCGCGGCATCAGCCTGGGCGTCATGTCCAAGGCGTTTGCCATGGCCGGTCTGCGCATCGGCTGGCTGGCGAGCCACGACCGGGACCTGCTGGCGCGGGTCGCCGCCTTCAAGGACTACACCACCATCTGCGCCTCGGCGCCGTCCGAGGTCCTGGCCATCATCGCGCTCCGGTCGCGCGAGACCGTGCTTGCCCGATCTCGGGCCATCGTGGCCGCCAACCTTGCCCACCTCGACCGGTTCTTCGCGGCCCACGCCGACCAGGCCCGATGGGTGCGACCCCGGGCCGGCTCGATCGGCTTTCCACGCCTGACCCTGGCCGGCACGAGCGCTGATGCGTTCGCAGCCGCGCTCGTCGAGGCGGAGGGCGTCCTGCTGCTGCCGGGCTCGCGCTTCGGCCACCCGGGCGATCACGTGCGCATCGGCTTCGGGCGCACCGATCTGCCGGTCGCCGTGGCACGCCTCGAGCGTTTCCTCGATGCCGGCCAGCCGAGCTAGCGCGCGATCCCGGGCCCCAGATCCGCGAAGGCGTCCAGGAAGCGGGCCGTGATCTCGGCCGCATCGGCGGCCATGGCGAGCGGATAGTTCTCGTCCGGCGCGTGGGCACGGCAGTCCTCGCCGGAGGCGCCCAGCGTCGTCATCGGGACGTCGTCGCGCGCACAGACCTGGTACATCGGGACGATCCCGGACATCGACACGAAGCGGACGGCGTCCTTGCCCAGGACGGCCTCCGAGACGGTCGCCGCGGCGTCGACGATGGGGTCGTCGATGCTCGACCAGTAGGCCGGCTCGGAGCCCTCGAAGGTGCGCATCTGGATGTCTCCGAACCCGCCGGCGTCGAGATGTGCGCGGAGGGCATCCCAGAGGGCGGCCGGATCCTGATCGGGGATGATGCGCATGTCGAGACGCGCGTGCGCCTCGGCAGGCACGATGGTGTTGCCGCCCGGCCCTGTGTAGCCCGACCAGAGCCCCTGGATGTTGCAGGTCACGGCGAACGCGTCGGCCAGCCAGGCCGAGGCGCCCTCCCGGCCACCGACGAACGCGGTCACGCCGTATTCGGCCTTGATGGCCTCGAGGTCGTCGGTCGGCAGCGCCGCCACGGCTGCCAGCTGTGTCTCCGTCGGCTGCCGGGCACCGGTCAGCAGGCCCGGCCAGCTCGGCAGGCCGTCCCGGTCGTAGAGGCTGGCCAGAGCAAGCACGAGCCGCACGGGTGCGCTGGGCAGGAGGGTCGCCAGGCTGGAGTGGGCGTCGTAGGCGAGCGTCTTCGCCACCAGCTCGACCGAGAAGCCGCCGCGCGCCCCGGCGGTCATGACCGGCCGGCCGCTGTAGTCCACGCTGCCGCCTTCGATGAGCGCTCCGTCGGCCCGGCGCAGCTCGGGCCGCTGGTCGAGCAGGGCGTCGAGGTGCTCGCTGCCGGACTCCTCCTCGCCTTCGACCAGGAAGCGCACGCGGCAGGGCAGGGGACCGACCGTCGCGAGGTAGGCCTCGATGCCCCAGATGCGCGACATCATCTCGCCCTTGTTGTCCGTCGCCCCGCGCGCGAACAGGCGCCCGTCACGCACCGTCGGCGCGTACGCGGGCGTCGTCCACAGGTCGTGCGGGGCAGCCGGTTGGACGTCGTAGTGCTGGACCATCGAGATGACCCGCGGTTCGTCGCCGATCTCAGCCACGACCAGCGGCGCCACGTCCGGCCGGTCGGGCAGGCGGATGATCTCGACGTGCGCGCCGAGCCGCTCCAGGCGCTGGGCGGTCCAGTGCGCGGCGGCGCGGAGGGCGCTGATGTCACTCGCCTCGGACGGGATGCGGCAGAGGTCGGCCAGCTCCTCGGTCCAGGCGGGCATCCGCTCGTCGATGGTCGCGCGCAGCGTGGCGTAGCGCTCGGTCATCGTCCCCTCCGTCGCTTGGTCGGTCGTCACGCGCGCCTTCGCGGCAGGTCGAGAAAAGGCAGCGGTGTGACGACCGCGCCGACGCGCCCCCGTCGACCCTCGACCGTCCACTCGACCTCGAGGCGGCTGCCCGTCGGCTCGTAGGACGGCGGCACGGAGGCCAGGGCGATGGCCTGCTTGAGGATGGGGCTCCAGCCGTGGCTTGTCGCCTTGCCGACCTGGCCGCGGCCCGGCACGAAGACCGGCACCGCCGAGCGATCGACCGTCGGTGAGATGGCCGGCGGCAGGCCCTGATCCGCGAACAGCCGCTCGATGTCGGCCCACTCGAGCGTCAGCCCCACCAACCGGCGGGCCGGCCCGCCGGCGGCCTGCTCGGCGACCAGCGCTCGGCGGCCCACGTAGTCGGCCTTGTCGAAGCTGACGAGGCGGCCGAGGCCGATCTCGAATGGTGAGTAGTTCTGCTCGGGGTTGAGTGCGTGCCGGGCGGACGTGTAGTCGACCTCGAGCAGGATGAGCCCGGCCTCGAGGCGCGTGACGTCGAGTGCGAGCATGCCCGCCGGGCGGATGCCGTGGGCGGCACCGGCCTTCGTGAGTGCGTCCCACACGGCCGGCGCACGATCGGTCGGCAGCCAGAGCTCGTAGCCAAGGTCGCCGGTGTAGCCCGTTCGCGAGACGTCGACGATGACGCGCCCGATCTTGGTGCCGCGGCGTCGGAAGTAGCGCAGGTCCGCGAACGACTCGCCCGTCGCCGCTTCGAGCACGGCTCGGCTCTGCGGGCCCTGCAGCGCGACGGCGGCGAGCGACTCGGTGACCTCCTCGACCTCGACGTCGAGACCGGCCGCGTTCATGCGCAGCCACCGGATCTGGGGATCTGCCGCCGTCCAGCGGAAGGCGTCAGGAGCCAGCCGATGGACGGTCCCGTCGTCGATGACCTTGCCGTGCTCGTCGCACCACGGCGTGTAGACGACCTGGCCGACTGCCATCCGCGTGGCATCGCGCGTGATGACCCGATCGACGAGCGTCTCCGCGTCGGCGCCGCGCACGACGTACTTGAAGAGCGGGCTGACGTCGATGAGCGCCGCCGCCTCGCGGATGGCGTTGTACTCGATGTCGTGGAAGTCGGCGTACATGCTGGCCGCGTAGTAGCCGGACCACTCACGCCACTGCATCTTGCGATTGAGATCGGCGGTCCGGGCGTGGAAGGCAGTGCCGGCGGTCACAGGGCTCCTCGGTCGGGGTCGGCGGGACCGCGCCAGTATGCGGGATTCCTATGCACCCTGGATGGTCGCCGTCGGCCGGACGACTCCGGAACTCCTCGCTCCACCGCCGACCGCACCACGACCGGGACCATCGGTGGTGCGCAGAACGGGACCTCTCGGTCAACACGCGTTGACCGGCCGCACAGGGCCAGCCCGAGAGCCCTCGGCGCTGGACGATGTTCTCCCTCCGTGGCGGGCATCCGGACCGGTAGCGTCCGTCCTGTCGGGGCATCCGCCTCGCGGCGTTCGATGACAGGGCACACATGCGCACGACGTATCCGAAGACTCGGAACCGGGTGGGGGTCGCGATCCTCGCTGTCGTCGCCATGCTCGCCATCACGCCCGGTCCCTGGTTCGCGGCTCCGGCCAGGGCCGCGTCGGCGACGTACATCGATCTGTCACCGGAATGGTCGCTCTCGACGCGCGGTGACACGGTCACGCTGACCGCCCGCGTCTACGACGAAGACCGTGAGCTGTACGCCGGTCCAGATACGGACACGCACGTGCGCTTCTTCTTCCTGGACGGCAGCGCCAACGACCCGCAGCCGCCCGGCAACAGCCCGGCCTACGAGTGCGACACCGGCACCAGCGGCCGCTGCTCGATCACGTACCAGACCGCCGAACGTGGGCTCGACCGCATCTGCGCGCTGCTCGGTGGCCCGACCAGCCAGTGCTCGGAGTCCTTCTGGGCCGACGAGCTGGACGACCGTGTCGACGTCGTCTGGCACTACACGTGTCGCTCGTCGATCTGCCAGTACTTCGACCCGCCACCCGACGGCGAGTGGGAAGACCCGGAGCCGACGCCGGCCCCGACGCCGGCCCCGACGCCCGTACCGACTCCGGATCCCACACCGAGCCCGAGCCCATCACCGAGCCCGAGCCCATCGCCCAGCCCGTCACCCAGCCCGTCGCCGTCGCCGAGCCCGAGCCCATCGCCCAGCCCGTCACCCAGCCCGTCGCCGTCGCCGAGCCCGAGCCCATCACCGAGCCCGTCACCGAGCCCGAGCCCATCACCGAGCCCGAGCCCATCACCGAGCCCGAGCCCATCACCGAGCCCGAGCCCATCACCGACGCAGGCCAGCGCGCCCCCGCCCGTCCCGACCCAGAACCCCACCCCGACCCAGGTGCCCCTGGCGGCCGCTCCCGCCCCGACCCCCGATGCGGGGTCGGGCGCGGAGCCGGCCACGGTCCTGCCATCGGAGACGCCGCTCCCACCGACGACCGTGACCGAGTCCGAGGACGATCTGAAGGCTGATGGCGGCGCCATCCCGGTCGCCGCCGTCGTCGATACGACCGACGGCGGCCCCGACGGCGGCCCCGACGGTGGCGCCGGTGTCCTCGGGACGGCCGACGACAGGATCCGTCAGTTCCTGCTCGAACCGGTCGGCATCGTCGGCGCCTTCGTGTCGAGGGTCGCCAGCCAGGTCCGCGCGTCGGTCCAACCGGAGGTCGTCCAGGCGGTCGCCGAGACGTTCACCTTCCCGCTCGCCCTGATGCTCGCCGTGCTCCTCTTCCTCGTCATCCAGCATCGCCTGGACCGGCGGGACCCCAAGCTGCGCAACGACACGGCGACCGGAGCCGAGATCGTCATCCATTTCGTCGATGAGCAGGACGTGCCATGACCGCCCACGAACGCGCCGATCACTCCGCCCTGGCCGACCGGATGACCTACCTGCTCTGGCTGCGCATCGCCATGGCGCTCATCGTCGTGCTCTGGGCAGTCGTCCGCCCCGAGGCGCTCGGCGTCTCGTTCACGGTCATCGCCGCCGGCAGCGTCCTCTACCTGGCCGGAGCGATGACGGTGGAGATCGCTCGACGCCGCTTCGGCAGTCGGTTCGGCTATCAGCTCCTGACCCTCGCCCTGCTCGCGGACGGCATCTACCTCGCGTGGGCGATGTACGCGACCGGCGGGACCCAGAGTCCGATCCGCTTCCTCATCTACCTCCAGCTCGTGGCGGTCTCCCTGCTGGCCTCCTATCGCACCGGGCTCAAGGTCGCGCTCTGGGACTCGCTCCTCCTGTTCGTGGTCATCTATGCGCAAGCCGCACAGCTCATCCCGCCGGTCGACGTGGTGCCCGGGCGAGACATCGAGTTCGAGACCATGCCGGTCCTCAACGTGACCTCGTTCTGGCTGTTCGCGCTGGCGACTTCGGCCTTCTCGGCCCTCAACGAACGTGAGCTCCGCCAGCGCCGCGCCGATCTCCAGGCGCTCGTCGACCTGGGTGCCCGGCTGGACGAGGTGACCGACCCCGTCAAGCAGTCGCAGATCGTGCTCGAGGGCCTGGCGGATCACTTCGACTTCGCACGTGGCGTCGTCGTCGCTGCATCGAACGACCAGATGGTCGTCCTGGCGAGTCGAGGCACTGCCTCGGTGGCGACAACAGCCGCCGCTCCGGACGCGCTCATCCAGACCGCCTGGGACCGGCGCGAGCTGCTCGCCGTTCGGCGTGTCGACAGCCGGCGCAACCCGGTCCTGTCGGCGGCCATGCCCGGCGCCGACCGCCTCATCGTGGCGCCCATGGTCGCCGACGGTCGAGCCCTTGGGGCGGTCGTCCTCGAGCACCGCTCGCACTCGATCCTCGGAGTCGAGCGCCGGGTGGCGTCCGTCGTCGGGCAGCTCTGCTCGATCGCTGCGCTGAACTTGCGCAACGCCGTCCTCCTGCGCCACGTCCAGGACCTCGCCGAGCGCGACTCGCTGACCGGCGCGGCCAACCGCCACACCTTCCAGTCCAGCCTCGAACGCGTGCTCGCGACGGCCGCCGACGGGGCGCCCAGGACGCTCGTGAACGCCGTCCTGTTCATCGACCTCGACGACTTCAAGGTCGTCAACGACACGCTCGGCCACGGGGCCGGCGACTCGCTCCTCGTCGCCGTCACGGAGCGCATCGCCGCCTCGGTCCGCGAGGGCGACCTGGTCGCCCGGCTGGGCGGCGACGAGTTCGCCGTGCTGACCGAGGACGCGCCCGACCTGAGTCGCTCACGGGCGATGGCCGAGCGCCTGACACGCGAGCTGCGGGCGCCCTACCTCATCGGCGACGACCCGGTCACGATCACCGCCAGCATCGGCATCGCCAGTGCCCGTGACGCCGGCGAGAACGCCTCCGATGTGGTTCGCAACGCGGACGTCGCCATGTACCTCGCGAAGGCCAACGGCAAGGCCGGCTTCGCGGTCTTCGATCCAGGCATGCACGCCGTCATCCGCGAGCGCCACGAGCTCGGGGCGCAGCTCCAGCGAGCGGTCGAGCTCGAACAGCTGCGGGTCGTCTACCAGCCCATCGTGCGCCTCGACTCGCGTCGACTGGCGGGCGTCGAAGCGCTCGTTCGCTGGCAGCATCCGGAGCGCGGGCTCGTCTCGCCGGGCGAGTTCATCGAGATCGCCGAGGAGAACGGCGCCATCCTGCCCATCGGCCGCTGGGTGCTCAGGGAGGCCTGCCGGCGCGCCGCTGGCTGGGGCCCCGACCGTCGCTCGGTCTTCCTGTGCGTCAACGTCTCCGCCCGCGAGATCCAGCAGCCCGGCTTCGTCGAGGCCGTCGAGGATGCGCTGGCGGCGGCCGGCCTGGAGGCCGGACGGTTGAAGCTCGAGATCACCGAGACCGCGCTGCTCAAGGCAACCCCGGCCACGATCGCCACGCTGGAGTCGCTCCGCAGCCTCGGGGTCCAGGTCGTCATCGACGACTTCGGGACCGGCTACTTCTCGCTCAGCCACCTGCGCCAGTTCCCGGTCGACATGCTCAAGATCGCGAGCGAGTTCGTGGAGATCGCCGACGGCGACTCCAAGTCGGCGGCTCTCGCCGGCGCCATCGTCGCCATGGGCCGATCGCTGGGCATCCAGACGGTGGCCGAGGGCATCGAGACGGCCGAGCAGGCAGCCCGCATGCGCGCCCTCGGTTGCACCTATGGCCAGGGCTACCACTTCGCCCATCCCGTCGCCGAGACGGAGATGGCCGGGTTCGCGCTGCGGGCCGCCGGCCAGGCCAAGACGGCGCCTGCTGCGACCAAGCCGGCAAGGCAGGGCCGCACGGCCAAGCGGCCACCGACGCTCAAGCCTGTCGGCGAGCCGATCGCCATCACCGCCGGCCATCGGCCCGGACGCCGCAACCGCCCTCGCTCCGCCACCTCGGCCGCCTGAGCGGCCGGCCCACCCGGCGAAGGCGATATCGCTTGGGCTAGACTTGCATGAAACGTATGCAGTCTGGATAACGCCGCGTGGGTCGCGGCGCGACCCCCGTGACGGAGGAGCCCGTGGCGGAGCGCTACGACGCGGTCATCATCGGCGGCGGCCACAACGGCCTGGTGAGTGCTGCCTACCTCGCCCGGGCGGGCATGAAGACGCTCGTCCTCGAGTCGCGCCACGTCCTCGGCGGCGCCGCCGTGACCGAGGAGATCGTCCCCGGCTTCCGGTTCTCTGCCTTCTCCTACGTCGTCTCGCTCCTGCGGCCCGAGATCATCCGCGAGCTCCGCTTGCCTCAGCACGGGCTCGACATCCTGCCCCTCGACGGCACCTTCACGCCGCTCGACGGCGACTACCTGTGGCGGGTCAACGATCACGGCCGAACGATGCGCGAGCTGCGTCGCTGGAACCCGTCGGATGCCGAGGCCTACGAGGAGTACGGCCAGCTGATGGTCGAGATGGCCAAGTTCATCAAGCCCATCCTGGGCATCGTGCCGCCCGATCCGACCGGCCGGGACCCGCGCGAGTTCCTGCCGCTGGCCGGCCTGGCCCGCGCCTTCCAGCAGCTGCCCGAGCGCCAGCAGGCCGTCTTCGTGCAGCTCATGACCATGAGCGCCAGCGCCTTCCTCGACCAGTGGTTCGAGACCGATCCCCTGAAGGCCACGATGTCGGCCTCGGGCATCATCGGCACCTACCTCGGCGTCAAGTCGCCGGGCACGGCGTACGTCCTGCTGCATCACTACATGGGCGAGATCGACGGCGCCTTCCGTGCCTGGGGCATCCCCAAGGGCGGCACCGGCGGCATCAGCCTGGCCATCGCCTCGGCTGCCCGATCGCTGGGCGCGGAGATCCGGCTCGAAGCGCCCGTCGCGCGCATCACGACGGTCGGCGACCGGGCGACCGGCGTGGTGCTCGAGAGCGGCGAGGAGATCGAGGCCGCCGCGGTGCTCGCCTCGACCGACGTCCGCCGGACCTTCCTGCAGCTGCTCGAGCCGGGCACCCTCGATCCCGACTTCGAGGCGGAGGTCAAGCGCTTCAAGTTCCGTGGCTCGTCGGGCAAGGTCAATCTGGCAGTCGACCGTCTGCCCGACTTCCTGTGCCTGCCCGGCCAGGGCGAGCACCTGCGCGGAGCCATCAGCTTCAGCCCGTCGATCGACTACATGGAGCGGGCGTACGACGACGCCAAGTACGGCCGCTTCAGCCAACGGCCATACATCGACATGATCATCCCCACGCTCGTCGATCCGACCATGGCGCCGCCCGGCAAGCACGTCATCAGCTGTTTCGTGCAGTACGCGCCCTACAAGCTCGACCCGAGCCTGGGCACGTGGGACGATCAGCGTGAGGCGTTCGGCGACGCGGTCATCGAGACCATCGCCGAGCGGGCGCCCGACATCCGCGACATCATCATCGGCCGACAGGTCCATACGCCGCTCGACATCGAGCGCATCACCGGCCTCACCGAGGGCAACATCTTCCAGGGCGAGCTGTCGCTCGAGCAGCTCTTCTTCAGCCGCCCGGTGCCCGGCTACGCGCGGTTCCGGACGCCCATCCGCGACCTCTGGCTGTGCGGCTCGTCGACCCATCCCGGCGGCGGCATCATGGGTGCCAACGGCCGCCTGGCGGCCATGGAGCTGCTTCGGGCCCGGGGTCGGAAGGCGGCCTGACGATGACTGAGCGCAACGACGCCGTCGTCATCGGCGCCGGCCACAACGCCCTCGTCACCGCCGCCTACCTCGGTCGAGCCGGACTGCGCACGCTGGTCCTCGAGCGGCGGGAGCGCGTCGGCGGTGCCGCCGACACGACGGAGCTGGCGCCCGGCATGCGCGTGCCGACGCTCGCGCACACCGTCGGGCGTCTGCGACCGTCGATCGTCCGCGACCTCGCGCTCAAGGAGCATGGACTGACGCTCCTCGCGCCCGAGGTGCGCGTCTTCGCGCCGTCACCCGACGGCTCGGCCGTCACGCTCTGGCGGGATGTCGCTGCCACGGCAGAGGGCCTGCGCAAGCGATCGAGCGCCGATGCCGACGCCTACGCCGGATTCGACCGCCAGGTCCGCGCACTCGGTCACTTCCTGGCCGACCTCGGCCAGGAGACGCCGCCCGACATCCTGAGCCCCGGCATCGGCGACGCGCTGGCCGGGCTGAAGCTTGGCCGAACCTATCGCGGTCTCGGCAAGGTCGACGCCCGGACGCTGCTGCGCGTGCTGCCCATGGCCGTCGCGGATTACGTCGCCGAAGCCTTCGAGACCGACGCGCTCCGGGCCGCCATCGCCTGGCGGGGCGTGCGCTACGCCGAGCTGGGTCCATGGTCGGGCGGCTCGACGGCGGTCCTGCTGACGGACGGCGCGGGCAACGACGGGGGAGCAGCCGGTGAGACGATCTACGCCCGGGGCGGTCCCGGTGCCCTGGCCGAGGCGCTGGCCGCCGCCGCGCGAGCTGCCGGGGTCGAGATCAGGACCGGCGCGACGGTCTCACGCGTGGGCACGGATGACGGTCGGGCGACCGGCGTGGTGCTCGAGTCGGGCGAGGTCGTCGATGCCCGTGCGGTGGTCTCGGGCACGGATGCCCGGCGCACGCTGACCGAGCTCGTCGACCCGGTCACGGTCGGCCCTTCGATGCGCTGGCGTGCCGGCAACATCCGCCAGCCGGGCGTGGTCGCCAAGGTCAACCTCGCCCTGCGTGCCACGCCGACCTTCCCGGCCGCCGGCGGCGACCCGCGCACGCTGCGCGGCCGGATCGTGGTCGCGCCGGGCATCGACGCCATGGAGCGCGCCTTCGACGCCGCCAAGTACGGCCGCCCGAGTGACACGCCGGTCGTCGAGGCGACCATCCCGTCGCTCGTCGATGCCTCGCTCGTGACCGGCGGGCCCGAGGGTGGCCAGGTCATGAGCGTCATCGCCCAATACGCGCCGGTCGATCTGCGCGAGGGCAGCTGGGATGACCAGCGCGATGCCTTCGGCGATGCGGTCATGGGCGTGTTGGAGTCCGTGGCGCCGGGTATCGGCGGCCTCGTCGAGGCCCGCCAGGTGCTCACGCCACGCGACCTCGAGCGCGAGTACGGGCTTGCGGGTGGGCATCCCCTGCACGCCGAGCCGACGCTCGATTCGTTCTTCCTCTGGCGGCCGCTCTTCGGGCACGCTCGCTATCGCCTGCCCGTCGAGGGGCTCTACCTGTGTGGGTCGAGCGCCCACCCGGGCGGCGGCATCACCGGCGGTCCCGGCCAGAACGCGGCCCGCGAGGTCGTGGCCGACCTCAGGCGCCGCCGCGGCTAACTGCCCGCTTCGGGCGCGGCGGCATCGTCCGGGACGGTGCCGACCGGCGGTCGCGCGGACTCCCCCGCAACGTCGGCGGCGACCACGGTGCGGATGGTTGCGGCGTGCGGCTCGTAGTGCGCTGACGGATCGCCGGCCAGCGGCTCGCCGGCGGCGACGGCCTGGACGCCGGCCGCCATCGACGGCGGTGGTTCGGTCGAAAGCGGCTCGCCGACGGCCGTCGTGTGCAAGTCGGCGGCGCTCGGTCCGAGCGGCCGATAGCGGTCGAGATAGAACAGGAAGACGCTCGAGGCGACGGCCGCGATGGGCACCGCGAAGACGGCCCCGGCGATGCCCGCCAGCTTGGCGCCCACGATGACCGAGCCGAGCACGACGAGCGGGCTGATGCCGACGGCACCGGCCATCACGCGGGGCTGGACGATGTTCAGCTCCGCCAGCACGCCGATGACCATGATCAAAAGGGCCGGCACGATGAGCTCCGGGGCCGTCAGGGCGGCCACGATGACGGGTGGCATCCAGGCCACGAAAGGCCCGAAGAAGGGGATGGCCATGAGCGCCCCGGCGAGCACGGCCGAGGCGATGGTGTAGTCGAGGCCGAGCACGAGCTGGCAGCCCAGCGCGACGACGAAGTAGACGATGCCCAGGATCGCCTGGCCGCGCAGGAAGCCGCCGAACGACTTGGCCACGCTGACGCGCAGGAAGCGAGCGTCGTCCACGTAGCGCGCGGGCACCAGCCGCTGCATGAAGTCGAGCATCCGGTCGCGATCGATGACGATGTAGACCGAGAGCACGAGCACGAGGACGAGGTTGCCGACCACGCCGATCGACGCCAGGGCGACATCGGTCAGCGGCTGGACGATGGACCCACCGACGTCGCCGACGCCGGCCAGGATGGCCTGGGCGGCCGCCTCGAGATCGATGCGCAGGCCGAACTGGTCGAGGAAGCCCTGCCACGGGGCAAGCAGCTCCGGAAGCTGCTCGATGAAGTCGGGCACGGACTCGATGAAGGCGGTGATCGAGCTCGCCAGGAGCTGTGCGGTGACGACAGTGAGGACCAGCAGACCGAAGACGAGGACGAGGTAGACGACGGCGACGACGACCAGCCGAGGCAGTCGCGGCGCCCAGCGGTGGGCGGCATCCGGCACCGGCGCGAGGATGAAGGCGAGCAGCCAGGCCAGGAAGAAGATGAGGATGATGTCGCTGAAGTAGGTCAGGTAGCCAGCCACCTGATCGATGAGGATGAGGGCGACGGTGACCGTGCCGAGCACGAGCAGGGCACCCAGCCAGCGTCGGTCCCGCCCCGACAGCGTGCGCGTCATGGACGGCAGTCTAGCGCCGGTCGATCGGCCGACGGCGAGTTCAGCGAACGGGACCCAGGCCCATCCGCTCGTGCGCCTCACGGAGCGTCCCGCGGGCCAGCGACTCGAGGCGCGCCGCGCCGGCCTGGAGGACGTCCTCGACGTAGCCCGGGCGCGCCGCCAGCTCGGCTCGTCGCTCGCGGGCTTCGGCGAACCGCTCGAGCATCCGATCGGCGAGCAGCCGCTTCATGTCGACGCACCCGGTCCTGGCCGTCCGTTCGCCCTCCCAGAGCGACTCGTAGTCGCCGCCGAAGAAGCGCTGCAGCTGGCAGACGTTACAGACCTCCGGTCGTCCCGGATCACTGCGCTTGATGCGTTGCGTGTCGGTGACCATCGACATGACCTGTTTCCGGATGACCTCCGGAGAGGCGAAGATGTCGACCACGTTGCCGAGCGACTTGGACATCTTGTTGACGCCGTCGGTGCCTTTGACGATGGGCGAGTCGGTGAACACCGCCTGCGGCTCGACGAAGTAGGCGCCGTAGCGGGCGTTCCAGGCGCGCACGATCTCTCGGGCCAGCTCGAGATGCGCTGCCTGGTCGCGGCCGACAGGCACGAACCGCGCGTGGTAGATGGCGATGTCGGCGGCCTGCAGGATGGGATACGAGAGCAGGGCGTGGTTGACGTCGTCCGGTTGCGTGCGTTTCTTGTCCTTGAACGACGGCGTCCGCTCGACCCACGAGACCGGCGTGACCGACGCGAACAGCCAGGACAGCTCGACGTGCTCGGGGCGGTCCGACTGGCGGAAGAGCACGGAACGTTCGGGATCGAGTCCGAGCGCCAGCAGGCCGAGCGCCATCTCGGTCGTGTTGCGCCGGATGAGATCCGAGTCGTGCGTGCTCGTCAGCGCGTGGTAGTCGACGATGCAGTAGATGGCGTCGTGCGTGCCCTGCATCGCGATGTAGTTGCGGAACGCGCCCAGGTAGTTGCCGACGTGGGGCAGGCCCGAAGGCTGCACGCCGCTGAAGACCCGCTCGCGCGGTCGCCCCCCATCGATCCTGGAGTCGGTCAGGGGGGCGGCACCGATCGGCGCCTCTTGCGCGCTCATGGGCGGCGAGTCTAGCAGCGCGCCGCGGCCGGTCATCGGGTCGCCGCATGGCCTACGATCGGTCCATGACACCGCGCACCCCTGCTCGGCAGCCGCTCCGGGTCGCCATCCTCGGACTGGGCACGGTCGGTGGCGCCGTCGCCGAGGCGCTGCTGCGCCGCAGCGCCGACCTGGCCCACGCGACAGGTGGGCGGCCCATCCACCTGGTCGCCGTCGGCGTCCGTGATCCCGACCGTCGGCGTGCCGTGGACATCCCGCGGGGCATCGTCCGCAGTGCGGATCTCATGGCCGTCGCCACCGATCCGACGGTCGACGTCGTCGTCGAGCTCGTCGGCGGCACCGATCCGGCTGGGGACCTCATCTCAGCCGCCCTCGGCGGCGGGCGGGCGGTGGTCACCGCGAACAAGGCGCTGCTCGCCCGGCGCGGTGCCGAGCTCGAGGCCGAGGCGCGGCGGACCGGCGCCGCGCTGCGTTTCGAGGCGGCCGTCGGGGGCGGCATCCCGGTCCTCGGTCCGCTCTCCACCGACCTCGCCGCCAACCGCTGGTCGGCGCTCAGCGGCATCGTCAACGGCACGACGAACTTCATCCTGACCGCGATGTCGGAAGGCGGCTGGGACTACGCATCCGTCCTTGCCGACGCCCAGTCGAGGGGCTACGCCGAGGCGGACCCGAGCGGCGACGTCGAGGGTCGCGATGCCGCCGACAAGCTGGCCATCCTCGTCCGACTGGCCTTCGGTGATTGGCCCGACGTGGCGGCCATCCGGCTCGCGCCGCCGGCCGTCGAGGGAGACGGCGCGCCGGGCATCACGGGCGTCACAGCCGAGCTCATCGCCGCGGCGGAGGAGCTGGAGCTGGTGATCAAGCTCGTGGCCTACGCTCGACGGGCAGCCGACGGCGTCATCGGCGCTGCGGTCGTGCCCGTGGCGGTGCCGGCCGACCAGGCGCTCGCGCGCATCGGCGGCGTGACCAACGTCATCGAGCTCGTCGGCGAGCCCATCGGACGCCTGCGCGTGTCGGGCCCCGGCGCCGGCGGCGAGGCGACGAGCAGCGCCGTCCTGGGCGACCTCATCGCCATCGCGCGAGGGCGCGGGCCGACGTGGGGCGGCCTGCCGATGGCCGGCACGATGCACCACCTCGACGACCCGCTGGCCGACGTCTTCCGCTGGTTCCATGTCGGGCCGGACGGTGGTGCCGTGACCGAGCCGCTGACGTTGAGCGATGCCCGGACGCATCTCGCGTCGGCCGGTGGTCGGACGGCGCTCTATCCGGTCGTCGAGGGCTAGCACCACGCGGTCGGACGGCCGACGCAGGTCGGTCGGAGCGTACCCGGCGGCACGACGTGACACGACGGCCGGCATCACGGTCCTCGGGCGACACGTCGCGGACCCCTACGTCTGGCTGGAGGATCTCGAGGACCGCGAGACCGAAGCCTGGATCGCGGCTCAGGAGTCGGTCACCCGAGCTGTGCTCGAGGGCGTCTCCGGCCGTGACTGGATGCGGACCGCGATCACCCGCTCGACCCGCCACGCTCAGCGGTCGCGGCCGATCGGCACCACGTCGGGACGCGTCTTCGAGTGGCGTGCCGAGGCCGACGACGAGAAGCTCAGGTTCAGCGTGCGGCCGGCCGACGACGCCCCGCTCGAGCCTGTGCTCGACCCGAACGGATGGCCCGATGACGAGGCGCTCGTCTTCGCCGTGCCATCGCCGGACGGCAGCCGCGTCGCGTTCGGCACGGCGCGCGGCAGCACGCACCATCCGAAGATCCGACTGCTCGAGGTCGACACCGGACGGGTCCTGCTCGACCAGCCCTGGGGCAGGAACCACTCGTCGGTCGCCTGGCGGCCCGATGGATCGTCGTTCTTCTACACGGCCGATCCCGAGCCGGGCGCGGCGCCTGCCGGGGAAGAGGCGTTCTGGAACGCCGTCTACGAGCACCGCGTCGGCGTGAACGCGCCCGCTCGACGCGTCTTCGGCGCCGTCGTCAAGGAGTACTGGTGCTCCGTGGAGGTCAGCGAGTGCGGCCGCTTCGCGGTCCTCACGACATGGGACTTCGTGCATGCCAACGCCGTCTTCCTGATGCGCCTCGACGATGACAGCATGGTTCGCGTGACGCCCGAGATGGGCTCGCTCAACCACGTCCAGGTCATCGACGACTGGCTGCTCATCCGCACCGACCTCGATGCGCCGCGCGGTCGCTGCTGCGTGGCACCGCTCTCGGATCCGACCGCCTGGCGCACCATCATCCCCGAGTCCGACGACACGCTGCTGTCAGTGACGGGTGTCGCCGGCCGCCTCTACGCGGTGTCGTCGCGCGTGGCGTCGCATCGCGTGCGGGTGCATGCCATCGACGGCAGCCCGCTGCGCGACGTCGAGCTGCCGGGCATCGGATCGGTCGACCACGACGACGGTGGCGGCGTCTACAGCGGCATCCATGGCGACTGGGCCGGCGACGATGTCTGGATCGACTTCACCTCGTGGGCCCAGCCGCCGTCCGTCTATCACTACGACTTCACGGCTGATCGCCTCGTCCCGTACCACGTACCCGACGGCGGCCTCGAGCCGGCGTCCGTCGCGACCGAAGAGGTGTGGTTCGACTCGCCGGACGGGACCCGTGTCCCGATGACCATCATCCAGCGCCGGGACCTCCAGCACGACGGTCCTCGACCGGTCCGACTGAGCGGGTATGGCGGCTTCAACATCTCGGTCAAGCCGCGCTTCGTGGCGCTCAACGCCGCCTGGCTCGAGCTCGGCGGGGTCGTCGCCTATGCCCACATCCGTGGCGGTGGTGAGCTCGGACGCGCGTGGCACGAGGCGGCCGTGAGGACCCACCGACAGCGCGCCTTCGACGACTACATCGCGGCGGCCCGGTGGCTGGTCAGCGAGGGCATCGCGACGCCGGCGACGCTCCTCTCGCGCGGCAACAGCAACGGCGGGCTGCTCGTCACGGTCACCGCGCTGCAGGCCCCGGATGCGTTCGCTGCCGTGTTCAGCCGGGTGCCCAACCTCGACATGCTCGGCTTCACGAGGCATGGCTTCGGCGGCGCCGCGACCGTCGAGTACGGCTCGCCCGATGACCCGGTCGAAGGCGCGGTCCTGGCGGGCTACTCGCCGTATCACACGATCCAGGCCGACCGGCCGTATCCGCCGATGCTCTTCGTCTCGGCGCTCAACGATCGCGTCGCGCCGCGCCACGACCCGCTCAAGATGGTCGCTCGGCTCCAGGCCGAGGCCACGGCCGGCGGGCCCTACATCTTGCTGCCGCTGCGGGACTCGGGCCACGGCGGTGGCACGACCCTCGCGGCGCTCATCGAGCAGGACGTCGACGAGCTGAGCTTCACCTGCTGGGCACTCGACGTGCCGGCGCAGCCGAGCTAGGCCGGTCGTCCGATCGCCGTGGCATCCGCCGGCCCTGCCGACGCGCGCGGTACGATCGGGGCATGCAGACCGGCCACGCGCCGCGAGGCGACCGGCGTCAGTCGCCCGCGCCCGCCCGACCCCGGCTGCTGCACCGCTATGCCGCCTTCCTGCCGCTGACCGCAGAGACGCCGCCGCTCTCGCTGGGCGAAGGCGCCACGCCGCTGGTCCATGCCCGCCGCCTGGGCCGGGAGCTGGGCGCGCCCGAGCTCCATCTCAAGGTCGAGGGTGCCAACCCGACGGGCTCGTTCAAGGATCGCGGCATGGTCGTGGCCGTGGCCAAGGCGCTCGAGGCAGGCGCCCGCGCCATCATCTGTGCGTCGACCGGCAACACATCCGCCTCTGCGGCGGCCTACGGCGCCGCGGCCGGGCTCGAGGTCATCGTCGTCCTGCCGGCCGGACGGATCGCCGCCGGCAAGCTCGTCCAGGCGCAGATGGCCGGTGCGCGCGTGGTCGCCATCGACGGCAACTTCGACGACGCGCTGCGCATCGTGCGTGAGATCGCCGACGCCGATGGTGCCACCGGCACCGGGCGCCGCCCGCCGACGCTCGTCAACTCGGTCAACCCGCACCGCATCGCCGGCCAGAAGACGGCCGCATTCGAGATCTGCGACGACCTCGGTGCGGCGCCCGACGCACTCGCCATCCCGGTCGGCAACGCCGGCAACATCACGGCCTACTGGCGCGGCTTCAGCGAGTATCGGGCGGCCGGCCAGGTCGCCGGGCGCCCGGTCATGCTCGGCTTCCAGGCCGCCGGCGCAGCACCGATCGTGCTCGGCCGGCGCATCGACGCGCCCGAGACGGTGGCGACTGCCATCCGCATCGGTGACCCGGCGTCGTGGCGCGCCGCGGAGACGGCCAGGGACGAGTCGGGCGGGCGCATCGAGTCGGTCACCGACGACGAGATCCTGGCCGCGTACCGCGACGTGGCCACGCTCGAGGGCATCTTCTGCGAGCCGGCGTCGGCCGCCTCGGTGGCCGGGGTGCGCAAGCTCGTCGCGGCGGGCTCGCTCGACCCATCGGCGACCATCGTCTGCGTGCTCACCGGCCACGGCCTCAAGGATCCCGAGACCGCAGCCGGCCAGGCAGCGGGTACCCTGTCGGCAGCCGCCACGACCGCTGGCGTGATGGAGGTGCTCGGGTGGTAGACGAGGCGAGCGAGGCAGCGGCCGAAGACGCGACCGATCCGGTGGCCAGGAACGCCGACGCGCCGACACCGGAGCGGGCGCCCAAGGCCGCCAAGGCGGCCAAGAGCGCCAAGACCGCGAAGCCCGCGGCACCGACGATCCCGGCCGGCTTCCGCTACCGGCGCGTCGTCGTCGACGTGCCGGCCACGACCGCCAACCTGGGTGCCGGCTACGACGCCCTCGCTCTGGCGCTCGATCTGCGCAACCGCATCTCGGTCGAGGTCACCGACGCGCCGGGGCTCGAGCTGTCGGTCGAGGGTGAGGGTGCCGGCGTCCTCCCGACGACGCGCGACAACCGCTTCGTCGTCGCCCTCGAGACGGGCCTACGCTGGGCGCTCGGCCAGGTGCCCGCCGACCTCGGCTTCCGCATCCACATGCACAACGAGGTGCCCATCGCGCGTGGCCTCGGGTCGTCCGCGGCGGCGACCGTCGCCGGCCTCGTGGCCGCCGATGCGCTCACGGGCGACGGCCTCGACCAGCGCCGGCTGCTGACACTGTCGATCGAGATCGAGGGTCACCCCGACAACGCGACGGCCGCGCTGCTCGGCGGCTTCGTCGTCATCGCCATGGTCGACGGCCGCCCGGAGACGGTCCGCTTCGAGCCACCGCGCGACCTGCGTGCCGTGCTGTTCATCCCCGATAAGCCGCTCTCGACATCGGCCATGCGTGCCGCCCTTCCGCACGAGGTGCCGCATCGCGACGCCGTCTTCAACATCGGGCGCGTGGCCCTCGCCGTGGCCGGATTGGCGGCCGGCCGGTCGGAGGTCCTCCGCGCGGCGACCGAGGACCGCATCCACGAGCAATACCGGGCGGAGGTCTACCCCGAGCTGCCCAAGCTCATCGCCGCCGCGCGCGCCGCCGGCGCCCTGGGTGCCTGCCTGTCTGGCTCGGGCTCGACCATCATCGCCTTCGGCGACTCCGTGCGCGGCCTGACACAGGTCGAGGCCGCCTTCCTGGCCGCCGCCGCCGAGCTCGACCTGGCCGGCACCGTCCAGGTCGTTCGCCCGCGTTCGACCGGCGCGGCGATCATCGAGGCCGACTGAGTCGTTCCCGGCCGGGGCGCCGCCACGGGCGCGGCTAGAATCCGCGTGATGGCCGGTCACATCGTGGTCCAGAAGTACGGCGGCTCGTCGCTCGCGACCGCCGATCGCATCCGGCACGTCGCGCAGCGCATCGCGCGCGAGCGGTCGGCGGGCCGCCAGCCGGTCGTGGTGGTCAGCGCGATGGGCGACACGACCGACGAGCTGCTGGGCCTTGCTGCCGCCATCACCGACGAGCCCGATGCCCGCGAGCTGGACATGCTGCTCGCGACGGGCGAGCACCAGAGTGCGACGCTCGTGTCGATGGCGCTCCACGCCCTCGGCTTGCCGGCCATCAGCCTGACGGGCGCCCAGGCCGGCATCCGGACCGATGCCAGCCACGGCCGTGCTCGTATCGCGAACGTCGACCCGGCCCGCGTGCGCCGCGAGGTCGCCGCCGGTCGCGTCGTCATCGTGGCCGGCTTCCAGGGCGCGACCGCGCGCGGTCAGCAGGGTGAGGTGACGACGCTCGGCCGCGGCGGCTCCGACACGACGGCCGTGGCGCTGGCGGCCCGGCTGCGTGCCGACCGGTGCGAGATCTACACCGACGTCGAGGGCATCTTCACCGCCGACCCACGCATCGTGCCGGACGCGCGGCTGCTGCCGGTCATCGGCTACGAGGAGATGCTCGAGCTTGCCCATCAGGGTGCCCAGGTCATGCAGACCCGGGCCGTCGAGCTGGGCTGGGTCAACGGCGTCGAGATCGCCGTCCGCTCGACCTTCACCGACCATCCCGGCACGCGTATCAAGGAGGACCCCGACGTGGAGCAGCGCAACAAGGTCCGCGGCCTGGCCACGGACCGCCATGTCGCCAAGGTCACACTGGTCGCCGTGCCCGACCGCCCGGGCGTCGCCCGGAGCGTCTTCGAGCCGCTCGCCGCCGCAGGCATCAACGTCGACATGATCGTCCAGAACGTCGGCCATGCCGGGGCGACCGATCTCTCGTTCACCATCCCCTCGACCGAGCTCGTGCGGGCCCGCAAGCTGCTCGATCCCGTCGTGCGCGAGCTCGGGGCGCGCGAGCTGACGACCGATGCCCGGGTCGCGAAGGTGTCCATCGTCGGTGCCGGCATCCAGAATGCGCCGGGCTACGCGGCGCGCATGTTCGGGGCGCTGGCCGACGCCGGCGTCAACATCGAGATGATCTCGACGTCGGAGATCCGCATCACCTGCATCATCGCCGAGGGCGACATCGCGCGCGCCGCCAGGGCTCTCCACGCTGCCTTCGCCCTCGAGCGGCCGGACGTCTCCACGGCACCCAGCCTGGCCGTCAGCTGACGGTGCCGCTGGACCAAGGGACCGACGAGCCGGCCTTCCTCTCGCGCCTGGAGCGCCTCGCGACGGTCGACTCGACGCAGCGCGTCGTGCGCGACTGGCTGTCCGACGGCGTGCCGGAAGTGGCCATCGCCGTCGCCGACGAGCAGGCGGCCGGCCGCGGCCGCCTCGATCGCTCCTGGGTCGCGCCGCCGGGGGCCGCCTTGCTCCTTTCGGCGGGCTTCCGGCCCCACGACCTGGCGGCCGGGCATGGCTGGCGCCTGGCAGCCGTCGTCTCGCTGGCCATGCTCGACGCCGCCGAGGAAGCGGCGGGCCTGCCCGACGGGCGGCTGGCGCTCAAGTGGCCGAACGACATCGTGGCCGCCGGAGACGACGAGCCCCGCAAGGTGGCCGGCGTCCTGGGCGAGGCAGCCATGGGCGCCGACGGACTCGTCGCCACGGCTGTCGTCGGCATCGGCATCGATGCCGATTGGCGTCGGGCGGACTTCCCGCCCGAGCTCGCGTCGTCGATGACCAGCCTGCGCGAGCTCGGGGGCGACCGTCCGATCGACCGTGAGCAGCTCCTCGATGCGTTCCTGCAACGCCTCGAGCCGCGCTATGAGGCGCTCCGACGGGGCCGTTTCGACGTCGGCGGCTGGTCGGCCCGACAGGTCACGACCGGCCACCAGGTCGAGGTCGTGAGCGGTGGGTCGCGGCTCGTCGGCCGCGCCAGCGGGGTCGACCCGGAGCAGGGTTCGCTGCGACTCGTCATCGACGGCCGCGAGCAGTCGGTCGACGCCGGCGACGTCGTCCGCTGCCGGTTGATCGGGTGACTCGGGCGACCTGTAACGGCTAGACTTCGCCGGTGTTCAGGAGAGCAGGGGATCGGGCACCGGGCGGCCCGGTCCCGTTCGACGCGGATCGGTCGACCGTGGAGGCGGCTCGCCGGGACCCGCGGAGGTTCGAACCGCTCTACCGGAAGTATGTGGGTCAGGTGTATAGCTTCGCCGTCTACGAGCTGCGCGATCATCACCGTGCCGAGGACCTGACCGAGGTCGTCTTCATGCGCGCCCTGGCCGCGCTGCCGCGCTTCGACGAGCGCGGCGCCGACGAGCGATCGACCTTCCGGGTGTGGCTCTTCCAGATCGCTCGCAACGCCATCGCCAACGAGCGCCGCAGCCTGCGGCGCCGTCCTGAGGTGCCGCTCGAGGCGGCCCTCGACCTGCGCGCCCCCGACGACCCGGCGGCGAGCGCAGATCAGCGCGAGGCGGTGACGTCAGCGCTGCGCGCCATCGACCGCCTGCCGGCCGACCGACGGCGAGCCCTCGTGTTGCGTTTCGTCGAGGAGATGTCGACCTCGGAGATCGCCGCCATCCTCGGTCGCTCGGAGGGCGCCGTGCGCGTCCTCATCCACCGTGCGCTGCGCTCGGTGGCGGCGGCGACCAGCGGCCACGGGGAGCGTTCGTGACCCTGGGCTGGCGCGGCAGCGACGCCGACGACGCCCTCCAGGTCGACGTCTACCTCGAGTCGCTGCTCGAGGAGCACGCCCGCCGGCCGCATCTCGCCAGCGCCGTCGACGAGGACCTCGATCTGGGCGAGCGGCGCGTGGCCGATCTCCTCGCGGCTCGGCTCGTGCGGTTCCATCCGTCCTTCCGTTTCGAGGAGATGCTTGCGGGTCGGCTGCGTGCCGCGGCCGATCGCCTGTCCGATCCCTCAGACGACCAGCTCGCCGTCGGCCCGCTCGAGCTGCCGCCGGTCGTGCCGTTCCCGGTGCCATCCATCGCGTCGGACCGCCGGCGCGTGATCATCGGCGGCGCCATCGCGTCGGGGGTCTCGCTGGCCGGCGCGGCCATCGTCGCCTGGCGGGCGACATCGCCGCCACGGAGCGCGTTCGGACGAGCGACACGGGCGGCCCATCGCGCACGGCCGACGATGCGGGGTCGCGCCTGATGCCCGTCAAGCTGCCCTTCCGGCCGCGTGGCGGCGAGTATCCGCCCGACCTCTGGACACGCTGCCCGGGCTGCGGCGAGATGCTCTACAACAAGCAGCTCGAGAAGAGCCTTCGCGTGTGCGGCAAGTGTGGCCACCACTTCCGCCTCCGCGTCGACGCGCGGCTCGGTCTGCTCGTCGACGCCGACAGCTTCGAGGAGCACGACGCGACCCTCGAGTCGGTCGATCCGCTCGGCTTCGTCGATCAGAAGCCGTACCCCGAGCGCGTCGCCGCGGCCCAGGCATCGACCGGTCTGCGCGACGCGGCGGTCTGGGGCACCGCACGCGTAGCCGGGCTGCCGGTCGCGATCTGCGTCATGGACTTCGCGTTCATGGGTGGCTCGATGGGCTCCGTCGTCGGGGAGAAGGTGACTCGGGCGGCCGAGCATGCCCTCGCGGAGCGCGTGCCGCTCGTCGTCGTCTCGGCCTCCGGTGGCGCGCGCATGCAGGAAGGCACGCTGGCGCTGATGCAGCTGGCCAAGACGTGCGCGGCATTGAGCCGCCTGGCGGAGGCCGGTGTGCCCTACCTGAGCGTCATGACCGACCCGACGACGGGCGGCGTCTTCGCGTCCTACGCCGCCCTCGGCGACGTCAACCTGGCCGAACCCAACGCCCTCATCGGCTTCGCCGGTGCGCGCGTCGCCGCGGGCACCATCGCCGAGTCCCTGCCACCGGGCTTCCAGCGCGCCGAGTTCCTGCTCGAGCATGGCTTCGTCGATCAGGTCGTGCCGCGCGCCGAGCTGCGCGACCGCGTCGCCAGCCTGCTGGGCTACCTCCGACCACGACCGACGAACGGCCACGGGCCGGTCGCTGTTCCGCCACCGAGCGGCATGCTGGGCGCCTTCAACCCCCTCGGCCTGCTGGGCGGCGACCGGGAGGCCGGACGTGCCTGAGATGGTCGTGGCGCCGCCCGAGCCCGGCTTGACGGCCGAGGCGATCCGCGACGCTGCCTGGGCGCGGGTCCAGCACGCTCGGGACGTTCGCCGACCGCACACGCTCGAGCTGCTCGAGCTGATGTGCACCGACGTCGTCGAGCTGCACGGCGATCGGCTCTACCGTGACGACCCCGCCATCGTGGCCGGCTTCGCGACGCTCGGTCAGCGACGATTCGTCTTCGTCGGTCAGCAGAAGGGTTCCGAGACCGACGAGAACATCCGGCGCAACTTCGGCATGCCTCACCCCGAGGGCTACCGCAAGGCGATGCGGCTGTTCGCCCTCGCCGAGCGGCTTGGCCTGCCGGTCGTGACCTTCGTCGATACGCCGGGCGCGTTCCCCGGCTCCGCCTCCGAGGAGCGCGGCGTCGCTGAGGCGATCGCCCGGAGCATCGCCCAGCTGACGCGGCTGCGGGTGCCGGTCGTCGTCGTCATCACCGGTGAGGGCGGTTCGGGCGGCGCCCTGGCACTGGCGGCGGGCGACGTCGTGCTGGCACTCGAGAACGCCATCTATTCCGTCATCAGCCCGGAGGGCTGTGCGAGCATCCTCTGGCGGACCGCCGAAGCTGCCCAGGAGGCGGCGGTGGCGATGCGCCTGACGGCCGGCGAGCAGCTCGAGCTCGGGGTCGTCGACGAGGTCGTGCCCGAGCCGGAAGACGGCGCGCAGGCCGATCCCGAGGCGACCGCGAGCCAGCTTGCTGAGGCCGTCGCGCGCGAGCTCGATCGGCTTGTCACGGTGCCGGTGGACGTGCTCCTGGACATGCGCTACGCCCGCTATCGAGCGATGGGCGCGTTCGTCGTCGCCAGCCCGCCGGTGAGCGCCCCGCGCGTCGAGCGGACGGGGCTGACCGATCGCCTGCGCTCCTTCTTCGACGTCGGGCGCATCATGCTCGGTGGGCCCGAGGCGCCACCGCTCCGGCCCCAGGCCGCCGATGACGTCGACGAGCCACCGCTGCGCGAGGAGGTCTAGGTGGACGACGAGCAGCGCGCCGCCGAGATTCCGACGACCGGCGACAGCGCCGCCATCAGCCGGCTCGTCGACGAGATCCTGCCGCTGCTCATCGCCCGCTTCCGAGCCGGCAGGATGGCCGAGATCGAGGTCCATCGCGCCGGCTGGCACGTCCGGGTCCGCCGCTCGGCGGATGAGCTGACCACGAGCGCGACCGGGAGCGCGTCGACACGGGCCGCCGAGCCCGGCCGGCGCAGCCGAAGCGCAGTGGCGAGTCCGACCGCGACGCCCGGGACGGCAGCCTCGCCGGGCGTCGGTCAGTCGGGCATGGCCGCCGTGGGACCAGGGCGACCGATGGACGGCCACGGCGCGTCGTCGGTGGCTCCCGGGCTCGTCGCCATGTCGCCTGGCGTCGGCTATTACGCGACCCGTGACGGCATCGCGACCGGCAGCCAGGTCCGGGCAGGCGACGTGCTCGGCCACGTCGATGTGCTCGGCGTGCGCCAGGAGGTCGTGGCGCCCGGCGACGGCATCGTGGCGCGCCTCTTGGCTGACGCTGGTGAAGCGGTCGAGTACGGCCAGGACCTCGTCCGCCTCGAGCCCGTCGCCCGAGCCGACCCTGCACGCGAGGCATAGCCGATGTTCGAGCGCATCCTGATCGCCAATCGCGGGGAGATCGCCCTCCGCATCCTGCGGACGTGCCGTCGACTGGGCGTCGGGGCCGTCGTCGCCTACAGCGAAGCCGATCGGGACTCGCGCGCGGTCCAGCTCGCCGACGAGGCCATCTGCATCGGCCCGGCGGAAGCACGAAGGAGCTATCTCTCCGCGCCGGCCATCCTCTCGGCCGCGCTGGTGACCGGCTGTGACGCGATCCATCCCGGCTACGGCTTCCTGTCCGAGGACGACGCTTTCGCCGAGATGACGCGCGCCCATGGTCTGACGTTCATCGGGCCGCCACCCGAGGTCCTCGAGCGCTTCGCCTCGAAGGCGGGCACGCGTGAGCTGCTCGCTGCCCGCGGGCTGTCGACCATCCCGGGCTCCGACGGCATGCTGCGCGACGACGAGCACGCGCTGGCCGAGGCCGAGCGCATCGGCTACCCCGTGCTCATCAAGCCGTCGGCCGGCGGGGGCGGCCGGGGCATGCGCATGGTCCGTTCGCCACGCGAGCTGCAGCAGGCGCTGACGATCTGTCGCTCGGAGGCGCAGGCGGCCTTCGGCGACGACTCGCTGTACCTCGAGAAGTGGCTCGAAGAGAATCGCCACGTCGAGGTCCAGGTCGTCGTCGACCGCTACGGCAACGGCGTCCACATCGGCGAGCGGGACTGCTCGGTGCAGCGCCGCCACCAGAAGGTCGTCGAGGAGTCCCCCACGCCGGCCCTCGATGACACCGCTCGCGCTCGCCTCTGCGAGTCGGCGGTCGCGGCGGTCGTGGCGGCCGGCTACGAGAACGTGGGCACGCTCGAGTTCCTCGTCGACCGCGACGGCGCGAGCTACTTCATCGAGATCAACTGCAGAATCCAGGTCGAGCATCCCATCTCGGAGATGCGCTCGGGCATCGACCTCGTCGGCGAGCAGATCCGCATCTCCGCCGGTGAGCCACTCGGCTACAGCCAGGCCGACGTGCGCCTCGATGGCCATGCCATCGAGTTCCGCCTCAACGCCGAGGACGTGGCACACGACTTCCGCCCACAGGCGGGCACGGTCGACGCCTACCTCGCCCCGGGTGGGCCGGGCGTGCGCATGGACTCGCATCTCTATGCCGGCTACGACGTCCCGCCGTGGTACGACTCCCTGCTCGGCAAGCTCGTCGTCTGGGGTCCGGACCGCCCGGCTGCCATCGCTCGCGCCCGCGTCGCCCTCAGCGAGCTCGTCGTCGACGGCCTCATCACCAACGTGCCGTTCCATCGCGCCATCCTCGACGACCCCGACTTCGTGGGCGGCACGTTCACGACCAACCTCCTCGACCGGGTCGGGAGCGCCGCCTTCGTGGCCGGCGGGCGTCGATCCTGAGGACCGACCGAGCAGCCCAGACGCCAACGAGGACACGATGACCGAGACCGTCGCGCCCGCCACCGATCCGCTCGCACCCGCGGGTGTCGTCCACTCGACGCGTGAGATCGAGGCGCTCATCCCGCATCGCTGGCCGTTCCTGCTCGTCGACCGCATCGTCGAGTACGACGCCGACGCCCAGCGCATCGTGGGCGTCAAGGGCGTGACGGCGACCGAGTGGTTCTTCCAGGGCCACTTCCCCGGTCTGCCGGTGATGCCCGGTGTCATGCAGGTCGAGGCGCTCGCTCAGACGATGGCCGTCTACGTCGCCAAGCAGCCCGGCTTCGGAGACCGCCTGGGTCTGTTCGCCGGCATCGAGGAGTGCCGCTTCAAGCGCATCGTCCAGCCTGGTGACCTGCTGCGGCTGGAGGTCACGATGGACAAGCTCGGGCGGCGGTTCGGCCGCGGCCGCGGCGTCGCCTCGGTCGACGGCGAGGTCGCCTGCGAGGCGCTGCTGAGCTTCATCATCCCGCCCGAGGGGGCCATCCGCTGATGTCCACCCGCATCGCCGTCGTCGGCGATATCCACGGCAACGTGGCTGCCCTCGACGCCGCGCTGGCGGCCATCGAGGCCGCCCGGCCGGACGCCATCGCCATCACCGGCGACCTGGTCATGAATGGCCCGCGACCGTCGGACGTGCTCGATCGCATGCGCGCGCTCGATGCCGCCGGCGCATACATCGTCCAGGGCAACACCGACGTCGCCGTGGCAGACTTCGACTTCTCGGCCGCCTTCCCATGGCTCGACGAGGTGCCCGCGCCCCAGCGCGCCGTGGCCGAGTGGACGCACGACCAGCTGAGCGATGACGAGCTCGCCTACCTGCGCCGGCTGCCGGCGGAGCGCCGCATCCGGGTCGGCGACGTGCTGGTGCTCGTGTGTCACGGGTCGCCCGGCAGCCAGACCGACGGTCTGCCGGTCGACCTCGATCCGTCGGTCACGGTGCAGCGCATCACGCGCACCGACGCGCGGGTCATCGCCTGTGGCCACACGCACCTACCGGACGTGCGCGACTACGGTCGCCGGCTCATCGTCAATCCCGGCTCCTGCGGCTACGCCTTCGATGGCGACCCTGATGCCGCGTGGGCGCTGTTGACCATCGACGGCGACGAGGTCGCTGCCGAGCTCAAGCGAGCGGCCTACGACCCGGTCGGCACCGCCGACGAGGTCAGTGCCCGCGGCCTGGCCGGAGACGTCTATCGCGCGGCGACCATCCGGACAGGGAAGTTCGTGCGATGACGGCGCGACGTCGGGTCGTCGTGACCGGCCTCGGCGCGGTCACGCCGGTGGGCAACGATCCCCAGGCGTTCTGGTCACGGCTCGTGGCCGGCGAGTCGGGAGTGCGACCGATCGGCAGCTTCGATCCGGCACGCCTCACGAGCCGGATGGCGGGCGAGGTCCAGGACTTCGACCCCAGCGACGTGCTCGATCGCAAGGAGCAGCGACGGAACGATCGGACCACGCAGTTCGCGCTCGTCGCCTCGCGCCAGGCGATGGACCAGGCCGGCCTGCCGGCGCGGTTGGACGGCAGCCTGGCCGAGATGACCGGTGTCATGATCGGCTCTGGCCTCGGTGGCTCGACGACGCTCTTCGACCAGATCGGCATCTTCACCGAGCGCGGTCCGGATCGCATCAGCCCGTTCTTCGTGCCCATGGCCATCGCCAACATGGCGGCCGGCCAGGTCGCCATCTCGACCGGCGCCCTGGGACCCAACGTGGCCACGGTGAGCGCCTGCGCCTCGGCCGGGCACGCCATCGGCGAAGCGACCGAGACGATCCTTCGCGGCGACGCCGACGTGATGATCGCCGGCGGCGCCGAGGCGCCGGTCATCGAGGGCCTCGTCGGTGCGTTCGCCGCCATGCGCGCGCTGTCGACGCGCAACGACGATCCGGGCGGTGCCAGCCGGCCCTTCGACCAGGGCCGCGACGGCTTCGTCATCGCCGAGGGCGCCGGCGTCCTCGTGCTCGAGGACGCGGCGCACGCCGAACGACGCGGCGCCACCCCCCTGGCCGAGGTGTGTGGCTACGGCGCCTCGGCCGACGCGTCGCACATCACGCTGCCGGCGCCCGGCGGTATCGGTGCGCTGCGTGCAGCACGACGTGCGCTGGTCAAGGCCGGCATCGAGCCGGCTGAGGTCGACCACATCAGCGCCCACGCGACGTCCACGCCGGAGGGCGATACGGCCGAGCTGGCCGCGTTCCGGTCGCTCCTCGGCGATGGAGCCGCGGCCGTGAGCATCACGGCCACGAAGGGCGCCATCGGCCACACCCTCGGTGCGGCCGGCGGCATCGGGGCGGTGGCCACGATCATGGCGATGCATGCGGGGCGCGTGCCGCCGACGCTCAACCTCGTGGCGCCCGACGAGGCGGTCGGCGAGCTGGACTGCACCCCGCTCGTGGCCCGCGATCGCTCGATCCTCGTGGCCATGGTCAACGCGTTCGGGTTCGGCGGCCAGAACACGGCCATCGTCCTTCGGCGCTGGGACGCCTGACGACGTGGATGAGCGACCGATGGCGCTCCCGGAGCCGACCGGACCCGAGCCTTCGGACGAGGCCGAAGCCGGGACGATGGCGAACGCGACGCGGGGCGAGGCGCCGTCGGGGCTCGCGCAGCCAGCCGACGAGAGCGACCCCGAGACGGTCGCTGCGACGGACGCCGGGGCGGCCGAGGCCGCCGAGCTCATCGCGCTCATCGACCGGCTCGAGGGCGTCCTGGAGCGGTCCGGGCTGGCGGAGCTCGAGGTCGGCTCGGGCGCCACGACGATCGTCCTCCGCAGCGCCACGGCCGTCGCCACGCAGCCCGCGGCCCTCGCCTCGGCGCCGGCCTCGCCGTCGGCCGATGACGGGCACGCCGGCTCGCCCGCCGATGCGGCGTCGACCGGCCACCGCAGCGTGACGGCGCCCCTGACGGGCATCTACTACGGGGCTCCTTCGCCGGATGCGGCACCCTATGTCCGGGTCGGCGGCTCGATCGTCGTCGGCCAGGTCATCGGGCTCATCGAGGCCATGAAGCTGTACAACGAGATCAAGAGCGACATCGCCGGACGCGTCGTCCGCGTGGTGGCCGAGAACGGCAAGCTCGTCAAGGCCAAGCAGGCCCTCATCGAGGTCGAGCCGAGTTGAGCGCAGGGAGGCGGGCGCCGATGCGACCAGCCAGCGTCAGGATCACGGGCTGGGGCATGTACGCGCCCGAGCGCGTGCTCACGAATGCCGATCTCGAGCGGCTCGTCGACACGTCCGACGAATGGATCCGGTCGCGGACCGGCATCCGCGAGCGGCGCGTCGCGGCGCCCCACGAGTCGACCGCCACGCTCGCGGCGGTGGCCGCCAAGCGCGCCATCGCGGTGGCCGGCCTGGAGCCCGACGAGATCGACCTCATCCTTGTGGCGACCCTCACGCCCGACTACTGGATGCCGTCGACGGCGGCCCTCGTCAAGGAGGCCATCGGCAATCGGACAGCGGCGGCCATGGACGTCATGGCCGCCTGCTCGGGCTTCGTCTACGCCTACGCCACCGCCGACGCCTACGTTCGCTCGGGCATGTATCGCAACGTGCTCGTCTGCGGCGCCGAGCTGCTGACACGCTTCCTCGACTTCACCGACCGGAACACGTGCATCTTGTTCGGCGACGGTGCCGGCGCCGTGGTCGTGTCGGCTTCCGGGGAGGCCGGTGGCGGCATGGGCGGCCTGGAACTCACGACCGACCCCGATGGCGCGTACATGATCTGGCTGCCATCCGGCGGCTCGCGCAGCCCGGCAAGCCTCGAGACCATCGGGCGCGGCGAGCACTTCGTGCGCATGGAGGGCAAGGAGACCTACCGCTACGCGACCAAGACCCTGGCCACGTCCGCGCTGACGGCTATCGAGCGGGCAGGCTGGACGCTCGAGGAGATCGATCTCGTCATCCCGCACCAGGCCAACATCCGCATCATCGAGTCCGTCGCCAAAGGCCTTGACATGCCGATGGACAAGATGTTCGTGAACGTCGATCGCTACGGCAACACCTCGGCCGCCTCGGTCGGCATCGCGCTCGCCGAGGCCGTCGATTCTGGCCGCGTCCAGATCGGCGACAAGATCGTCTTCGTCGCCTTCGGGGCCGGCTTCACGTCGGGTGCGGTGGCGCTCGAGTGGACGGCCGATCCGCTCCACGGCCGGCGGGCCGAGTCGGTCGAGCCGGTGGCCAGCGTCCGGGCGCCCATCGATTGGGACTCGGTCGACCCCATGCCGCCGCGCCTCATGGCGGCGCTCGAGGGCGGCCCGCCCGTGCCCCTCGACGACGTCGTCCCCGGCGAGCCGGCTCGTGCGCACAAGGAGGTCACCGCATGATCGACCTGACCGGCCGGAGCGCCGTCGTGACCGGCGGTTCGCGTGGCATCGGGCGCGCCATCTGCCTGCGGCTGGCCGAGCAGGGCGCCGACATCTGCTTCTCCTACCTCGGCAACGCGACGGCCGCCGCCACAACGATCAGTGGCGTCGAGGCATTCGGCCGCCGAGCCGTCGCCGTCCAGGGGGACGCGTCGCAACCGGACACCGCCGACGCGCTCGTGAAGGCCGCCGTCGATGCCTTCGGCAAGGTCGACATCCTGGTCAACAACGCTGGCACGACGCGCGACGACCTCATCATGCGCATGAGCATGGACGACTGGCGCGTCGTGCTCGAGACCAACCTCTTCGGCGCCTTCTATGCCATCAAGGCGGTCACACGGCCGATGCTCAAGGCGCGCAGCGGTCGGATCATCAACATCACGAGCGTCTCGGGTCAGGCCGGCCAGACCGGCCAGGCGAACTACTCGTCGGCCAAGGCCGGGCTCATCGGGCTGACCAAGGCGACGGCGAGGGAGCTGGCCAGCCGGGGCATCACCTGCAATGCCGTGGCGCCCGGCTTCGTGCTCACCGAGCTCACCCAGGACCTGCCTCCGGCGCTGCTCGACGAGGCCGTCAAGCGGACACCCCTGGGCCGCTTCGCGACGACCGAGGACATCGCCGACGCGGTCGCCTTCCTGGTCTCCGACGAAGCTGCCTTCATCACCGGCCAGGTGCTCGCCGTCGATGGCGGCCTGGTCATGATGTAGGCGCAGACGGTGGACATCCTCCGGTACGACCTGCCGGGGCTCGGCCACCTGAGCGCCATGGTGGCCGATCCGGCGAGCGGCCTCGCCGCGGTCGTCGACCCGCGACGCGACGTCGACATCTACCTCGACGAGGCCGCGCGGCTGGGCCTGCGCATCGACCAGGTGCTCGAGACGCACCTCCACAATGACTACGTTTCGGGTGCTCACGAGCTCGCCTCACGGACCGGCGCCCGCCACGTCATCGGTGCCGGCGCCGGGCTGGCCACGCCCAGCCGGCCGGTCCGAGACGGTGACGTCGTCGAGCTGGGCAGCGTCCGGATCACGGTCCTCGAGACGCCCGGCCACACGCCGGAGCACGTCAGCTATGCCGTCCGCGATCCGAGTGACTCTGGCGCCGGCCCGGCGGCCATCTTCACCGGCGGCTCGATGCTCGTCGGCTCGGTCGGCCGGACGGACCTGCTCGGTCACGAGCACGCGCGGCCGTACGCTCGCGCGATGCATCGCTCACTGCACGAGAAGCTGCTCGTCGAGCCCGATGCGACCGGTGTCCTGCCGACGCACGGCGCCGGCTCGCTCTGCTCGCGTGGCGTCGGCCGCGCCTGGTCGAGCACCATCGGCGCCGAGCGGCTGGCGGACCCGCTGCTGGCGATCGAGGATCCGGAGCGCTTCGCGGATGCCCTGCTCGCCGGCCAGCCGGCGGTGCCGCGCTACTTCGCCAGGATGCGCACGGTCAATCAGGCCGGGCCCCGGCCGATCGGCGTCGTCCCGACAGAGCAGCCACTGGCTGCTGCCGACGTCCGACGCCGGGTCGCCGCCGGCGCCCTGCTCGTCGATCTGCGGCCGGGCGCCGATCATGCCGCAGGCGCCGTGCCGGGCTCGCTGTCCATCCCGGCGGACCGCTCGTTCGGGACCTGGCTGGGCTGGGTCGTGGAGCCGGATCGGCCGCTCATCCTGCTGCTCCCGGATCACAGCGCATGGGACGACGCGCAGCGCCAGGCGCTGCGCGTCGGCTACGAGACGATCGTCGGCAGCCTCGAGGGCGGCCTGGCGGCATGGCAGGCGGCCGGAGGCGAC
>DATBSD010000006.1:0-12747 GCA_036559965.1 Candidatus Limnocylindrales bacterium
CACGACCGAGGCGCCGGCCGCCCGCGGCAACGGCCGGCGGTCGGCGTCGTCGCGACGCGGCCAGGGCAGCGCCGCTCCCCACGGGTTGGCCGGATCGGTCATCGCCAGCACGACCGCGCGAGCGACCTCGCCGGCATCCGCCGCTCCGCGCGCGGCGCGCAGGCGATCGACTGCGCCGGGCAGCGCGAACTGCGCGCCGCCCAGTCCCTCCACGAAGTAGCCGCGCCGGACACGACCGCGCTCCTCGAGCTCGCGCAGGATCGGGTAGACCGCCCCGAACCCGCCGGCGATGCCCTCACCGGCCACCCCATCGCGGGTCACGATGCCCTGACGCTCGAGCAGCCGGGTCGCCAGCGCGTGGCGTCGCTCGGTGGGACTCGGATCGCGGCCGGTCAGCGCCGCGGCGCTCTGTCGGGCGTCGCGCACGAGCGACCAGCGGCCGGCTGCCTCGGGCGGCCCGGCACGCGCGACACCTGGTCGGGGCCGGTCGGTCCGGCTGCCCCGCCGACCCCAGCGCAGTGCGCGCAGCGGCGCGAACGTGTCGGTCGTCACGAGGCCGGCCCAGACGAGCGCCCAGAGCGCGTCGAGCACCTCGCGCTGCCCGGGCGCCGACTCGCCCGACTCCCGGGGCGCGGCGGCGACGGCCGCCACGAGGTCGCGATAGAAGCTGGCCCCGCGTCGGTCGAGGTGGGCGAGCAGGGCCGACTGCAACCAGCCGTCGGCGCCCGGACCGACTGGTGTGCCGTCGCCATCCGGCGCTGCATCGGGGAGCAGCAGCGCCAGGCGATCAGGCCGGTAGAGGGCCAGCCGACCATCGTCTCGGCCGAGGCTTCCCTGCCCGACCCAGCAGACTTCGCCGGCGGCGCCGAGCTCGTCGAGCAGGCGTGCCACGTAGCCGGGGACGCGGGCGGGCAGGATCTCGCGCTCCAGGGCGCTCGCCGGCAGCGCGACGCCCTCGAGCTGCCCGATGACCTCGGCCAGGCGCTCGATGCCGCCTCGCCCGGCACCGCCGACACCGTGCCAGGCAAGGAGGAAGCGCGCGTACGCCGGCCCATCGACGGGCTCGACCTCGCGCCGCAGGCGTGCCAGCGAGCGGCGCCGCAACAGCCGCAGGACCTCCGGGTCGCACCACTCGCGCTCGACGCCGCCAGGCCGGAACTCCCCACGCAGCAGCGCGCCGGCGGTCAGAAGCCCATCGAGCACCGGCTCCACGGCGCTGACCGGCAGACCCCATCGTCCGGCCAAGGCGGCCGACAGGAACGGCCCGTGGCGACGTGCCCAGCGCGCCGCGAGCCTGGCCAGGGCGTCGCTCGTCGGCAGCAGGTGCGCGGCGGCCACGCCGGCCGGTGGCGAAGCGCCGACGGCATCACGGTAGCGCCCGGCGTCCTCAGCAGCGATCCAGCGCTCCTCGCCGGCGATGCGCACGACGACCGCGCGTCGGTCGGCTGCCAGCGCTTCCAGCCATTCACCAGCAGCTCGGTCGCGGGCGCGCGCGTCCTGCCCCCGCACGCGGCCAGCCACCTCGGCCGACGTCAGGTCGCCCAGCCGCCGCAGCAGGTCGTGGACCCCGTCGGCGGATCCCGCCGCGCCCTCCTCGGTCAGGGCCTGGAGCTCGAGCTCGACCTCGGCGATGGCCTCGAGATCGAGCAGCTCCCGCAGCTCCTCCGCGCCGAGCAGCTCGCGCAGGAGGTCGCGGTCGAGCGTCAGCGCCTGCGCCCGGCGGTCGAGCAGCGGCGCGTCGCCCTCGTACATGTAGGTCGCGATGTAGTCGAACAGGAGTGAGCTGGCGAACGGCGACGCCGCGCGAGTCTCGACGCTCACGAGCTCCACCTCGCGACGCTCGATGGCGCCGAGCACCTCACGCAGGGCTGGCAGGTCGAAGATGTCCTGGAGGCATTCGCGGTAGGTCTCGAGCACGATCGGGAAGCTGCCGTAGCGGCTGGCCACCTCGAGCAGCTGGGCGGAGCGCTGGCGCATCTGCCACAGCGGCCGCCGCTCGGCACCGCGGCGTCGCGGCAGCAGCAGCGCGCGGGCCGCATTCTCGCGGAAGCGCGCCGCGTAGAGCGTCGAGCCGCCGAGCGCGCCGACGACGAGATCCTCGACGTCGTCGGGCGCGATGCGCACGGCCGCGTCCACGGCGACGCTGCCGCCACCGCCACCGAGGCGGTCGAGGGCATCGAGGTCCAGGACGCCGTCCGCACCGTCCGCCTCGGTCGCCGGCAGCGGCAGGAGGAGCGGGTCCTCGGTCGCCGGCAGTCGGAGCACGATGCCGTCGTCCGACCAGAGCGTGGCGACCTCGACGCCGAGCGTCTCCCGCAATCGTGCCTCGATGGCCAGCGCCCACGGCGCGTGGACGCGGCCACCGAACGGGGACAGGAGACAGATCCGCCAGTCGCCCAGCTCGTCGCGGAAGCGCTCGAGGACGATCGTCCGGTCCGTCGGCAGGGTGCCCGTCGCCGCCTGCTCCTCGGCCAGGTAGGCGAGCAGGTTGTCGGCCGCGCGCTGGTCGAGATCGTGCTCACGGCGGAGACGCGTGAGCGCAGCGTCGCGCACGCGCCGGCCACCGCTCGCGGCGGCGCCCATCTCCCGCACGAAGGCGCCGACGGCACGCCCGAGCTCGACCGGCCGGCCCAGGGCATCGCCCTTCCAGAAGGGCACCTTGCCGGGCTCGCCCGGTGCCGGCGAGACGAGCACGCGGTCGTGCGTGATGGACTCGATGCGCCAGGCGCTGGCGCCCAGCAGGATGACCTCGCCTTCGCGCGTCTCGTAGACCATCTCCTCGTCGAGCTCACCGACCCGCCGGCCGCCACCGCGGCGCCCATCGCGGGACCGGGTCGTGGCGCCGTCGCCGTCATCGGCCAGGTAGACGCCGAAGAGGCCGCGGTCGGGGATCGTGCCACCCGACGTGATGGCCACCGTCCGGGCATCGCGACGTGCCTGGACGGTCCCGGCCACGCGATCCCAGACGAGGCGCGGCCGGAGCTCCGCGAAGTCGTCCGACGGGTAGTCGCCGGCGAGCATGCCCAGGCACGCCTCGAAGCTGTCGCGCCCCAGCTCGGCGTAGTTCTCGGCCCGCCGTACCAGGGCATACAGATCGTCGACCGGCCAGGCGCGGTCGGCGGTGGTGGCGACGAGCTGCTGGGCGAGCACGTCGAGCGGGTTGCGGGGCAGGCGCGTCGCCTCGATGGCGCCGTCGTGCATCCGCCGGGTGACGACGGCAGCCTCGAGCAGGTCGCCGCGGTACTTGGGAAAGATGACGCCGCGCGACGGCTCGCCGACCTGATGACCAGCCCGCCCGATGCGCTGGAGCCCGCTGGCGACCGACGTCGGAGCCTCGACCTGGATGACGAGGTCGACGGCACCCATGTCGATGCCCAGCTCGAGCGAGCTCGTGGCCACGATGCCCGGCAGGCGGCCCTCCTTGAGCGCGGCCTCGATGTCGAGCCGCTGCTCGCGAGCGATCGAGCCGTGGTGCGCCCGCACGAGCTCCTCGCCGGCCAACTCGTTGAGCTTGAGCGCGATGCGCTCTGCGAGCCGCCGGCTGTTGGTGAACACGATCGTGCTGTGATGCGCACGGATGAGCTCGAGGATGCGCGGGTAGACCGATGGCCAGATGCTCGATCGCGTCTCGGGGCCGGCGGCCGGGCCACCGGGCGCCTCGTCGAGCGGGATGGGCTCCCCCAGACGACTCATGTCCTCGACCGGCACCACGACCTCGAGCTCGAGCGCCTTCCGGATGCCAGCATCGATGACGGTCACGGGACGCGGCGTGCCGGGCGTCGCGCCTTGGCCGCCGTCGCGACGGCCGCCAAGGTAGGCGGCCACGACCTCGAGCGGCCGCTGGGTGGCCGAGAGCCCGATGCGCTGCGGCTCTCGCGCCGTGATGGCCGTCAGCCGTTCGAGCGACAGCGCGAGGTGGGCACCGCGCTTGGTGCCTGCGAGCGCGTGGATCTCGTCGACGATCAACCACTCGACGCTGCGCAGCACGTCACGCGCCCCGGAGGTGAGCATGAGATAGAGCGACTCCGGCGTCGTGACCAGGATGTCGGGCGGCACCTTGGCCATGCGCGTCCGTTCGGCCGCCGGCGTGTCGCCCGTCCGGATGCCGACACGGACGGGCGGTGTGGTCAGCCCGCGGGCCTGCGCCGCGAGGGCGATGCCCTGGAGCGGGGCCCGGAGGTTGCGATCGACGTCGTGGGCGAGCGCCTTGAGCGGCGAGACGTAGAGCACGCGCAACGCCTCGCCCGGTGGTGGCGGGGTCGACTGCCGGTGGAGGCGGTCGAGACACCACAGGAACGCCGCGAGGGTCTTGCCGCTGCCGGTCGGTGCGCAGATGAGCGTGTGCTGCCCAGCCGCGATGCTCGGCCAGCCATCCGCCTGGGCGGCCGTGGGCGTGCTGAACGCGGCGGCGAACCAGTCACGCGTGGCGGGCTGGAAGGCGGCCAGTGGATCGGCGGCCGGCGCGGCAGGCGCTCGTCTGGGCACGGGCGACGAGTATATGCCCACGCACGGATTCGAACACGTGTTCTATGCGTCGCCCGACGTGCCTTCGAATCGGCGCAGGATGGTCCGCACGACGGCGTCGTTGGCGGCCACGATGCCAGGCGGCTCGGGCGTCGCCGTCCCGACGGGGTCGATGAGGCTCAGCGCCGGGGGTGCCTGGCCCCAGGCTTCGGCTTCGACGGCCCAGCTCGCCCGCCACGCAGCCGGCGTCGACTCCGGTGGCTCCACGTGGGCCTGGGCGTGCCACACCAGGGCCCACGCGCGCGGCACGACGCGGTAGACGTCGTAGCCGCCACCGCCGGTCGCCAGCCATCGGCCGTCGGTCCAACGGTGGGCGATGGCGTCGCACAGCAGGGTCGCCCGACGATACGCCGCGGTCGTCAGCCGAAGATGGGCGAGCGGGTCCAGGAGATGCGAATCGCAGCCGTGCTGGGTCACGAGCATCGTCGGCCGGAAGGCCTCGGCCACGAGCGGCACGACCGCCTCGACGGCCGCCAGCCACGACTGGTCGCCCGTGCCTGCGACCATCGGCAGGTCGACGACGGTGCCCGGGGCGTTGGCGCCGCCGCGGTCGCCGACCCAGCCCGTGCCCGGGAACAACGTCTCGCCCGACTCGTGGATCGACAGCGTGAGGACCTGGGGGTCATCGCGAAAGAGCGCCTCGACGCCATCGCCATGGTGGACGTCGAAGTCGAGGTACAGGACCCGGTGACCGGCATCGCGCGCCAGGGCGACGGCGAGGGCCACGTCGTCATAGACACAGAACCCCGATGCCCGCCCGGCCATCGCATGGTGGAGGCCGCCACCGGGATGGAAGGCGTGCAGCGCATCGCCGCCCAGGATGGCGTCCACGGCCGCCAACGAACCGCCGGCCACGGCTGCCGAGGCCTCGTGCATGCCGGCGAAGGCGGGCACGTCACCGGGCCCGATGCCACGCTCGGGCGACCGGCCGGGCTGCGCCGAGAACCGCCGCACCGCATCGACATAGTCGGCGTCGTGGAGCCGCCTGAGCGCCGCGTCGTCGACCGGCTCCGGCTCGATGAATCGGTCGGCACCGCAGGCCCGCATGAGCTCGATGGCCGGCCCGAAGCGCCGTGGCGTGAGCGGATGGAAGGGCCCGAAGTCGTAGGTCGTCGACCGCTGGCCGAAGACGACGAGTGGTCGGTCGTCGGTCGTCGCGCTGCCGATCAGGCGACCGGCTCCCAGCCGGCACGACCGACCGCCTCACGCAGCGCGACGGACGGGTCGCGGCCGCTCTCGAGCGCGACGGCATAGCTGCCGATCGCGGCCGCGAAGGGACCCTCGGCGTCGTCCGGCGCCTCGAGCACCGTCGCTCCCGCGGGCGCCTCCTGAGCACGGCCACCAGCCGGCAGGACGACGATGACCATGGCGCCCGAGTAGGCAGCCGCCTCGGACGCCGTCGCGGCCACGTCGGGTGGCAGGTCGTCGGCAACGACCAGGACACGGAAGTCGCTGAGGTACCGCAGGCCGAGCTCGACGTCCGAGGCATCGAGGCGCGGTGGCGCGATGTCGCCGCCGCCGACCGGGGTCGCCGCGGCGGGCACCCGAAGCAGCGCGGCATGGCCGATGCCGGCTCGCGCCAAGCCGAGGGCGACCGCGTCGCCGTTCGCGTCGTCGCCGACCGTGCCGACCAGCTCGACCCGGCCGCCGGCCGCCACGATGCCCTGCGCGATGGCGGCCGCCAGCCCGGTCGGGCGGGGGCCGCCCGGACCGACGGCGATCGATGGCCGGCCGAGGACGACGATCATCGAGGGCAGCGTAGCGCTCACCGACAGCGCGTGTCGTGACTTCGTCGACTGTGGCTTCGCGGTCGGTCAGTCGTCGTCGCCCGGGGAGGATCCGCCGCGACCCGATCCGGAGCCCGAGCCTGATCCGGAGTCGTCCGTGTCGTCGGGCTCCTCGGTCTCGTCGGGATCGACCGTCTCATCGGGATCCGCTGTCCGGCCCCCACCCGGGCCGGAGGACCCGCCATGGCTCTCTCCCGACCCGCTCGACTCATCTGGCGACTCGCTCTCCTCGGGCTCGTCCGATGCGTCGGCTGACGTGGTCGGCGCCGGCGACGGGCTGGCATCCGGGGGCGGCGACGGAGTGGCCTCGGGCCCTGGCGTGGCGTCGGGCGAAGGCGTCGGGGTCGCGTCGGGAACCGTGAGTGTCGGCGTCACCATCGCCTGGACGAGGCGTGCGGCACCGACGGCCACCGTCGCGCCGCCGATGCTCACGATGAGGGCCGAGACGATGACCACCGCCAGTGCCTGCGACCGGAGCCGTCCGCTGGCCGGCCCGCCGCCCAGGGCGACGCGCAGATTGAGCCACCAGGCACGCCACGCATCGGCCAAAGCGAGTGCGCCGACGGCATGCAGGAAGGCGACCGGTGGCGTCGGCACAGGCTGATCGGCGATTGCGGCCATGATCCGATCGATGAGGTCCGGGGAGGGTGCGACCCGGGTGTCGTCCGCGAAGGCCTCGAGCTCGCGCGCGACGGCCTGCATGCCGATGTCGTCGAGATCGAGCCCGTCGGTGGGGTCGTTCATGCCGTTGCCTCGCGAGCCATAAGGTCGCGCAGCCGGGCCAGGCCCCGATGCAAGTGGGTCTTGACGGTGTTCAGCGGCCGGCCGGTCTGCTCCGCGATCTCGATCAGCGAGAGCTCGGCGAAGTAGCGCAGGGCGACCGTCTCTCGATACGGCTCACGCAGCGCAGCAACTGCCGACCGCACCCTGGCGGAACGCTCGGCCATGATCGCCTGGCCGAGCGGGTCGACACCGATGGCGCGCGCGGGCCGTTCGGCGGTCGTCTCGATCGAGACCTCGTCGCGTCGCTGTCCCAGCCGGCGCAGCGCCTGGCGGGTGGCGATGCGTCCCAGCCAGGCCGCCAGCGTGCCGTCCCCCCGGTAGGTCCCCATCGATCGGTAGGCGATCACGAAGGTCTCCTGGGCGACGTCCTCCGCGTCGGCGATCCGGCCGAGGACGCGATAGCACGTTCGGAAGACCGGGGCCTGCTCGCGCTCGACGAGCGAGCGAAAGGCGTCCTGGTCTCCCGACGTGACGGCCCTGACGAGCTGGAGGTCATCCACGCTCCGATGGTCGCAGGCCGCGAGCGTTCGTGGGTCGGCGGGTGCCTCGCGGCTCAGTCGTCGTCCTCGTCGTGGCCACCGTCACTACCGTCGTCGTCGTCATCGACCTCGTCGTCATCGCCGGCGTGGTCGTCGTCATCGTCGCCGGCGTGGTCGTCGTCATCGGAACCTGGGCCGGAGTTCGAGCTGCCCGAGCCGGAGTTCGAGCTGCCCGAGCCGGAGTTCGAGCCGGCGACCGAGTCGCTGTCCGAGCCGCCGGAGCCCGACTGCGAAGCGTCGACCGAAGCGCCATCGTCGCCCTCGGGGCTGGGATCGGGCGAGGCGTCGTCGTCGGGGCTGGGGTCGGGCGAGGCGTCGTCATCGCCATCGCTTGCCTCGGGGCTCTCGGACGGTTCGGCGCTGGCATCAGCGTCGGTCGGGTCGGCCGTCTGAGCGGCAGCAGCCGGGTCGTTCGATGAGGGCAGGACGGCGGACGTCGCGAAGGCGGCGCCGACGATCAGGAAGAGGCTGACCATGGCCACGGCCAGGCCACGGGCGAAGCTTGGTCGGTCGAACGGCATCGCTAGGTTCCTCGTGCGTCGGCGGGCCACCGAGTCACGGCCCGTCAGCACATCCGAGGCACGATGCCGAGCAAAGGTTTCATGGCACCGGTCCGGTATCGACACACCGGCCGCCGGGCGGCCATGATTGAGCCATGGAGACCACGCCGGCCGATGCGGCTGTCGAGCCGGTGACGGCGTCGGACGACGCATCGCCGCAACACCATGCGGGCGGCGGCGACGCCACGTTCGCCGAGACCGCCCGCGGGCTGTGGCAGGACGAGCGCGTCGAGATCGTGGCCGCCGTCCTGCTCGCGCTGGCGACGGTGCTCTCGGCCTGGGGCGCCTATCAGGCCACTCGGTGGAGCGGCGAGCAGGCCGACGCCTACGCGGAGTCGGGCGCCCTGCGTGCCGCCTCGGGACGGCAGGCGTCGATCGCGGCCCGCAACGTGCAGGTCGACGTGAGCACCTTCCTCGCCTGGGCCCAAGCCAAGGCGACCGACGACGAGCGGTTGGCGACGTTCGTCGAGACGCGCTTCCGGAACGAGTTCCGCGTGCCCTTCGAGGCCTGGCTCAACGAGGCCCCGCCGGATGCCGAGGGCCTGCCCTCGGGCACCCCGTTCGAGCGCGCCGACTACCTGCTCGACGCCCAGGTCCAGGCCGACGCCCTGGCCGCGCAGGCGGACGCCGCGCTCGACGAAGCGCGCTACGACAACCAGATCAGCGACAACTTCGTGCTCACGGCGGTGCTCTTCGCGTCGGTCCTCTTCTTCGCCGGCACCGCCGCGAAGTTCCGGCCGCAATGGATCCGCTGGCTGATGATCGGCGTGGCCGTCGTCGTCTTCTTCATGGGCATCGTCATCGAGTTCACGCTGCCCCAGAGCATCGGCTTCTGACCTAGACGACGGCCGGCGCGGGCGCCTCCGCGACGACCTCGATCGGTCCCACCCCGGCCACGTCCAGCTGGGGCACGACGGCGCTCGCATCGCCGACGATGACGATCGACGCCTCGTCGGGCCGCACGTGCCGGGCGCCGGCGGCCTGGACCTCGTCGGCGGTCAGCGCGGCGACTGCCGGTCGATAACGATCTAGCTCGTCGTCTGGCAGGTCGTGGACGACGAGGCCGCTGATGGCACCGACGACCTGCGCGGCGACCTCGAAGCGGAGCGGGAAGACACCGATGAGGAAGTCGCGTGCCTCTGCCAGCTCCTCGCTCGAGATGGGTACGGTCCCGATGCGACGGAGCTCACCGAGCGTGTCGCTGATCGCGGGTCCGGTGACCTCGGTCTGGACCGCGGTCCGCACGGCGAACGGGCCGGCGGAGCGTCGGAAGTCGAAGCCGGCGCCGATGCCGTAGGTGTAGCCGCGCTCCTCGCGCAGGAGGCGCTGGAGGCGCGAGTCGAAGAGCCCGCCGAGGATGACGCTCATGACCGCGACGGCGTGGAAGTCGTCGATGCGCCGGGGCAGACCGACGTGGCCGATGCGGACCTCCGACTGGGCGGCACCGGGCCGATCGACGAGCACGACGCGGCGCGGCGCGGCCGTGTCCGGGAGCGGCTCCCTGATCGGCAACGGGCCGTCCGCCTTCCAGGCGCCGAAGGCGGCCCCGACGACAGCCGGCAGGTCGATGTCCGACAGGTCACCGGCCACGACGAGCGTCGCCTGACGGGGATCGAGGATGGCGGCGTGGCGGTCGGCCAGTGCGGCGCGATCGAGCCGCGGAACGGTCTCCTCGTCGCCGCCGAGCGGGCGGGCGTAGGGCACATCTGGCGCGTAGACGGTCGCACTGAAGGCGCGCTCGACCCGCCGCCGCGGCTCGGCGGCCGCCTGGAGCAGGTCGTTCAGCCGTTCCTCCCGCAGCCGGTCGACCTCGTGCGCCGGCAGCGCGGGTCGAAGGACCATCTCGGCCATCAGCTCGAGCGCCGGCGCCAGGTGGCGGCGCGGCACTTCGGCCGTCGCGACCAGCGTCTCCCAGCCGGCGTCGGCGTGGATCTCGGCACCCAGTCGTTCGGCAGCCTCGACGAACGCGACCGCATCGCGGTCTTGCGTGCCCTCGGGTAACGATCGGGCGAGGAGGGCCGTGACGCCGGCCAGCGCCGCTGGCTCGACGCCCGCGCCGCCCTCGAGGATGAGCTGCGCGGCGAGCAGGGGGCGACCGTCCAGGTGAGCGCTCACGATGGTCAGGCCGTTGTCGAGCCGGCGGTGTTCGAAGGGCGGGAACTGGTAGGCGCGCGGCTCGCCGGCTCCTGGTCGCTGCGCCAGGTAGGCCAGGTCCGTCACGCCACGGCCTCGACGTCATCCGCCGCATCGGCCCCGAGCGCCTCGGCGTCACGCTGATCGCCACCCCTCGGGACGAACGTGACGACGGCCCGGTTGTCGGCCCGGAAGACGCCCGCGCAGGCAGCCTGGATGGCCGCGGCATCGACGGCCAGGTAGCGCGGCAGCTGCTCGTTGACGAGCTCCGGACGGTCGAACAGGGTGGCGTACTGGCTGAGCCGGTCGGCGACCTCCTCGACCCTCCCCAGCGCGGCCAGCTCGCTCGACTCGATGAGCGCGTGGGCTCGCGCCAGCTCGTCGTCGCTGACCGGCTCGGCGGCCATGCGCTCGAGCTCGGCCATGAACGCCGCCTCAGCCTCGGCCGGATCGACGTCCGGCCGGACCGTCACCCATCCGGCGCAGACCGAGGCGCCGCTGACCATCGGCAGCGAGAAGAAGGCCACGTCCTGGGCGAGTCGAAGCTCGCGCACGAGGCGCTTGTGCAGGCGGCTGCCTCGGCCGCCGGCCAGGATCTGGCCGGCGACCTCGAGCGCGTCGAAGGCCGCGCTGCCGAAGGGTGGCGTCCGAAAGCCGACGTGGATGCGCACGAGGGGCACGGTGTCGGGCACGACCTCCCGCACTTCGGCCCCCAGGTGGTCCGGCAGCGTCGGCGATTCGAAGCGCCTGAGGCCCGGATTGGCCGGGATGCGCCCGAACCAGCGTTCGACCGAGCCATGCGCCGCGGCCTCGTCGACATCGCCGACGACCGAGATGACGCAGTTGTTCGGCGCGTACCAGTCGCGGAAGAACTGCTGGACGTCGTCGGGCGACGCGGCGTCGAGGTCGGCCATCGAGCCGATCGGTGTGTGGTGGTACGGGTGCCCGGCCGGGAAGAGCGCCGCGATGAGACGCTCGTAGAACGATCCGTATGGCCGGTTGTCGTAGCTCTGGCGCTTCTCGTTCTTGACCACCTCGCGCTGGTTGTCGAGGTTCTCCTGGCTGAGCGCCTCGAGCAGCGTCGCCATCCGGTCCGCCTCCAGCCAGAGACCGATGTCGAGCTGATTCGAAGGCAGCGTCTCGAAGTAGTTGGTGCGATCGAAGTAGGTCGTCGCGTTGCACACACCGCCCGAGCCCTGGACGATGGCCATGTGCTCGGTCTTGCCGACGTGCGCTGAGCCCTGGAACATGAAGTGCTCGAAGAGGTGCGCGAAGCCGGTCCGGCCGGGCGGCTCGTGCTTCGACCCGACGTCATACCAGAGGTTGATGGCGACCACGGGCGCCAGACCGTCGGGCGCGACGATGACGCGCAGGCCGTTGTCCAGGCGACGCTGGCTGAAGCGGATGGTCGGGACGTCCGGATCGGGACCGGGCATGGGCGGATCGGGCTCCTCGGAGGGTGGCAGATCGCGGCCGATCGTAGCAGCCATCGGCTCGCTCGGAAGCGTGACGCGTCGACGTGGTGCGCGGACGCACCGATGCGCTCGCAACCGCAGCTCGTGCCACTTGCCCCACGACGCCCACGGGGGCACCATGAGGTCCTGCGCGCCGCGCTCCCCCGACGACCCTGGAGGCACTGTCGATGCAGCCGATCCTGCCACGCCGCATGACTGCGGTCCTGCTCGCCGCGACCCTCGCCGTGACCCTCGTCGGGCCAGCCATCGGTGCGTCGCCCAACGCCGGATTCCAGACTTCGCGGGCACCCATGCTCGATCCGGTCGCCGCCGGCGCGAGCGTCAAGCCGCTCATCAGCGTCGGCGATATGGTCGGCGACTACCGCTTCGAATCGCTCCCCGACGGGTTGGCCATCTGGCAACGCGACCGCCAACGCATCGACCTGTACGTCAACCATGAGACGTCCAAAGTGGCCTTCAGTGGCTTCGCCGACTACCGCAACAGCGAGGTCAGCCACCTCGTCCTCAAGCGCGGGGCAGGCAAGATCCTGTCGGGCGAGCTGGTCGTGCCAAGCCGTGCCGGCTATCAGCGCTTCTGCTCGAACTTCATCGCCGGTCCCGAGGCCGGCTTCGAGCGGCCGCTGCTGCTGACCAACGAGGAGGCGACCGACTTCGTCCTCCGCCAGGAGGCTTCCTGGCCGGCGCCGACGACCGAGCCGCCGGCCGAGCAGGCAGGGATGGTCGTGGCCGTCGATCTGATGTCTGGCGCCTACCGCTCGATCCGCGGCATGGGTCGCCACAACCACGAGAACGCTGTGGCCCTGCCCGGCTACGACCAGGCGGTGGTCCTCTCGGGCGACGACACGTTCAACGCCCCGAGCTCGCAGCTCTATATGTACCTGGCACCCGACGGCAACGCCGTCTGGAACGACACCGGTCATCTCTTCGCATTCGTGCCAACGGACGC
>DATBSD010000007.1:0-2365 GCA_036559965.1 Candidatus Limnocylindrales bacterium
CGCGAGGCCTACCCGGGCGACGTCTTCTACCTTCACAGTCGCCTGCTCGAGCGGGCGGCGCGCATGAGCGACGAGAACGGCGGCGGTTCCTTGACGGCGTTGCCGATCATCGAGACGCAGGCCGGCGACGTGTCGGCCTACATCCCGACCAACGTCATCTCCATCACCGACGGCCAGATCTTCCTCGAGACCGACCTCTTCAACGCCGGCCAGCGACCGGCCCTCAACATCGGCATCTCCGTGTCGCGTGTCGGCTCGGCCGCCCAGACGAAGGCCATGAAGCAGGTCGCCGGACCGCTCAAGCTCGACCTCGCGCAGTACCGCGCGCTGGCCGCGTTCGCCCAGTTCGCGAGCGACCTCGACAAGGCCACGCGCGACCAGCTCACGCGCGGCGAGAAGCTGTCGGAGGTCATCAAGCAGCCGCAGTACCAGCCGCTCCCGGTCGAGAAGATGGTGGCCATCCTGGCCGTCGCCTCGAAGGGCCAGCTGGACGACATCCCGACGCCAAGGGTCAAGGAGTTCGAGGCCGGGCTGTACCGTTTCCTGGAGACCGAGCGGCCGGCCATCCTGACCGAGCTGGCCGAGAAGAAGGCCCTCTCCGACGAGCTGGCGGCGGCTCTTGACGAGGCGGTCGACGCCTTCCGCCAGAGCTTCCTGGCCTAGGCTCGGTCGAGCGAGCGGAGCGAGGCGTGCGTGCCCAGCCAGCGTGAGATCCGACGGCGCATCGGCGCCGTGCGGAACATCAAGCAGATCACCCGCGCGATGCAGTTCGTGGCCGCCTCGAAGCTCAAGCGCGCCCAGGACTCGACGCTCGCGGCACGGCCCTACAGCGAGAAGATCGACGAGGTCCTGGCCGATCTCGCCTCCGTGCTCGGCGAAGACGACCACCCGCTGCTCGCCCAGCGGACCGGGGGCACGCGCCTCATCGTGCTCATGACCTCCGACCGCGGCCTGGCCGGGGCGCTCAACTCGAACACCATCCGCTTCGCCGCGCGCGAGATCACCGAGCAGACCGGCGACCTGACGCTCATCACCGTCGGCCGCAAGGGCCGCGACGCGATGCGTCGGGCACGAGTCCCGATGCTCGCGCACTTCAGCGGCTTCGGCGATCGGCCGACCTTCGCCGACGTCACGCCGCTCGCCCGCCTGGTCGTCGATGAGTACCTCGCCGAGCGTGTCAACCGCGTCGACATCATCCACAGCGCGTTCATCTCGACGCTCTCGCAGCGGCCACGGCTGGAGACGCTGCTGCCCATCGAGCCGACCGACGACTCGGCCGGCATCCCGGGCAACCAGTTCATCTTCGAGCCCAGCCCCGACGCCGTCCTGCGCCAGATCCTGCCGCGCTACGTCGCGACGCGCCTCTTCCAGGCCGTTCTCGAGAGCAAGGCGAGCGAGGAGTCGAGCCGCATGGTGGCGATGAAGAACGCGACCGAGAACGCGGAAGACCTCATCGACGACCTGACGCTCTCGTACAACAAGGTTCGCCAGGCGAACATCACCCGCGAGATGATCGAGATCTCCACCGGCGCCCAGGCGCGCTGACGACGATCGATGCACCCGACCACGGCACCACCGAACGCCACCAGGAGGCGATGACACGATGACCAGCACGATCGAGGCGACGATGGGCAAGGTGATCCAGATCACCGGGCCGGTCATCGACGTGGCGTTCCCGGCCGGGCAGCTGCCGGCCATCTACAACGCGATCGAGGTTCGCCGGCCGGACGGCGGCGTGCTCGTGTGCGAGGTCCAGCAGCACCTCGGCAACAACTGGGTCCGCTCGGTGGCCATGACCACGACCGACGGCCTGCCACGTGGCGCCGAGGTCCGCGACACCGGCGCGCCCATCACGGTGCCCGTCGGCGAGGTCACCCTGGGGCGCGTCTTCGACGTGCTTGGCGAGCCCATCGATGGCCGAGGTCCGGTGGAATCGTCGGTCCGGCTGCCCATCCACCGCGCGGCGCCGGCGTTCGATCAGCAGACCACCGCCGACGTCGTGTTCGAGACCGGCCTCAAGGTCATCGACCTTGTCTGCCCGTTCAAGAAGGGCGGCAAGATCGGCATCTTCGGGGGCGCCGGCGTGGGCAAGACGGTCATCATCCAGGAGCTCATCCGGAACGTCGCCCAGGAGCACGCCGGCTACTCGGTCTTCGCCGGCGTCGGCGAGCGCTCGCGCGAGGGCAATGACCTCATCCGCGAGATGACCGAGTCGGGCGTCATCGCCAAGACGGCCTTCGTCTTCGGTCAGATGAACGAGCCGCCCGGCGCCCGCCAGCGGGTCGGCCTGACGGGGCTCACCATGGCCGAGTACTTTCGCGACGAGGAGGGCCGCGACGTGCTCCTCTTCATCGACAACATCTTC
>DATBSD010000008.1:0-27495 GCA_036559965.1 Candidatus Limnocylindrales bacterium
GGCGACCATCGCGTCGACGGCATCCTGCGGGCCGGTCAGGGCCTCGATGGCCGCGATCTGCGAGAAGGCCGCCGTGCACGAGACCGAGTTGATGATCAGGCGGCTGAAGGCCGGCACGAGCGCGGCCGGCACGGCCGCGAAGCCCAGCCGCCAGCCGGTCATGGCGAAGGTCTTGCTGAAGCCGTCGAGCACGATCGTCCGCTCGGCCATGCCCGGCAGCGAGGCGATCGAGATGTGCTCGCCCTCGTAGACGATGCGGCCGTAGATCTCGTCGGCCAGGACGACGATGTCACGCTCGATGGCGATCGCTGCGATGGCCTCCAGATCGGACCGTGAGAGAACGCCGCCCGTCGGGTTGGCCGGGCTGTTGAAGATGATGAGCCGCGTGCGGTCGGTGACCAGCGAGCGCAGCTCGTCGACGTCGAGTCGGAAGCCGTGTGCCTCGCTCAGCGCGATGGGCACCGGCCGGGCGCCCACGAAGGCGGCCATCGACTCGTAGATCGGGAATCCCGGGTCCGGGTAGATGACCTCGTCACCCGGCCCGGCGAGGGCCGTGATGGCGTAATGCATGATGGGCTTGGCACCGGGCGTGACGACGACGTTGGCGGGGTCGACGGTCAGGCCGCGCCGGGCATTGAGGTCGTTGGCGATGGCCTCCCGGAGGCCGGGCAGGCCGAGCGCCGGGCCGTAGTGCGTCCAGCCGGCATCGAGCGCGCGCTTGGCCGCCTCGCGGACGTTGACCGGCGTCTCGAAGTCGGGCTCGCCGATCTCGAGATGGATGACATCGACGCCCGTCGCCTCGAGCGCCTTGGCCCGTGCCGCGGCCTCGAAGGCGGTCTCGGTCCCAAGGTCACGCATCCGCTCCGCCAGCCGCATGGCCCGATGCTAGCAGGGGCCGGTGGCGCCGGCGCGTGCGAGAATCGCCCGGTGACGCGCTTCTACAGCATCGATCAGGCTGAGGCCCGGCTGAGTGACCTGTCGCCGCTGCTCGAGAAGCTGCGTGACGACCGCGCCGACATCGCGACTGCCCGTACGGAGCTGGCGCGGTACCTGACCACGAACGGCAACGCCGGGCACGCCGACGAGCTCGAGGCGCGGGAGACCCGCATCCGTGACCTCGTCTTCCGCATGGAGCGCTACGTCAGCCAGCTCGTCGCCTGGGACATCACGTTGCGCGATATCGAGACCGGGCTGGTCGACTTCCCGGCCCTCGTCAGCGGCCGCCAGGTCTGCCTCTGCTGGAAGCTCGGCGAGGAGCACGTCGCGTACTGGCACGAGCTCGACGCGGGCTTCGGTGGACGACGCCCCCTCATCGAGCTGGCTTGAGACGCGACGTCACATGCGTGCGCTGTGCATCGACGTCGGCACTGGGACGCAGGACATCCTGCTCTTCGATGCCGATCGCGAGATCGAGAACGCCGTCCGCTTCGTGCTCCCGGCACCGACCATCGTCGTCGCCGCCCGCGTCCACGAGGCGACCCGGGCCCGGCGCCCTCTGGTGCTGACCGGCTCCACGATGGGCGGCGGCCCGTCAGCGTGGGCCATCCGCGATCACGCGCTGGCCGGCGTGCCGGTGGCGGCGACCGCCGACGCAGCGCGGACGCTGGATGACGATCTCGACGCCCTGGCCGAGCTGGGTGTGCGCATCGTCGACACCGACGAGGCAGCCGCGAGGGCAGCTGAAGACGGGGCTGTGGCCCTTCAGCTGCGCGACGTCGCGCTCGACGACCTGACCATCGCGCTTGCCCACTACGACATCGATTTGCGGGCGATCGATGCGCTGGCCGTCGCGGTCTTCGATCATGGCGCGGCGCCGCCGGGCATCTCCGATCGTCGCTTCCGTTTCGAGCGCCTCGCCGAACGGCTTGCTGCCGAGCCATCCGCCGGCCCGGCGGGCTTCGCGGACCACGAGGCAGCCATCCCGGCCGCCTTCACACGCCTGTGTGCCGCCACGGCCGACGCTCGCGCCTGGCTTGGGGCGGACCATCCGGCAAGCATCGTGGCCATGGACACGGGGCCGGCGGCCGTCCTTGGGGCGCTCGAGGACGCCGCGCCACGACACGCCCTCGCCCGTGGCCGGGAGGTCGTCGCGGTCAACGTCGGCAACTTCCACACGCTGGCCATGCGCCTGACGCCCGACCCCGATGCCGTCGGGGGCTGCCGCATCGCGTCGATCTACGAGCATCACACCGGCGAGCTGAGCGACCGGGCTCTGAGACGCGACGTGGCGCTCGTCGCCAGTGGCGACATCGATGGCGAGGCGGTCTTCGCGGATATGGGCCACGGCGCCCTGATCGTCGAACCGCCATCGCCGGACCGCGGCCGCGGCTGGGTCGCCGTGACCGGCCCGCGCCGCGAGCGGCTCGTGGGACGGCTGGTCCGGGGCGTCGGGCGAGCGGCACCGGCTGTACCACACGGCGACATGATGCAGGCCGGTCCGTTCGGGCTCCTGCGCGCCCTCGCCTGGCGCAGACCCGAGTGGCGGGCGCCGGTCGAGCGCCGGCTCGGTACCATCGCCTGATGGACCGACCGCCGACCATCGAACGGATCACCGTAACGGAGGCCGCACGCCGCCTCGACGCGCCGCCTGCGCCGGACGGCGGCGAGGCACGGCGCCCGCTCCTCGTCGATGTCCGCGAGCCCGACGAATTCGCCGACTTCCGGGCGACCCGTGCCGTGCTCATGCCGCTCTCGGTCTTCCAGCTGCGCTACTCCACGCTGCCGCACGACCGGCCGCTGTTGCTCATCTGCCAGACCGGTGCCCGGAGCCTGGCCGCGGCCGGTTTCCTGCTCGAGCACGGCTACGCGGACGCGGCCAACGTCGAAGGCGGCTCGATGGCCTGGGCCGCGGCCGGATTGCCGATCCGGACCGGGCCGCCCGATGACGGCGAGGGCGACCTTCCGGGCTGAGAGGATCGGCTAGTAGTCGTCCTCAGGGGTCGGGGCCTTCGTCCGGCCGCGCGAGAGCGTGTGCAACAGGCGGCCGCGCAGCCGTGGCCGCTGAAGCAGCACGGCAAGCGCGATGAGCACGACGAAGGCGCCGGTCGCCACGAGGCTGGCATTGAGCTCCGCGAGCTGGATGCCGATAGCGCCCGGGATGGCAAGGCCGGGCACCGTCGCCCCGATGAGGCCGAGCTGGAAGAAGGGTGCCTTGGGCGCCAGGTTGGCCCGCAGCGTGTCGGTCAGCGGGCCAGCGCTGTCGGCGCCACCGACGACGTACGCATGGGCGCCGACGACGGCCGCCGATCCCGCCACGCGGGCGCTTGGCAGATCGTCCTGGCTGAGTGTCTGCCAGGCGGCGATGTCACCGGTCGTCGCCTCCGGGACCGCCCAGTAGGTCGTCGCAACGGGCGTGCCTGTGCCGTCGTGGCCTCCGACGACGTAGATGGCGCCGCCATTGGTGAAGCCGGCCGCATCGACACGAGCGGCCGGCAGCGAGCTCGCGCCGAGGCTCACGGCCCATGGCACGATCGGCGCGTCGGGCGCCTCGCCGCTGCGCACGGGGTTGCCCTCGTCATCGAGATGCAGGCGAAGGACGTCACCCGTCGGCCCCAGGGTGGTCTCGCCGCCGACGACGTAGATGCCATCGCCGATGAGGCCGGCCGCCGCATGCGCGCGGCCGTTGGGCTGGCCGGTCGCGTCGGGCAGCGTGAGCTCGGGTCGTTCGACCCACGGCACCAGCTCCGGCGGATCGGAGTCCGGCTTGATGCCCGCCTGCCAGGTCGAGGCCGACAGCCCGTCGGCACCGGCGCCGCCCATGAGATAGATGCCGCTCGTCGTCGCCACAGCCATCGCCCCGCTGACGGGCGCCTTGAGCGAGAGCGCCTCAAGCTCTTCCCAGCCGGTCACCGCACCCTCCTCGAGCGTGGCGGCGTAGACGGTCGTGGTCGGGGCGCCCTCGGCGTCGAGTCCGCCGATGACGAACGGCCGACCGTTGACGGCCACGAAGGCCGCGTCGGTCCGTGGCTCGGGCAGCGGCGCCCCTTCGCTCCAGGGCCCGAAGTTGCCATCCTCGGTCGTCGTCGTCTTGAGCACCGAGGCGGTCGGGCCTGTCGGACCGGTGCCGCCCACGAGGTAGAGGTCGAGGCCGCCCTGGAAGGCGCCGGCGTCGGCGCGGCCCTCCGGCAGCGCGACCTCCGGCGGCGACGCCTGCCAGGGCACCACCGCCCCCGCCGGCACGGGACAGGGCAGGTCGCCGTTCGCCGCATCGCAGAGGTTGACGACGCTGATCACGTTGTAGCCGATCTGGACGGTCTCGCGGATGGTCAGGTAAAGGGCGATGTTGGGCAGGTAGCCGAGCAGGAAGAGGACCGTCGCGAACCAGAACATGCCCTTCCAGAACGCCGCCGCCCAGCCGTCCGCGTCGAGCAGCCCGAACGCGGTCCGACGTCGGGTGGTGCCGCTGGGGATGGCCCGTTGCGCCACGGTCTGGACCTCGCCTCCTATGGCTCGACGAACTCGAAGTCGCCGTGCATCGGCTGGTAGTGGCCCGGGATGATGCACGCGAACTGGAGCGGGTCGGTCGTGTCGAAGGTGTAGGTGAACTCCTGGCTGCCGGACGGGAAGGTGGCGATGCCGGGCAGGTCGGCCGACGTGGTCGTGGTCTCGGTCGAGAGTGTCGCCTCGGGGCCGAGGTAGAAGTTGTGGTCGAAGCCGGCCGTGTTCGTGACCTGGAACGTGACCGTCTCGCCGGCCACGACCGGGATGCTCGCCGCCTTGGTCCCCTCCGGATCGGTGATCGAGAGCTGCGCCGTCAGGTCGAGCTCGACGACGCGCGGACTATCGACCGTGCCGGGCGTGTCGACCGTGCCGCCACCGGTGCCGCCACCGCCTTCGTTCGAGCCACCGATGAGCGGACCGTCGGGGTCCCGCCAGCAGGCCGGATAAGGCGTCGCATCGGGTGCCGGCTGGAAGTTCGGATCACGCCAGCCGCGCACCTCGACCGGGGCAGGCGTCGGACCTTCCTCGCCCTCCGTCACGTGGGGCACGTACGTCCAGGTCGTCTCCGTCGTCGCGCCAAGGAACGTGATGAGCTCCTCGACCTCACGGTAGTTGAGCGGCCCGATCGGCTGCGCCCAGACCGGCATCACGCTCCGCGCGTCGCCGCACACGTAGCGGCCACCCTTGGCCAGGACCGTCTCGATATACAGCGGGTTGAGGTGCCCGGTGCCCGGGTCGCCGGTCGGCGTGTAGGCGTTGAAGAGGGCCATCTGGTCGTTCAGCGGCGCCCCCACGCCGCCCTTGCCATCGACGCCGTGGCATGACGAGCAGTTCGTCTGGTAGAGGGCGTAGCCGCGCGAGACGTCGGTGATGTACTGGCTCTGGCTGGTCCGCTCGAGCTGCCCTTCGACGCCCAGGGCAGGCACGCCGATGGCGTAGAACCAGTAGAGCGGGATGAAGAAGACGACGATGAACACGAACAGGAACGCGATCCGGCGGGCGTTGCCGCTCTGGCGTACGACCTGGGCGGCGCGCTCCTCGGTCAGCTCGACGCGATGGGCGCGCTCACCGGCGTCGAAGCGCTCGACGCCCAGCGGCGCCGTCTCGCGCGGCGCGACCTCGCTGCCGGGTTCGCGCGGTGTCAGCTCGCGTCCGGTCGGCTGGTCGCTCATATGCAGCCCGTCGGGCTGGCGGGCGGGATGAGCCCCGGCTGTCCGAGCGCGACGGGCAGCGGGCCGAGGGTGATCTTGGCCGTGTCGACGGTCAGCACGCCCTCGGGGCTGACCACGGTCGCGAAGCGATCGAGGCTTCGGGGAGCCGGCCCGAGCTTGTCGACCTTGGTCCCCAGGCGGTCATAGCGGGAGCCATGGCAGGCGCACTCGAACCACTCGTTCTTGGTGCAGAAGTTGGGCTTGCAGCCGAGGTGCGGACAGCGCTGGTAGAGCGCCCGCACGTTGACGTCGGCGCCCGAGCCGTCGGCGCTCTCGCCGGGGATGAAGCCGCGCCCCGTGTCGATGAGCTGGATGTATGACCGGGCGACCAGGAAGTAGGCCGGCGCGCCGTCCTGGAGTGTCGTGCCGGCGACCGCAGGGGCGGCGTTCACGTCGTCGATCGTGCCCAGGGTCAGGATGCCCCCGAAGCCGCCCGTCAGGTTCGGCCACAGGAAGCCGACCGAGCCGCCCAGGAATTCGACCGTCGCCAGGGTGATGCCCGCGCCCAGCGAGCGCCGCAGGAGGGTCCGGCGCGACAGCCCGGCTGCCCGGCCGTGGCGCAGCGATGCGAGCGACTCGCGCGTCAGCGTCTGGGGCTCATCGGCGCTGCTGAGCTTCCAGTTGCCCATCAGTCGGCCCTCCTCACAGCGCGAAGAAGAGGCCGTCGACCCACGGCAGGGACCACGCGTAGCCGGGGCCGCGGAAGAAGGCACCGATGAACGTCACGACCAGCCCGGACGCAGCGAAGATCGTGAAGATCATGACGCCCAGCTTGCGATCGCTCGGGCGCGACGAGCCGCCATCGCCCTTCGGCCCGCGGTCGATGTAGGGGATCAGGCCGGCGCCGACCAGGATCCAGGCCACGCCCAGCACGCCGACCACCGTGGGGTGGAAGTAGACCAGCAGCTCCTGCAGCCCGACGAGGTACCAGGGTGCCTTGGTCACCGGCGGCGTGGCCGCGTTGTTGGCCAGCTCCTCGAGCGGGGCGTTCACGAAGACGCCCATGATGATCAGGAAGATCGTGATGACCGCCGCGGCGAAGAACTCGATGGCCAGCAGGTGTGGCCATGTCAGGACCGTGTCGTCGGGCTCCTTCTGAACGCGCACCACGGCGTCCTGCTTGACCAGCGCGAGCAGGCGGTAGGGCCGCGCGGCCATGGGCACGCGCTGCTTGTCGATCTCGGTCGTACGCCGCTCCGGCGGCGCCGCCGGCAGGCTCGTCCGGCGCGCCGGCGTCTCCGGCGCAGGCGTCGGGGCCGGGGTCGGCAGGCGGGTTCCGTCGTCGGTCATCGGTCGTCGGTGTCCACAGGCCTAGAGCGGCCCGGAGATGCCGCCATCCTTCCGGATGCGCCAGAAGTGGACGGCCAGGAAGAAGGCGGCGGTCAGCGGCAGGAAGACGACGTGCAGGACGTAGAACCGCAGCAGCGTGTTCTGGCCGACCTCCAGGCCACCGAAGATGAGCAGCTTGGAGACGGTGTTGAAGACCGGCGCGCTCTCGGCGAAGTTGAAGCCGATGGTGATCGCCCAGTAGGCGATCTGGTCCCACGGCAGCAGGTAGCCCGTGTACGACAGGAAGAGTGTCAGGAAGAGCAGCACGACGCCGACCACCCAGTTGAACTCGCGCGGCGGCTTGTACGCCCCGTGATAGAAGACCCGCATCATGTGCAGGAACACGAAGAAGACCATCAGGTGGGCCGCCCAGCGGTGGACGTTGCGCGTGAGCAGTCCGAAGACGACCTCCGACTGGATGCGCAGGATGTCGTTGTAGGCCTGCGTCGCCGAAGGCACGTAGAAGAACATCAGGTAGACGCCGGTGATGGTCAGCGCGAGGAACAGGAAGAACGACAGCCCGCCGAGGCAGAAGGTGTACGCGAACTTGACCGCGTGCTGGCGGACGCGCACCGGGTGGAGGTGCAGGAAGACGTTGTTCATGACCGCCATCGCGCGCGACCGCTCGTCAGCGGGATACGGTTGACGGAAGATCGAACGCCAGGCTGCGCTGCGGCGGATCGTCTGGTCGACCCGCTCCAGGAAGCTCACCGAGCGACTCCTCCCGTGGTCGGCGCATTGCCCAGGCCGGCCAGGCCGAGCTGGGCGTCCCGATAGCTCTCCTTGTAGAGCCGTCCGTCGCTGCTCACCTCCTGCAGCTCGAACCGCTCCATGGTAATGGCGTCATAGGGGCATCGCTTGACGCACAGCGCGCAACGGATGCAGCGCTCCTCGTCGAGGACCATGGCCGCGCCCTGGTCCCAGCCGTAGGCATCGACGAGCTCCGGCAGGGCACCCTCGGCCTTCATCTGGTTGACGTCGATCATGTGGATGACGCCTTCGGGGCAGACGTCGGCACACGCCCCGCAGAGCACGCAGCGGAAGCCGTCGAACCAGATGTTGTAGTTGCACATCAGGCAGCGCGTCGACTCGGCGACGGCCTCGGTGACACCGTAGCCACGCTCGACCTGGGTGTTGAAGTTGACGACCGGGTCGGTCGACGGGATGCGCGCCGCGAGCGGCGTCATGGGCACGTGCTGGCGCGGCAAGACGTCGTAGAGCTCCGGCATCTCATGCCGCCACGAGCTCACGATGCGCACGTTGGCATCGATCTGGACAGTGCTCCGACCGGCCAGGTAGCGATCGACCGCATAGGCGCACTTCTTGCCGTGGCCGGCCGCCTCGATGAGCGTCGTCGGGCCGGTCACGAAGTCGCCGCAGGCGAAGACCCCCTTGACGTTCGTGGCGTAGGTGCCCGGATCGACCTTGACCCGTCCGCGGTTGATCTCGAAGCTCGACTCGACGGGCAGGAAGGTGTTGTCGGCGGCCTGGCTGACGGCCGGGATGACCGTCTGGGCGGGGATCGTGAACTCCGAGCCCGGGATGGGCACCGGCGAGCGACGGCCGGTCGCATCCGGCTCGCCGAGGCGGTTGCGGATGAAGCGCACGCCGGTCACCTTGCCGTCCGCGCCGAGCACCTCGACCGGGCTGGCCAGGAACTCCATGCGCACGCCTTCGCGTTCCGTCTCGCCCAGCTCCTCCTCGTCGACGACGAGCTCGGAGCGCGTCCGCCGGTAGGCGATGGTCACGTTCGCGGCGCCGTGGCGGAGGCTCGTGCGCGAGCAGTCCATGGCGGTGTAGCCACCGCCGATGACGACGACGTCGTTGGCGACCTCGAGGGGCTGGCCGAGGTTGGCCAGCTTCATGAAGTCGACGCCGTACTGGATGCCGTCAAGGTCGCCGCCCGGCACGTCGAGACCGACGGCGTCCATCGCGCCGGCGCAGATGGCGACCGCGTCGAAGTCGGCCTGCAGCTGCTCGAACGTGATGTCGCGACCGATGCGCGTGTCATAGCGGAAGGTGACACCCAGCCGCTCGACCAGCCGGACGTCCATCTCGATGGCCTCGCGCGGCAGTCGGAAGGCGGGCACCCCGATGAGCATCGTGCCGCCGGCATAGGGCAGCTCGTCGAAGACGGTCACCTGATGGCCGGCCGTGGCCAGCTCGCGGGCGACGGATATGCCGGCCGGGCCGGCGCCGACGACGGCCACGCGGGTGTCCTGGGGCGTGATGACGGGCACTTCGTCGGGGATGCCCGATGCCTCGTGCCACTCGACGAGGAAGCGCTTCATGGCCCGGATCGCCAGCGGCCGGTCGATGTCACCGCGCCGGCAGGCACGTTCGCAGGGCGCCGAGCAGACGTACGAGCACATCGCCGCCACCGGGTTGGGCTCTCGCGAGAGGATGTAGCCCTCTTCGAAGCGCCCTTCGGCGGCAAGATTCAGGTAGCCCCGGCAGTTCGTGCCCACGGGACATGCTTCCTGGCACTCGATGTTGCACTGCAGCCAGGACGCGTTGACGGGCTGGACGAGGAATTCCTGGTCGATGGCCACGGGCAGGTGCGACGCCTTTCCGATGCGCGTGGGGGCCGTGGGTGGGGGCTTGCGGACGGCCCGAATCTACCATCCCCGCCCCTCGCCACGCGGCCTGCCACGCTCGCCACGGTGGATCGAGAGCCGATCTGGTCGCCGAGTTGACGCCCTGCGGCGTCGCAGCTACGCTCGAAGCCACGATGCGACCCGCCAGCCACCGGTCGAAGCGACCCGACCGGTGAGCCCCGTCGAGATCCTCTTCCTCGTCCTCGGCCTGTGCATCGGCATCGCGGTCGGCGCGGCACTGCTCGACCTGACGCGTGCCCGGCCCGCGCCGCGCGAAGTGCGGCTGACCATCACTCGCAACGCGCTCCCAGTGCGCGACGCGACCGTCGTCACGTCGACCGACCTGGTGGCCCGACCGACGCCATCGCCGGCGCCCGTCATGGCCGCCGCGGTGATCGACGACCCGCGGGTGCCCTTCGAGGTGGCGCGCGGCGTCGACCCGTCGTACGCTGCCATCCGGCGGACGCACGAGCCGGTCCTCGCGGGTGTCACCGCGATGGCCGCCGCCGACACGCCGACGAGCGGAACAGCAGGTGGGGCGGAAGGACGGATCGGAGTGGCGATGGGCGACGACAGCGGCCCGGAGGCGGGCGAGGCGACGGCGCCTGATGGTCAGGCCGCGGCGACGGCTGGCGGCGCGCCGACGGCTGGCGGCGCGGCCGCTGCAGCCTCGGAGAGCGACCCATGCGGCCAGCCGCGGCGCCTGACCGATGAGCGCTGTGCCGTCGCGGCGAGCGCCCGTGAGCAAGCCGAGGCCGCGGCCGCCTCCCTGCGACTCGCGCGCCGAAGCTACGACGAGGTCGTGCACCGCATCGAGGAAGCCCAGGCGCGCGTCGATCCGCGGGCCGTCACCGAGGCCAAGGAGGCGGCGCGACATACGTTTCGCGACGCGCGCGACCACGCCCTCAGCCGGTCCGACCTGGAGCACGCTGCGAGCACCTGGCTGAACGAGATCAACCGGGTCAACCTCGAGGTTCGTGACGCGACCATGCTCATCGCCCGCGAGCAAGGCGATGCCGCTACCCTCTTGGCGTCCATCGAGCGTCAGGCGCTCGCAGCCGATGCGGCCCGCATCACGGCCGAGGCCGCCGGCGAGGCGTGCCAGGAGGCGCGGGCGGCGCTGGCTGCCTGTGAATCGGGCGAGCTGGCGGCCACGAGCACCGCCGCGCCGGCGATGTCCCCGGCGATGCCCACCGCGACCGCCCTGCTCTGGGATCGCGACGCCGGGCACCAACCGGAGATCGTGCGCCTGTTGCGCGGTGAGGCCGAGGTCCGCGAGCGACTGCTGAGCGCCCTGGCGGGCGCCGACCAGGACGAGCAGCGTCGCTATCAGCTCTGGCTGAGCGAGCTCGTCGATGCCATCTTCGCGGCCAGCATCGAGGCCGCCGTGCTCGACTTCCCGATCGAACACCCGTTCTGGTCGACCTTCGATCGCACGCAGAGCCGCGACATCGTCATCGCGCTGGCGTCACTTGGCTACCGCTTCGACGGCTTCGGCGGTTTCGCTGCCGATCGACTGCCCGGCCAGCGCGAGCTGTCGCTCGCGGTCGGCTACGCGGCGCTCGATCCGATGCGCATCCGCCATTGGCCGACTGCGACCGAGATGGCCGAGCTGATGCGCGGCGTGACCGTCGCCGCCGACGAGTTCCTGGCCAGTCGCGCGCCGGACCTCGAGCTCGGCGAGATGATCGCCGTGCTCGGCCGCCGGTCGGAGGCACTCTCCGATCTCTGGAACCGCTGGGGTCGCGTCCGGCCGCTGCTCGTGGTCGTCGCCCAGTAGCGCCCGACCGGTCGTCGTCGGGGTCAGTCGACCACGATGACCCGGAGCGTCTCCGCCGCGGCGACGCCGTACGGCTCGCCGGCCTCGGCAGCCCAGGATCGGATGCGCTGGTCGAGCTCGTCGGGCTCCTTGATCTGGCTGCGGTGCTCGCGCAGCGCGGCGATCTTGCGTTCGATGGTCGTGCTCACGTCGACCCACACGGTGGGCTTGTCGCTCCAGAAGAGCATGAGCCGTGCGACGGCATGTGCGGCGAGGCCCTCGCGGGCGAGGTGGGGGAAGGCCATCGGGTTGCGCGCCGCCGGATAGATGGCGTCGACGGCGGCCATGCCCGCGGCACGATGGTCGGCGTGCTGGATGTAGCCATCGTCGTGGAAGAGGACGGTCGGGTCGCACGTCAGGACGGCGTCCGGACGAGCGGTGCGGATGAGGCGCACGAGCTGCTCCCGGAGGGCCAGGTCGTTCTCGAGTGCGCCGTCGGGCCGATGCAGGAACGTCACCTCGCGGTAGCCCACGACGGCCGCCGCCGCTCGCTGCTCCGCTTCGCGCCGCCTGGCCAGCTCCAGGGGGTCGGTCTCCGGGTCGTCGGCGCCGGCGTCGCCGCTCGTGCAGCAGACGAGGTCACCGACGGAGCCCTCGTCGATCCATCGAGCCGCGGTCGCCGCCGGCCCGAAGTCGGCGTCGTCGGGATGGGCGACGATGACCATGAAGTGCGCTGGGCGATCGCCTAGCGGCTCGAGCTGCACGTCCGTCATGACCGTCGGTCCGGGACCTCGTCCGGGCACCGGTCCGTGCTTTGCGCCGCCCAGCTCGCCTTTGCTAGACTGACCTTCGAGGCGTCGCTCGTTTCCCCCCACGAGCGATGCCTCGTTCGATTCCCGGCGCTCACGCGCCTGCCGCGGCCTCGTCGATGGCGGCCAGGACGGCTGCCGCGTGGCCGTCCGGCTTGACCTTCTCCCACGTCCGTGCGATGCGTCCGTCCGGCCCGATGAGGAATGTCCGCCTTGCGACACCCATGTACGAGCGGCCGTACTGCTGCTTCTCGACCCAGCTGCCGTACGACTCAGCGACGGCGTGGTCGGCGTCGATGAGCAACGGGAAGTCAAGCTCGAACTTGTCGCGGAACGCCTGCTTGCTCTTGGCACCCTGGGGGCTGACGCCCCAGACCACGGCGCCGCGAGCCGCGATGTCGACGTTGGCATCGCGGAACTCACAGGCCTCGACCGTGCAGCCCGGTGTGTCGTCCTTGGGGTAGAAGTAGAGGACGACCCAGCGGCCGCGCTGCTCGCTCAGGCGATGCGTCACCCCCTCGCCGTCGGGCAGGACGACGTCGGGGGCGGCCTCCTCCGGCTGCGGGATGATCGGCTCACTCATGGCCGCGAGTCTAGCCGAGGGTCGCCACCGCGGCCACGACGAGCATCACGATGCCCCCCGCCAGGACGGCCACATCGGCCCAGCCCCACGATCTTGGCCGGAACGCCGAGCGTGGTCCGCGGCCGAAGCCGCGCGCGTCCATGGCCACGCCGAGGCGATCGGCGTGCCGGATGGCGAGCACGAGCAGCGCCATCAGCAGTCGGGGATGGAGGGCGCCCGACAGGCCGCGCAGGATGCGCGCCTCGCGCAGCGAACGCAGATCCGAGCGCAGGCGCGGCAGCGCCCCATAGGCCGCCAGGGCGCCGTAGGCGAAGCGGTCCGAGACACGGGCCTGCTGGACGAGCCCGTCGGCCAGCGCGGTCGGCGGCGTCGTGGCCGAGAACGACAGGCTGATGGCGCCGATGGCGAGCAGCCGGGCACCGACACGGACGGCCGCCTCGAGACCCGCTCCGCTGACGGCGAGCGGTCCGACCGAGATGACCGCGACGGCCGCCGGGTCGGTGTTCGCGGCCGCGAAGATGGCCGTGAACAGCGCGATGCCGGCTGCGGCGCCAGCGAGTGGCACCAGCCTCGCGGCGATCTCGCGGAGGGGCACGCGCCCGACCAGCCAGGCCGACGCCAGGGCGACGATGCCGAGGACCACCGACGCCACGACGGTCGGCGCCACGACGACCGCCACAAGCCAGGTCATGGCCACGGCCAGCTTCGTCAGCGGGCTGGCGCGACCGAGCGGTGTCAGCGCACGGTGGTCGGCGCGCATCGCCTCGTCGTCGAGCGGCGCCTCGCGGTGCTCGATGGGGTGCTCCGCCGCGGACGACGCGGTCCACGCGAGATCGTGCAATCGCCTGCCGCGCAGCTCGAGCACCCGGGACGCGAAGGCAGCCACGAAGCGCGCATCGTGGCTGATGGCGATGACGGTCAGGCCGCCGGCGCTCAGGTCGCGCAGACGCTCGACGAGCGCCGCCACGCCGGCGCGATCCTGGCCGAAGGTCGGCTCGTCGAGTACGAGCAGCGACGGCCGGCGGAGGAGCGCCGGCGCCAGCGACAGGCGACGCTGCTCGCCGCCCGAGAGGCGATACGGGCTGCGCGGGCCGAACCCGGCCAGCGGCAGCCCGAGCGACGTCATGAGAACCTCGACGCGTGCCTCGGTCTCCGAGCCGGGCGGCAGACCCAGCCGGACGTCCTCGTCGACCGTCTGCGCCAGGAAGCCGAGCTCCGGATCCTGGAAGACGAGGCCGGCCACGGTGGCCGGTCGGCCGGCCGCGGCGCCTCCCTCGGTCGACGGACCAGGCGACAGGCCCGCGATGCGCACGCTGCCGGCGTCGGGCTCGAGCAGGCCGACGAGCAGCCGGGCGAGCGTCGACTTGCCGCTCCCGTTGGCGCCGACGATGGCCAGCCGTTCTCCGGCGGAGACCGCGAGATCGAGGTCGTCCACGACCGGGGGGCCATCGGGGTACGAGAAGGTGAGGCCGGCGGCCTCGACCCGAACGGGCATCCCGGCCGCCGGGGTGTCGGCGGGCGCGCGCGGCGGCGCCTCGGCCGCGATCCCCCCGCCGGGCTCGAAGTGGCGCGGCAGCCAGACCCCGGCGGTGACGAGCCGCTCGGCGTGTGCTGCCGCGACGTCATCCGGGATCCCGCTGGCCATGACCCGTCCGCCGCGGTCGAGCACGAGCACGCGATCGGCGAGCGCCCAGACGTCATCGACACGATGCTCGACGATGACGATGGTCGTGCCACCCGACCGCTTGAGATCGGCCAGGCGCGACAGGAAGGCACCGGCGGCAGCAGGATCGAGGTTGGCGGTCGGCTCGTCGAGCACGAGCAGCGCCGGATCGGGCGCCAGGGCGCCGGCCAGGGCCAGTCGCTGTCGCTGACCGCCGGAGAGCTTCGTGACCAGCGTTCGCGGCCGATCGGCCAACCCGACCTGCGCCAGGGCCACGGGCACGCGGGCACGCATCGCCGCCAGCGGCCAGGCGCGGGACTCGAGGCCGAAGGCGACGTCGTCGTCGACGCGCTCCATGATCAGCTGCCGGTCGGCGTCCTGGAAGACGAGTCCGCGGTCGCCCGTCCCGACCTCGATCGAGCCGCTGATCTCGCCCGGCACGTCGTCGCCGAGCAGCCCCGCCAGCGCCAGGGCGAGCGTGCTCTTGCCCGAGCCGCTCGGGCCGAGCACGAGCAGACAGGCCCCTGGCTCGAGCTCGAGGTCGATGTCCGAGAGCGCCGGACGATCGCTGCCCGCGAAGCGGAACCCGAAGTCGACGAGACGGATAGCGGCGGCGGTCAGGTCGCGGGCTCCGGCAGCGCCCCCGAGCGTCGCACCGCCCGCTCGATGGCCATCGCCAGGAGGGGCAGCACGATGGCGCCTGACACGAGCATCGCGATGGCGATAGCCAGCAGCGCCTCGGGGGCGAGATCGCGGTAGTAGACCGCCCAGTCATGCAGCAGCGCGGCGACCGTCGCCGCCAGCGACGCTGCCACGACCACCGGCAGGTCGTAGCGACGGTAGCGCGTGACGGCGAACACGAGCTCGGCAGCGCCACCCTGGAGGAGGCCCGACACGAGCGTGTCGACCGCCCACTGCGAGCCCAGGAACATCGATACGAAGGCGGCCACCAGCTCCGCGAACACGGCCGCGCCCGGCTTGCGCACGAGCAGCGGCGCGACGATGGCCGGCAGCAGCCAGCCGGCATAGAGCACGGACTGGAACGGCCCCAGGAAGCCGAGCGCCGCCCAGGCCAGGCCGAACGCCCAGAAGAAGACGCCGAATGCGACGGCCACCACGGCCACGACGAGGATGTCTCGCGTCCGCCAGCGCGACGGCGAGCGGCCGGGGATGTCGGTCATGTCGGGTCCTCCAGAGCGACGACGGATTCGATGACCAGCAGGTGGCCGTCCGTGACGCGCACCCACGCCGTCGGCTCGGCGCGCACGTTCGAGAGGCCGCGCGTCGAGCCGGCCGGCAGCGGCTCATGGGCGAGCGGGTAGACGAGGCCGCGCGTCGTGACGCCGGCGATCGGCCCGCCCAGTGGCAGCAGGCTGACGAGGTCGCCGACACGGCCCTCGATGGTCGCCTCAGCGGGCCCCCGCAGGAGCCGCGTACGGCTGCTGCCGTCGAGCAGGACGACGTCGACGGCCGCCAGGGCGTCGAGCGCGAGCAGCGCGACGTTCGCGAGCGCATGGTCGAGGCGCGGTCCGCCGGTCGCGCCGAGGACGACGATGCGGCCAGGACCGGCGGTCAGCGCGGAGCGCAGCGCGAGCTCGGTGTCCGACGCGTCCTTGTCCGTCGGCCATCGCTCCACTGTGGCGCCGTCACGCTCCAGCGTGACGAGCAGGGCCGGCGCGATGGAGTCGAGGTCGCCGACGACGCGGTCGATGACCAGCGCCAGGCGCACGGCCCCGGCCGCGCCGCCGTCGGCGGCCACGACGAGCTGGCGCCCGTCGGCCCAGCCTGGCCAGGCCGCGTCGAGCACGCTGCGCTCGGGGATGGATCCGTCGGCGACCACGATGGCCACGTCGGGCTGCGACACGAGGCGATCCTCCGTTTGCTCGAGGGACGGAGGATCGTCGTCGGTGGACTCCCTTCGCTGGTACGAACCAGATCAGGTTCCGAGGGTCTGCGGTCGAGCCGCACTCTCAGCGCCGTGACGGCGCTCCCCTGTCCCATCTTCGTGCTGGTCGCCCGATGCTACACCCGGCCCGACGCCTTGACCACGGTGGGCATCGTGTCGGCGACCCAGTGGGCGCCAGCCTTGCGCAGGCGAGACCGTTCGGCGGCGCCGGTCAGCACTCCGACGGCGGTCGCATCGGCTCGGCGGGCCATCGTCATGTCGTCCATCGCATCGCCGACGAGGACGAGCTCGGTCGGGCGGAGGCGAAGGTAGCGGGCGGCCAGCTGCAGCGGCGCTGGATCGGGCTTCTGGTGCGGCACCTCGTCACCGAAGACGGCCGTGTCGAAGGCATCCGCCAGGCCGTTGGCACGCATCTCGAGCTCGACGCGGGCCCGGTGACCGGCGGTCACCACGGCCGTCCGCACACCCGCCGCGCGCAGCCCCGCGATGGCCTCGGCCGCGCCGTCGACGAGCTGCGCCACCTCCGTCTCGTAGATGGAGACCCACAGGCGGTCGGCCTCCGGCCAACGAGCCTCGGGCAACCCGACGCGGCGGTAGATGCGCCGCCAGTCGGGCGCGTACTGGGCTCTGAAGTCGGCCTCGTCGAAGGCCAGCTCGAAGTGCGCGAACAGGTCGCGGTATGTTGCGAGCGTGCGGGCGAAGGAGTCGATGAGCGTGCCGTCCCAGTCGAACGCCCAGGCTGCGGCGTCGGCCAGCCGGGCGGCCACGGCGCGGGGCGGCCGGGATCGGTCGAGCAACTTCACGGGGCGGTCATGCTAGCGGTCCGAGCGGAGGGCCGTGCTAGACTCCCGGCCGTGCCCCGGATCGACCACCCCGCGCATCGCCGTGTCCGCGACGCAGCGCATCGGAACGGCGTCGAGATCGAGATCGTGACCTTCCCCGAGTCGACGCACACCGCATCCGATGCCGCGCGTGCGGTCGGGGCCGAGCTCGGTCAGATCGTCAAGTCGCTCGTCTTCGCGGCTCCCCACGAGGGCGGCGCGCTGGAGCCCGTGATCGCGCTCATCGGTGGCGCCGACCGCGTCGACGTGGCCCGGCTGGGCGCCTGTGTCGGCGAGCCGCTGCTGCGTCGGGCCAGCGCCCGCGAAGCCGACGAGCTGACCGGCTTCACCATCGGTGGCATCCCGCCCTTCGGCTACGACCGACCGGTCCGCGTGGTCATGGATCCCGCCCTCGACGCGTACCCGGTCGTGTGGGCCGCGGCCGGCACGCCGACGGCCGTGTTCGCCATCGCGCCGGACACGCTGCGCACGCTCGCCGACGCCGCCGTGGCGCCCATCGCCGAGGAACGCGCCCCGGAAGGGCAGGTCGCCGACGGCTGAGCCACAACGGGCGAGCGTCCAGTATCCCGGTGGCCTGGCCGCACGCTATCGCTGGTCGGGCACGGGCGAGGGCGACGCGGTCTTCGCGCTCAGCGAGTCGGGCGGCACGCTGGTCGATCTGGGCGCCCTCGCCGCGCCCGATCCCGAGCGCGCCTGCCGGGCCGAGCTGCGTGTCGAGGGTCCGCTCGGTGCCTGGACCGTGCGCCTCGCCTCGCCTGTCTTCGACGAGCCCCAGGGGCTGCTCTGGGATGGCCCCGGTCTGCTCGTCGTGAAGTACGGCTTCGTGGCCTATGGGCTCGTCGGGCGGACCGGCGAGCTGCGCTGGCACGTGTCGCTCGGCACGCCCATCGTGGCCGTCCTCGGGTCGTCGCGCCTCGACCACGTCGTCGTCCAAGGCGAGGTCGAGACCCGCGCCGTGCGGGCCGACGGCAGCGTGGCGTGGCGAGCGACCCACGACGAGGTGGTGACCGAGGCGGAGATCGTCGGCGGTCGGCTCATCCTGCTCGGCTACGACGGCCGGCCACGTGCCCTCGACCCGGCCACCGGGCACCAGCTCGGCTGAGGACGATGTGGACGGAATGTGGAATGTTCCGGCGGCGACGCAAGATCCGTGGACAACTTGCATTGACCCGGCGGCCACGCGGCGGGTAGCGTTCACGACGTGCCCGGAGGGGCCTGCGAGCGATCGCTAACGGCGGAGATCACATCGATGCCCACGCGGTCGTGACGGTTCCTCCGGGCCGTTCCATGTCCTGCGCTACCATCCCGCCGTGCTTCCCCTCGGACTGGTCACCCTGGGCGTGCTCGTCTGCGTCGTGGCGGGGATGCTGCTGCGACGGCTCGGGCCGAACTACCGCATCGCCCGGCTGCTCGCATCCGCGCCAGAGGTGACCCTCGACGAGGTCGTCACGGCCGCGCGCGGCGGCCAGCCGTACGTCCGCACGCGCGGTCGCATCAGCAGCGACGAAGAGTTTCCCGACGAGCACGACCGGCCGCTCGTCTATCGGCGTCGCCGCCTCGAGCTGGCGATCGACCCAGCCGGACGCCGCTGGCGCACCCTTCAGGACGAGGTGACGGCGGTGCCCTTCGGCATCGAGGCACGGACAGCGTTCGTGGCCGTCGACGCGGCGGTCCTCGATGACGGCCTCGCGGTCATCGTGCGCGAGTCGGTCGGAACCGCGGCCGATGCGCCGGACCGCGTCCCGCCGGGCACGGACCCAGCCACGCCGTTGCGCCACCGGATCCACCAGATCTCGGCGGTCGAGCAGGCCTGGGTGGCGGGCGCCCCGGATGTCGCGCCCGACGGGACGGCGCGGCTCACGGAGGGCGGCGGACGGCCGCTCATCCTGACCACCCTCGAGCTGCCCGAGGCGATGCGCCTGCTGGCTGCCGGTCACCGGCGGACCGTCCTCGCGGCGACCATCCTGCTCGCGTTCGGTCTGGCGTTCGTGGCTCTCGGCGCGGTCGTCTGGGTGACGCTTCTCGTGGCTCCGGTCGCAGCAGCTGCCACGCCCAGCCCGAGCGCCCTGGCGAGCGGCGACACGCGCAGCGGCGGCGAGGGGGCCGGCCTCGCCGGACAGCCCTTCCTGGCGCTCGCAGCGGTCCTCGCCCTGGGCACCCTTTCGGCGCTCCTGGCGGCCGCCTGGGTGCGGCTGCGGAGCGCCACGTGAGCGGCGGGCCGCAGCGCCGCATCCCGCGGCGCCGAGCGCGACCACGCGACCAGGCACACCCCGCGACGAGTGCGGAGGTCGGCCGTCGGGCGACACCGGGAGGCGATGCCGGCAGCGGTCGGCGCATGGCCCTCCTGGCGGTGGTCGGCGTCGTGGTGCTGCTCGCCCTCGTCAGCCTGGGCACCGTCGCCGACCGCCTCGGGATCGCCGACCCAACATCACCCGCGACGCTCGGGGCACCGTCGGCCTCGGCGAGCGGCCTCATCGGGTCCGCGCCGAGCTCGGCCCCGAGCACGTCGCCGTCGCTTCCGGCGACCGCATCACCGGAGGCGTCATCGTCGGCTTCCCCGTCCGCCTCGGCGACACCCCTGGCGTCCCCGACGCCGGCATCGGTCGGGGTGGTGCCCGCTGCTCCGACGTCGGCCGACGGATTCAAGCTCCGGGCGACGACCATCGACCTGACGTTTCCCATCCCTCGTGGCACGCGGGTCAGGTACACGAACGACTTCCTCATCCCGCGCGTCGGCGTGACGCGTCGCTACAACCACGCTCGAGGTGTCTCGGCCAGCGGGCGCCTGTTGCGGGCGCACGATGGCATCGACATCCGGGCCAAGCTGCGAACGAAGCTCTACGCCGGCTTCTCTGGGACGGTCATCGACCCGGCCGCTCGCTGGCGACCCTGGGACCCGGAGCGCTACGGCAACGTCGTCGTCATCGTCTCCGACGAGGCGCCGACCGCGGGATACGCCGTGCTCTACGCCCACCTCGCGACGACGCCGCTCGAGGTCGGCGATCACGTCGAGCGGGGACAGCTCATCGGCCGGCTGGGCCAGACCGGCAACGCCATCGGCACGGTGCCCCACGTCCACGTCGAGCTCCGCGCGCCCTTCCGGATCCCGGTCCGTGAGGGCGGTCGCGTGCGGCGCATCGATGCCTTCGATCCGTATCCCAGCCTCGTCGCCGCCGACCCACGACGCGACCCGTAGTCGGGTCCCACCACACGCCGGGACCATCCGGTCATAGGAAGCGCTGGTAGGTCGGCGCAGACTCCCGCCGGACCAGTCACCAAATCCTCCATCGGAGACCCTTCCAACGGACCGATCGCCGTCGCCCGGCGAGCAGACCGTCAGCGTCGCGCTGGCGGCTCGCATCCTGGGCGTCCACGCCAACACCGTGCGGACCTGGACGGACCAGGGCCGCTTGCCCGTGCTGCGCATCAACGCCCGCGGTGACCGCCGCTACCGCGTTGCCGACCTGGACACCTTCCTTGACGACGCGCGCGAGGTTCCACGCGCCGCACGGTCACCTCGCCACGCCGGACTCGTCGGCACACGAGGCGAGCACGCCGGTGTCGAGCGCGAAGGCCGGCGCAGCCGCGAGCTGCGCGTGCTCGGCGAGATCGCCCAGCTGACGGCCCGTATCACCGACCTCGACACGACCCTCCACCGCATCTGCCAGCTCTTGCGCGAAGCGTTCGATTACCGCCTCGTCGGTGTCGGGCAGGTCGTCGATGGGGTGGTCCGGGCCCGGGTGGCGCACGGCGTCCCCGTCGACCGACTGCCGGCCGCTGCGGTCGGTGATGGCATCGTGGGCACGGCCGTCGCCGAAGGTGTGGCGATCCTCGCGACCGACGTCCGACGCGACCGACGCTACATCGAGATCCTGCCCGAGATCGAGACCGAGTGCGCGGTGCCCATCGAGGGGCCGGCCGGCGTGTGGGGCTGCCTCCTCGCCGCCGGCACCCGCCGCGGAGCGCTGGGTTCCGACGACGTCGGGTTGCTCGAGGCCGTCGCCCACCAGATCGCCGCGGCCATCGAGACGGTCGACCTCATGTCCCGCCTGGAGCGACAGCTCGAGCTGGCCGAGGCCCTGCGCCGGGTGAGCGCCGACATCAGCTCGAAGCTCGACCTCGAGGTCATCCTGGCCGAGACGCTCGACCAGGCGCTGGCGCTCTTCGGCGCCGACCGCGCGGCCATCCACCGCCTGCGTGCCGACGGCGAGGTCGAGGCGCCCGTCGCACGCGGGCTCTCGGAGCGCTTCCTGCAACGGACGGCCGACCTGCCGTCGCCATCGCTGCCCCGTCTGGCGATGGAGACCGGCGAGGCCTTGGTGGCCATGGATTACGCGCACGACCCGCGCGGTGCGGGGGTCAAGGAGGCGGTCATCGAGGAGGGCTTCGAGACCATCGCCGTGGCGCCACTGCTCGTCGAGGGTCGGTCGCGTGGCGTGCTCGCGCTCTGCCATGATCGCCGGCGACCGTGGTCGGGTCACGAGCTCGAGGCGCTCAAGGCGCTCGCGGCGCAAGCCAGCATCGCCATCCAGAACGCCGCCACCTACGCGCAGATGGCTCGCTGGGCGGCCCAGCTGCAGTCGATCCAGCAGCTCGGGGTCCGCCTCGATCGGATGAGCAACGTACGCGACATCGGCCTTGCCATCGCGGTCGAGCTCCAGGCGCTCATCGACTATCACAACGTGCGCGTCTACCGCGTCATCGGCGACACGTGCGAGCCGGTCGCCTGGCGCGGCAACATCGGCGAGTACACCGACGAGGTCGAGGACGAGCTCCGGCTCAAGGTCGGCGAGGGCATCACCGGCTGGGTCGCTGAGCACGGCGTCGCCCAGTATCTGCCTGACGCCAACGCCGACGACCGGGCCGAGACGATCGTCGGCACCGACCTCATCGACGAGTCGATGCTCATCGCGCCGATGACCTTCGAGCAGCGGGTCATCGGGGTCATCGTGCTCTCGAAGCTCGGGCTCCACCAGTTCTCGTCCGACGACCTGCGCCTGCTCGAGATCTACGCCGCCATGTCGGCCCAGGCCATGGCCAACGCCGACGCCACCGAGCAGCTCCGGACCCAGTCGGAGACGCTCGAGCGTCAGCTCCGCAGCCAGCGCGAGCTGGTCCGTCTGACGGAGTCGATCTTCGCCTCGCTCGATCCGCAGGTCGTGCTCGACGAGATCGCCGACCGCCTGGAGGTGCTCGTGCCGGTCGACAACATCGGCATCGACAAGGTCGATCGGGTGGCTGGGCAGTTCGTGCCGCTCGTGGCGCGGGGCGTCGACGAGGATGCCTACCGCGGTCGCCGTCTGCCCCTCGACGAGGGCGTCTCGGGCTGGGTGGCCGAGCACGGCGAAGGTCAACTGGTGCTCGACGAGACGGCCGATCCGCGGGTCGCCCACTTCGATGCCGATGACCCTCAGGCAGGGTCGCTCATCGTCGTGCCGCTGCGCGGCCGCGAAGGCGTCGTCGGGGTCCTGACGCTCGAGCGCCTCGGGTCGTCGGCGGCCTTCACGACCGATGAGTTCGAGCTCGTGCTGCTGTTCGCCGCCCAGGCGTCGATCGCCATGCAGAACGCCGAGCGCCATGCCGTCGTCGTCGTCCAGGCGCAGACCGACGGCCTGACCGGCCTCTTCAACCATGCGACCTTCACCGCCGACCTCGCGCAGGCCGTGGCGACCGGCGATCGCTTCGGTCTGATCATGCTCGACCTCGACGACTTCAAGGGCTTCAACGACACGCTCGGGCACCCGACCGGCGACCAGCTGCTTCAGGGCATCGCGCGCGCGCTGACGTCGGCCGGTCGTGACTCGGACCGCGCCTATCGCTACGGTGGCGACGAGTTCGCCATCCTGCTGCCGGGCACGGACGAAGCCGGTGCACGGGCCGTCGCCGATCGCGTTCGACGCGCCGTCCGCGAGGAGGGCGGCATGCGGGGAGCCAGCGCCGCCCTGTCCGTGACGTGCTCGACGGGCGTGGCCGCGTTCCCCACCGACGGCAGCGATGCTGCCGCCATCCTCGGCGCGGCCGACCGTGCATGCTTCCTGGCCAAGCGTGCCGGCCGCGACCGCGTCGCGATGGCCTCCGAAGCTGCCGATGCGGCCGATCTCGTGCCCTCCGCGCCGACGCCCATCGACGTGCCCAGCTCACCGGCCGCCTGACACCGCCCGCCGCTACCATCGCGTGATGAGTGCCGATCGCCTCTCGGGCACGCGTCCGCGGATCCTCGTCACCGTCCAGGCGCCGGCCGTGGCCGCCGACGCTGCGCTCGCCGAACGGAAGAACGCCCTCTATCTGGCCCGCGTCGAGGCCGCCGGTGGCGAGCCACAGGCCGTCGACGAGACCGCGGACACCGAGACGCGGGCGCATGCCTTCGCGACCATGGACGGGCTGCTGCTGTCGGGCGGGGCGGACCTCGATCCGGCGCTCTACGGGGAGCCGACCGCGGGCGCCGTGGCCATCGAGCCCGGTCGTGACGCGCTCGAGCTGGCGGCCTGGCGGGCGGCTGCCGAGCGCCACCGTCCGGTGCTCGGCATCTGCCGCGGTCTGCAAGCCATCAACGTCTTCTCGGGTGGCTCGCTCATCCAGGATCTCGACGGTCACGGCAGCCCGGCCTACGGCTCGGCGCCGGCCAATCGCCACCCGCTCCGCGTGGAGGGCGCCTCGCGCCTGGCGCGCATCCTGCGCCCGACCGCGCCGGGCGACCTCGTCGTGCAGGTCAACACATACCACCACCAGGGCTTCGACCGCGCCCGCCTGGCCCCCGGCCTCGCCGTCGCGGGCACGGCCAGGCACCGCGGGGGCGAGATCGTCGAGGCCATCGAGTCGGTCGCTGACGACCAGCTCGTGCTCGGCATCCAGTGCCATCCCGAGCGCACGGAGTCGACGCCGCCCGAGTTCGAGCGCCTGTTCGCCTTCTTCGTCGACGCCGCGCGCCACTGAGAACAGGCGCCCGCCCACGCCCCAAGGGGTGGTGTGCCATCCGCGACAGGCCGGCTCGCCTGCTCAGCGGTTCGCGAGGTCGATGAGCAGCTGGGGCACCCAGATCTGGGAGATGTCGGTCACGAAGCCGAGGTACGTCAAGAGCAGGAACTGGACCAGGAAGAAGCCGATGACGAGCTTGTCCGTGCGGTCGTAGACGAGGTGCTTGAGCCACGTCCGCCGCCCGGTCCCGAAGCCTCGCAGGTCCATGGCATCGATGGTGTCCTCGGCACCGACGAGCGCGTTGATGACCGACGGCACGACGACCGGCGTCGTGTTCCGTAGCCGGGTGATGAGGCCGCCCTTCGCTTCCTGCCAGTCGTGCCCGCGAACGCGCTGGGCGTCGGCGGTCGTCTGCATGTCGTTGGCCAGTGAGGGCAGGAACCGGAACGTCAGATCGATGGCGAAGGCGAACTTGTCGGGCACGCCGAGGCGTCGAAAGGCGATGCCGAACGCATCGGGCGCCACGGCGTAGGCGACCGGGAAGCCCATGGCCGTCATGGCCATGAACCGCATCAGCTGGGTCCCTGCGTAGGTCAGCGACTGGGCTGAGATGGGCGTGCCCAGGATGGGCAGCGTGAAGAAGACGTCGTAGTCGCCCGTGTAGTTGGGCACCACGCCGCCCGTGATGAGCGTGTTGATGAGCACGAGCAGCGTCAGGAACAGGACGACGAAGGCCCATTGCCGGCGGACGCCGGCCCAGGGGATCGCCGCGCTCCGGTAGTAGACGAGCGCGACGAGGTCGAGCAGCAGGACGACGCGCGCGTCCCATATCTGGACGACGGTGAAGACGAACAGGAAGAGCGAGACGATGAGCACGCGGGGGTCGCGGCGGGCGAGCCACGACCCCCGGCCGAGATAGCGTGGAGCGAAGTTCATGGGCGCCCCGAGGCCGTCACGAGCGCCTCCGACCCGTCACGGACTCGGAGACGGCCGACTAGCGGCCCATACGCTCCTGGATGGGCGCCCAGATGAAGACCAGGATGGGCACCACGATGGCCGACACGATGACGTTGCCGACGACGACCGGGATGTACTCCGTGATCAACACCGAGTTGAAGTCCATGCCGCCGATGAGCATGTCGGTCCAGATGAACAGGAAGCCGACGAGCGTGGCGACGATACCGGCGATGGCGCCGCCGAGGGCCTTCTGGGCGATCGTACCGTCCATCAGTCGGGCGAGATAGAGCGGGGCCAGGCCGGCGATGAGCCCGACGAACCCGTTGGCCAGGCTCCAGTTCCAGGACGTCAGCGCCCCCCAGCCGGAGAGCTGGTCGCCGATGGCGTTGCCGACCAAGCCGGTGAAGAAGCCGACGATCGGCCCGAAGGCGTAGCCGAAGAAGCTGACGAGGCCGAAGGCCGGCCGGAGCGAGACGTTCTGGGTCCCCGGCAGCGGCAGCTGGATGACCAGCAGGAGGCCGTACAGGACGGCGCCGATGGCCGAGTAGACCACGACGCGCGAGGTGACCTCCCACATCGTCGAGCGCGAGTTGCCCGGTGAAACCATGGCTGTCATGCGAGCTCCCTCTCCTCTCGTCGGCCGACGACCATCGCCGCCAGCCGCTCCGCGTCGACGAACCCTCCAGCCGTCGGCGCCCAACGCGCGTTTGCCTGCATCAGCGACGTTTCCCGCAGATTGCACGCCCTCCACAGCTCGAGGTCCCTGACGACCTCGGTCGGCGGTCCGTCGGCGACGACGCGACCCTCACGGAAGAGCAGGATACGGTCTGCGTGCGTGAGCGCAAGGTCCACATCGTGGGTCACGAGGTAGAGGCTCTCGATGCCGTCGATGGATCGCACCTGGTCCATGAATCGGGTCGCGTTGGCGTGGTCCTGCCCGGCCGACGGCTCGTCGAGGATGAGCGTCCGCGGCCGCATCGCCAGCGCGATGGCGATGGCGAGGCGCTTCTGCTGGCCGAATGAGAGCGTCATCGGCGGGCGCTCGAGGATGCCCTCCTCGGCGTCGAGGCCGACGCGGACGAGCGCCTCGGCGATGACCTCGTCGAGCTCGGCCGGATCAGCGCCCAGGTTGGTCGGCCCGAATGCGAGCTCCTCGCGCACGGTGCGGGCGAAGAGCATCGCGCTGGGGCTCTGGAAGACGTAGCCGAACGTGCGTGCCAGCTCGGCCACCCGCCGCTCCGCCGTGTCGTCGCCATCGACGGCGATCGAGCCACTCATCAGCGGGATGAGCTTCATGGCCGCCTTGAAGAGCGTCGTCTTGCCCGAGCCATTGGGTCCCAGCAGAGCGACCGTCTCCGTGACACCGAGACGCGCGCTCACGCCGTGCAGGACCTCGCGCTCGCCGTAGCCGGCACGGATGTCCTCGAACGCGACACGCGGCGGGCGATCGGCCGGGATGGCGCGTGAGGTGGCGCTCGGGATAGGGATCGCGGCGCTCGAGATCGGGATCGCCACTGCCGCCTCGGCCCGCCGGCGGGCCTGGGCGAGGACGGCATCGAACGGCAGCTTGACGAGCGCCGGGTCCGCGATGTCGAGGAAGCCCTCGACGGGGCCCAGATAGCGCGCCTCGCCGTGGTCCATGTAGAGCACCCGATCCGGGCGCAGCCCGAGCGCCTCCTCGACGCGGTGCTCGACGATGACCACAGCGCTGCCCTCGTCGGCCATGCGGCGCAGGATGGCCAGCAGCTGGGCCGCGGTCGCCGGGTCGAGGTTGGCCAACGGCTCGTCGACGACATAGAGACGTGGTCGCATCATGAGGATGCCGCCCACGGCCACCAGCTGGCGCTCGCCGCCCGACAGGTTGGCCGTCTCGCGGCCGGCCAGATGCCCGATGTCGGTGCGCGCGAAGACATCGCGGATGCGCTCGCGCATGTCCTCGCGAGGCACGGCCAGGTTCTCGGGCCCGAAGGCCAGCTCGGCCTCCACCGTGGCACCGACGATCTGGCGAGCAGGATCCTGGAGCGCCGTGCCGACGACGTCCGCAAGGTCGCGCAGCCGCAGGTCGGCGACCGCCCGACCCTCGACGCGGACCTCGCCCTCGCGCGTGCCGCTGTAGGCATGCGGGATGAGGCCGTTGATGCCGCGGATGAGCGTGCTCTTGCCGCAACCCGACGGGCCGGCCACCAGCAGCACCTCGCCGGCCTGGACGGTCAGCGTGATGTCGCGCACGGCCGGCCGGCTGGCACGCCGATAGGTGAAGCCGAAGCCCTCGAGCGCCAGCAGGTCGGTCGGTCTGCCGGTCACGCCGCCCCGATGACGATCCGATCCCCTTCGCGGACGCCCAGGCGGTCGGCCGCCGACGCCTGGTTGAGGGCCAGGCAGAGCCGGCCGTCGGAGTCCTCGAAGACGAGCGCCTCGCCGCGCCCGACATGGCCGAACGTCTCGGCCCACACGACGGACAGATCGCCGACGCGCAGTCGCCGA
>DATBSD010000009.1:0-36118 GCA_036559965.1 Candidatus Limnocylindrales bacterium
CATCGGGCTGGCCATCGTCAAGGAGCTCGTGGAGGGTGACGGCGGGCGAGTCGGCGCGGAGTCGTCGCCGAGCGGGACCCGTTTCTGGTTCAGCGTGCCTGCCTGAGCGGGCCGATGGCGGGCCGACCCGGGCTATACTCGGCGCCCCGTGGGGATGTAGCTCAGCTGGGAGAGCACCGCGTTCGCATCGCGGGGGTCAGGGGTTCGAGTCCCCTCATCTCCACCAACCCCTCGAGGTGCCCATGCGCGCGACGATGATCGCCTTCGGCGTGGTCGAGGTCGAGGGGCGGCGCTACGACCACGACATCGTCATCGACCGCGGCCAGGTCCGCAAGCGACGCAAGGGACCATCGAAGGCGCTACGCAGCGAGTACGGCCACACGCCGCTGACCGCCGCGGAGGCCATCCCCTGGGGCGGCAAGCGGCTGATCATCGGCACCGGCCATCAAGGCCAGCTGCCGGTGGCGGCGGATGTCCTGGCGACAGCCGAAGGGCGCGGCGTGACCGTGACCGCGGTCCCGACCGCCGAGGCGTGCGAGCTCCTCGCGGGCATCGCGGATGGCGACGTTCGGGCCGTCCTGCACGTGACCTGCTGACACTCGGCACTGACCGCATCGCCCACCCACGAGCGACGTTGTCTCCGAACGGCGCGGCCGACGCGCCATGAACGGAGGTGCTCCCATGCGTGTCCTTGTGACGGTGGCCTCGAAGCACGGCGCCACCGAGGAGATCGGCCGACGCATCGCGATGGGCCTGGAGGCCGCAGGACTGGCGGTCGTTTCGGTCGCCCCGGAGGCGGTCATCTCGATCGACGGCTACGACGCGGTCGTGCTCGGCAGCGGCGTCTACGCCGGACGCTGGCTCGGGCCTGCGAAAGACCTTGTCCATCGCGTCGGCCCGGAGCTCAAGACGAAGCGAGTCTGGCTCTTCTCGAGTGGACCGATCGGCGAGTCGACCAAGCCCGACGACGTGCCGCCCGATGCCGCGGCCATGATCGCGGCGACCGACGCGGTCGAGCATCGCGTCTTCGCCGGCCGGCTCGACGTCGAATCGCTCGGATTTGCCGAGAAGCTGATCATCAAGACGGTCCGAGCGCCATCCGGCGACTTCCGGCCATGGGCCGAGATCGACGCCTGGGCATCCGACATCGCCGGGGCCCTGGTGCCGGAGGCGGCGATCGCCTAGGCGGCGACCGGCTGGAGTGAGGTTGCGACGGCGACCATCGCGTCGGCCAGGTCGTCGACGTCGCCCTCGGTCGTCGGCAGCGCGATGGCGCCCATGCCCCGTGGCGCGAGGTAGAAGCCGGCCAGGATGAGGCCCATGAACAGCTCGGACGCGGCGTGGGCCCCGGTCGCGACGGCCGACTGGTGGCCGCCGGCGTCGACCTGGAAGAGCGACGCGGTGCCGGCGATCGTCGTGTCCAGTCCCGCGTCGGCAAAGCCTGCCCCGGCACGCGCCCGAAGCCGCTCGCCGAGCGCGTCCAGCCGCGCATAGGCGCCGGCGTCGAGGAGCCGCAGCGTCGCCAGACCGGCCGCTGCGGCGACCGGGTTGCCATTGAACGTGCCGCCGTGGCTGAGCGCGCCGTCTCGGCGCGCGTCGAAGAGAGCCATGACGTCCTCGCGCCCGCCGAAGCCAGCCAGCGGGAAGCCGCCGCCGATGATCTTGCCCAGCGTCGTCAGGTCCGGTCGCACGCCGGCGATGCCCTGGGCGCCGCCCGGACCGGTGCGGAAGGCGATGATCTCGTCGAACAGCAGCAATGCCCCGATGCGATCGCACAAGTCGCGCAGGAAGCCCAGGAAGGCGGGCGTCGCGACCCTGATGCCACCGGCGCCCTGGACCGGCTCGATGGCGATGGCCGCGATCTCCTGCTCGTGGCCGGCCACGGCAGCCAGCACGCCGTCAGGATCGTTCCAGGGCAGCTCGAGGACGAGGTCGGACGTGGCCATGGGGACGCCCGGCGTGCGCGCCATGGCCGTGTCGTGGGTGCCGTGGTAAGCGCGGTCGAAGCGCGCGATGCGGTCGCGGCCGGTGAATGCCCGGGCGACACGCATGGCGAACATCGTGGCCTCCGTGCCGGAGTTCGTGAAGCGCATCAGCTCGACCGAGGGCAGCCGGCCGCGGATCTCCTCGGCCAGCTCGATCTCGACCTCGGTCGGAGCGTTGAACGCAGACCCGCGGCGGAGCTGGGCCTCGACGGCATCGATGACGGTCGGATGGGCGTGGCCGAGGATGAGCGACGAGTAGTTGCCAAGGAAATCGCGATAGACGTTGCCGTCGACATCGGTCACGGCGATGCCCGCGCCCCGCTCGATGTACGGCGCATAGGGCGGGAAGAAGACGGTCGTCCGAGTCGAGCCGCCGGGCAGCGAGCGGCTGGCGCGCTCGAAGGTCGCCGCGGAGCGCGGCGTTCGGGCCAGGTACTGCTCGGTCCTCGACATCGGGCGCATGGTACCCGCCCTCAGACGGCCTGTACGGCCGACGGGCGGTCAGTCGAGCGCGGCGCGCAGCTCCGTCTCGTTCGCCTTGAGCCAGCGCCGCGCTGCATCCGCGTCGGGGACCACGTCATGCACCAGCGCCCAGAACCGGGGGCCGTGGCCGAAGACCCGGAGATGGGCGAGCTCGTGGACGACGACGTAGTCGAGGATGGTGGCCGGCGCGAGGATGAGCCGCCAGCTGAACGACAGCGTGCCACGTCGCGAGGCGCTCCCCCAGCGGCTGCGCTGGTCGCGGATGGAGAGTGCGCGTGGCTGGACCTGGAGCGCGGGCGCACGGATCGCGATCCGTCGAGCGATCGCCTCGCGCGCCTCGCCCCGCAGCCACGCCTCGAGGATCTCGGCCGTCGAGCGGAGGTCGTCGGCGGCACGCTCCAGGACCAGGCTCGGCTCGCCGGCGTCGTCGTGCACGATGCGTGTCCGTCGGCGCCCGGCCGCCAGCGGGACGACGCTCAGCCGATGGCCGACACCGCCGAAGGGCACCAGCCGGCCGGCACCGAGCGCCGGCCGCGTAGCCAGCCGCTCGCGATCGGCCAGCAGCCGGCTCCGGTGGCGCTCGATCCATGCTCCGCGCGTGTCGACCAGCTCGCTCGCCCAGCGCTCCGGGGCGCGCGCCGGCAGCGTCACGACCAGCTCCCCATCCGGTCGGATGGTCAGTCGAGCGTGACGGGCGCGCGGAGATCGCTGGAGCGTGAACGGCTCGACCATTCGCCCGGATGGTAGCGCCACGCTCAGCCATCGGGGCAGCGAATCGCGAGGCCCGGGCTGTGCCCGGGCCTCGGTCCCTCAGCTGCGGTCGGCCGTCAGGCTCGGCCGCCGGTCGGGTCAGGAGGTCATCGGCTGCGACACCGGCGCTGAAGGCTGGCTGGCCTGCTGGCCAGGCTTCCACGGCGTGCCCAGGATGGGCAGGACCCAGCGATCGAGGCCGTAGTAGCCGGCCACCTTCCAGGCCAGGATGACGCCGATCGCAAGCATGGCCATGACCGGGTTGGTCGAGGCCGAGCCTGCCAGGAGGAACGACATGTTCATCGTCACCCCGAAGAAGGCGGCGACGCCGGTCAGCAGGCCGAGGATGAGGCCTACGCCGACGGCCATCTCACCGAGGGTGATGATCCAGGCGAACCATGGCGAGGCATCCATGCTCAGCAGGAGGTTGAGGAAGTCGCGGTACCACTCGAAGCTGATGAGCGGTCGCCCTTCCTCGGGGATGGCTACCGCGCGTTCCCAGTAGCCCTTGAGGGCCTCGCCGCCGCCCGTCCAGGCCGGGTCGGTCAGCTTGTGGTAGCCCGCCTCGAGCCAGGAGATGCCCAGGAAGAGCCGGATCGGCAGCCAGAGCAGGCCGGCCTGACGGTTGCCGAACAGGAAGCGGGCGAAGGCCGGGCCTTCGATCTCGACCTGGTCTGCGCCGGCGCTTTTGCGCTCCTGGAAGAGGACCACGACGAGGGCGATGGCGAGGATCCAGAAGGCCCACGTGGCGATGGTGCGGATGTCGCCCGAGAGCAACGGATCGCCCTCGATGAAGACAGGCCAGAGCAAGAGCAGCAGGAGCACCGTTGCTGCTCCGCCCAGGCCCCCGGCGAGCTTGCGTTGATTGGACATTGCCTGAGACTCCCTTCCTCGTCGCTTCGTGTCGCCATCACGGTGCCCGACACGCCACGGGCCGGCCATGGTCCATCGGCCCCGCCTTCGGGGTCCGATCGGCCCCCCGGGGCGGGCCGATCAGCCTCAGTTATACTCCCCCTCCGGCGCGCGGGGCTATAGCTCAGCTGGGAGAGCGTCTGCATGGCATGCAGAAGGTCCGGGGTTCGAGCCCCCGTAGCTCCACCACGATCCGGCCACTGACCAGACACCCCTCGTCGAGCGGCGGGGGGTTCGACGTTCCCAGGAGCCGCGGAGGGCTGTCATGTCGGCACCGGATGAGCCGGGTCACGAGACCGCCAGCGCGGGACGCGACCTGGCGGAGCGCCTTGGCACTGTCGGCGCATGGAGCTTCAGCCTTCAGACCCAGCCGGCGTCCGTCGCCCAGGCAGCCGTGGCGGACCTCGAGGCGATGGGCTACGGCGCGCTCTGGATCCCGGAGAGCGTGGGGAGCAAGGAGGTCCTCAGCCACGCCGGCCTGCTGCTGGCCGGCGCGGAACGGATCGTCGTCGCCACGGGTATCGCCAACATCTACGCGCGCGACCCGATGGCGGCCCAGAACGGGGCCCGCACGCTGGCCGAGGCGTTCCCGGGTCGCTTCGTGCTCGGTCTCGGCGTCAGCCACGCGCCGTCGGTCGCAGCCCGCGGCGGCGCCTACGGCAAGCCGGTCACGACGATGCGCGAGTACCTCGATGCCATGGAGGCCGCCCGCTACTCCGGACCGGCGCCCGAGCCACCGGTACCGATCCTGTTGGCTGCGCTCGGTCCACGCATGCTCGAACTGGCGGCCGAGCGGACGGCCGGCGCCCATCCCTACTTCGTGCCCGTCGAGCACACCGCGTTCGCCCGCTCGGTCATGGGTCCCGAAGCCTGCCTGGCGGTCGAGATGACGGCCGTCCTCGAGTCTGACCCGGACGAGGCGCGCCGCATCGCCCGGGCGTTCGCCGTGCACTACCTTGCGCTGCCGAACTACGCCGACAACCTGCGCCGGCTGGGCTGGAGCGACGATGACGTCGCCGGTGAGGGCAGCGATCGCCTCATCGATGCCGTCATCTGCTGGGGTGACGCGGCGGCCATCGCCGAGCGAGCCCGCCAGCATCTCGATGCGGGTGCCGACCACGTCTGCATCCAGCTCCGCGGCTCGAGCTCGCGCGACCTCTGCCTCGACGGCTTCCGGACGCTGGCGACGCTCCTGGCCCGCTGAGCGAGACTGCTACACTCGGCCGCCGTGAGCGACCAGACCTCCGCCCCTCGCGCGCGCCTCGAGCGCTACGACCCGGCGTCCATCGAGCCGCGCTGGCAGGCCCGGTGGGCCGAGCTGGGCATGCACGAGACCGATCTCGAGGACACGTCGCGGCCGCCCTACTACCTGCTCACGATGTACGACTACCCGTCGGGCGATATCCACATCGGCCACTGGTACGTGAAGACGCCCACGGACGCCATCGGGCGCTACCACCGGATGCTCGGCGACAACGTCTTCATGCCTGTCGGCTTCGACGCCTTCGGCCTGCCGGCCGAGAACGCGGCCGTCAAGCGTGGCGTCAACCCGCGCGAATGGACGATGGGCAACATCGCCAACATGCGTCGTCAGCTGCGGCTGATGGGCGCCGCATTCGACTGGTCGGCCGAGGTCGTGACCTGCGAGCCCGAGTACTACCGCTGGAACCAGTGGCTCTTCCTGCAGCTGCTGAAGGCCGGCCTGGCCTACCGCACCAGCTCGCCGGTCGACTGGTGCCCCAACGACGGCACGCTCGCCCGCGAGCAGGTCGAGGGCGCCGATCGACGCTGCTGGCGATGCGGCGCGCGGGTCGAGAAGCGCGACCTCGAGCAGTGGTACCTGGGCATCACGCGCTATGCCGACGAGCTGCTCGACTTCAGCAGCATCGACTGGCCGGAGCCGATCCGGATGATGCAGACGAATTGGATCGGCCGCTCCGAGGGCGCGACCATCGACTTCCACACGGCCGCTGACGAGCATCAGCCCGGCGGCGACCTGCTGCGCGTCTTCACGACCCGCCCGGATACGCTCTTCGGGGCGACGTTCATGGTCCTCGCCCCCGAGCACCCGCTCGTCGCTTCGCTGACGCACCCCGAGCAGCGCGAGGCGGTCGAGGCGTATGTCACGCGGGCGGAGGGCGAGACGGAGATCGAGCGCCTCTCGACCGACCGCGAGAAGACCGGTGTGGCGCTCGGCTCCGACGCCATCAATCCCATCAACGGCGAGCGCATCCCGATCTGGATCGCCGACTACGTGCTCGCGACCTACGGCACCGGCGCGATCATGGCCGTGCCCGCGCACGACGAGCGCGACTATGCCTTCGCCGAGCGCTACGGGCTGCCCATCCGCCGGGTCGTGGCGGCCGAGGGCACCGCGGATGGGGCTGCCCTCGATGGCGCGTACGTCGCTCACGCAGCCGGCGAGCGGCTGGTCGCGTCGGGCCCCTACACCGGGCTGGAGGCCGACGAGGGCGGCCGGCAGATCACGGCGGCGCTGGCTGCCGAGGGTCGCGGCGAGGCGGCGGTCACCTACCGTCTGCGCGACTGGCTCGTCAGCCGCCAGCGCTACTGGGGCACGCCCATCCCGATCATCTATTGCGACCGCTGTGGCACCGTGCCGGTGCCCGAGGCCGACCTGCCGGTACGGCTGCCCGACACCGTCGACTACCGGGGCAGCGGCGAGAATCCGCTCGCTCGCGACGAGACGTTCCTGCGTGTGGCCTGCCCCTCGTGCGGCGGCCAGGCACGCCGTGAGACCGACACGCTGGATACCTTCATCGACTCGTCGTGGTATTGGTTCCGCTACCTCTCGCCCGAGGACGCGCGGCAGGTGGTCGTCAGGTCGATGGTCGATCGCTGGACGCCGGTCGCGCAGTACACCGGCGGCGCCGAGCACGCCGTCATGCACCTGCTCTACTCGCGCTTCTTCACCAAGGCCATGGACGACCTGGGCATCGTCGATCAGCGCGAGCCCTTCCTGCGCCTGTTCAACCAGGGTCAGGTCCTGGGTGCCGACGGCGAGCGCATGTCGAAGTCGCGCGGCAACGTCCAGGACCCCGACGAGCTCGTGGCACGCTACGGCGCCGACACGGTCCGGCTGTTCCTGTTCTTCATGGGCCCCTGGGACCAGGGCGGGCCATGGAACCCGACCGGCATCGGCGGCGTGCATCGCTTCCTCAATCGGGTCTGGACGGTCGCGCTCGATCCCGAAGGCCGCGATCCCGGGGATCCGGCAGAACCCGTCGCGGATGTCGCGGCGGCCGGTCGCGAGTTGCGCATCGCCGCCCACCGCACCTTGCAGGGCGCCACGGCCGACTACGAGGGCTTCCGCTTCAACACCCTGGTCGCCAAGCTCATGGAGCTGACGAACCAGCTGATGCACCTGCGCGGCACCGCCGTCGCGACGACGCCCGACTGGGACGAGGCCATCCGGTTGCTCGTGCTCATGCTCGCGCCGGCCGCGCCGCACATCGCCGAGGAGCTCTGGTCACGCCGCCTGGCCGCTGCCGGCGAGGCGTGGCGGTCGGTCCACGCCGAGCGCTGGCCGACCTGGGATGAGGGCCTCGTCGCCGAACGGACCGTCGAGCTGCCGATCCAGATCAATGGCAAGCTGCGCGACCGGGTCGAGCTGCCCGCCGGGCTCCCGGCGGCGGAGATCGAGGCCATCGTGCTGGCTCGCCCCAAGGTCGTGGCCGCGCTCGGTGGTCGGCAACCGGACAAGATCGTGCACGCCGGCGGGCGCCTGGTGAACCTCGTCCTGCGCGACTGAGGCGAGGCGTCGGGGCTAGGCCGCCTCGTGCAGCACGCGATTCAGGCTTGCGCCACGGTCCCCAGCGTGGGGACGGCCTCGGCCAGCGTCGAGCGCTGACGTTCGCGGTGACGGGCGGCCTTGGCCCGGTTGCCACACGTCGACATGTCGCACCACTTGCGCTTGGCCGTCCGGGACGTGTCGAAGAACGCCCACTGGCAGGTCTCGTCGGCGCACACGCGCAGGCGCTCGGTCTTGCCCTCGCCGAGGTAGCGGGCGACGGACTCGGCGAGTCGTGCGAGGGCGCCGTCGACGGGATCGCCTTCGTGGCGATGGCCCATGTGCACGCCGTCGGTCGAGGGCACGAGGATGGTCGTGTAGTGCGTCCGGAGCGCGCGGTTGACCTCGTCCAGGCAGCTCGCGCCGACCGGTCGTCGCTCGACGCTGGCATCGACCAGCTCGCGCATCGCCGATCGGGTCCGTCGGACGCGGGCGATGAGCTTCTCGCCGTAGGCGGGATCGGCCGCGACGCGATCGGCAAGCGAGAGCTCGGCGTCGCGGTGCATGAGGTCATGCGCGATGAGCCATTCGAGCGCGTCGGTCGGCGTCTCGATATGGTCGACTGGTGAACCCTTTTCGAGCTCGAGGGTGTTGATGAAAGCGAGCCCGGTCTCCAGGCTCGCCTGGTGCCCGTGAGGCACGGCATGTGGATCGGAGGTGGTCGGAAGGGTGGTCATGTCCAGTCGTGGATTGTGTCACATCGACGACATCAGCGATGTCGCGAGGTAACCACTCTACACCTGTTGACAGGTTAGCCGCAAGGGGCTAGGATACTGACTAACCGTTGAACCACCGTAGAACGGTTACATACCGGAAGGGAGGTGCGTGATGGACGCACTGGTCATCATCATCGGGATCGCGCTCATGGTCATGTTCCTCGTCGGCGGCGCCGTCGGTGCCGACTCGCGGGAGAGCCTGGCGGACGATCACCGCCGAGCCCAGCCGGAGGGCATCTAGCCCATGTGGACGACCTTCCTGCTACGGGCGACGGAGCTCGCCCAGGAGCGCAGTCGCGAGGCTCGGCGCGAGAGCCGGGCGCGTGAGCTGCGTCGAGAGCTCGACAAGGCCGGCCGGCGCACCATCCGCCGCCTGGACCGCGACCAGCGGGCCGGCTGACCCATCATCGGGATCGCCGTGCGGCGATCCTCCAGAAACGAACCCTCCGCGACAGCGGGCCCGACTCCCCAACGGGCCCGCTGCTCGATTCCTGCCGTCACAAGAATGATGCGCGTCGCCAGCCTGGGGCTCCATCGAACGCAGTGCGGTCACCTGCCGCACTCATAGACTGTGGCGCTGGCGAACTTCGGGTCCTTCAGGTCGGCGTCGCGCGCGCAGCGCCCAGGAGTCGGTCCATGTTCAAGTTCATCCGCCGAATCGGGATCGCCTTCGGCGCGTTCGTCATCTCGTGGCTTGCAGCCGATCTTCTGGCCGACTGGCTCTTCGGCTCGGGTAACTTCCTCGTCTGGGTGCTCGCCGCTATCGTCGGCTTTGGTGTCTACCTCGCTATGCTGCGGCGAGACCGGCGCGTCGGCTAGCGCCGTGTGGACGCATGGAGGAGACGTGCCCAAGGTCACCCTCGGCGCCCTGTGCTGGAACCAGTACACGGATTGGCCGAGCTTCCTCGAGGCCGGCATCCGAGCCGAACGCCTGGGCTATGACAGCCTCTGGACATGGGATCACCTCTATCCCATCGTCGGCTCATCCGAGGGGCCCATGTTCGAGGGCTGGCTGACGTTGGCTGCCTGGGCGCAACAGACGCAGCGCGTGCGCCTCGGCCTGATGGTCGCCGCCAACACGTTCCGCAACCCCGCGGTGCTGGTCAAGATGGCCACGACGCTCGATCACCAGTCCGGCGGCCGGCTGACGCTGGGCGTCGGCGCCGCCTGGTTCGAGACGGAGCACCGCGCCTTCGGGCTCGAGTACGGCGAGGGGCCACCCGACCGGCTGCGCTGGCTGGGCGAGGCGCTGCCGGTCATCCGAGGGATGCTCCGCGGCGAGCAGCCGAGCGCGGCGGGCCCCCATTACGCGATGCGCGACGTGCGCAACGATCCGCCGCCGCTCCAGACCCACATGCCCCTGCTCATCGGCGGTGGCGGCGAGAAGGTCACCCTCAAACTCGTCGCCAAGTACGGCGACGGCTGCAACATCGGTGGCGGCGCGGCGACGGTGACCAAGAAGGAGGCTATCCTGCGAGCCCACTGCGAGGCGCAGGGTCGAGATCACACCGAGATCGAGCGCACGACGAACATCGGCGTCGTCGTCATCCGCGACACCGAAAAGGCCGCCGTCGGTGTCCAGCACGGCATCTTCCGGCGCAACGGCAACGCACCGCGCTGGCACAACCAGCCGGTCGGCACGCCCGAGCAGGTCGCGGACAAGCTGGCCCCGCTCGTCGAGCTCGGCTACCACCACCTCGTGGCCGGCTTCCCGGCGCCCTACGACGAGGAGTCGATGACCCGCTTCACGGCCGAGGTCCGACCGCTCCTCGAAAAGGTGGGCTCGTGAAGTTCAAGACGACCATCCAGCTCGAGGGCAAGACGGCGACCGGCTTTCGCGTCCCAGCCGAGGTCGTCGCCGTGCTCGGCAAGGGGAAGAAGCCGCCCGTCACCGTGGCCATCGGTGGGCACACCTATCGGAGCACGGTCGCGGCCTACGGCGACGTGTTCATGCTGCCGCTGAGCGCCGAGAACCGCGAGGCAGCGGGCGTCGCGGCGGGCGACGAGGTCGAGGTCGACTTGGAACTCGACACAGCGCCGCGGGAGGTCGTCGTGCCGCCCGACTTCGCCCTCGCGCTCGACGCCGCGCCCGAGGCGAAGCGCTTCTTCGACGGGTTGTCCTACAGCCAGCGGCGCTGGTTCGTGCTCGGCATCGACGACGCCAAGACGCCCGAGACGCGGCAACGACGCATCGATGCCGCAGTCGAACGCCTGCGCGAGGGTCGCGGCCAACGCTGATCCGGCTCGACATCCCGGGCGGCCTGACGTCGCTGCCGCCGCGATACGTCGCCGGGAAGTCGGCGAGAAGCGCCCGGTAACGGGCCAGCTCTAATCTCCATCCCTGACGTCCGCCGACGCCGTCGTGCCCACGGTGTCGCCGGACGTCGGGTTCCTCTTCCCGTTCGCAGGACGAGACCGCCGGGCCCCGCCGCCCCGCCATCGACGCCGCCGAACGGCCCGCCGATCACCGCCCTCGGTGCCACGACCGAGGCGCTCCGACCCGCTCGAGCGACTGCCCGCCGTGGAGGCAGCGACCGATGACGGAGACAGGGTTCGACTGGCGCCGGCTGACAGAGCCGGCACCGGAGGTCCACGGGGCCTCGCAGCGAGCGGTCGTGCCACCGACCCTCGGGCGATGGCTGGCCGTCGGCGCGGTGGTCGCGGCGATCGCGCTGGCCGGCATCGTCTTGGCGATGTCGGCGCCGCAGCCGGCCGTCGTCATCGACGGGGCATCGCCGGAGCCGCAGGCGTCGGGCGTTGCCAACGCTGTGCTGCCGGGGCCGAGCGCAAGCTTGGCCGCACTGACGGTCGACGTCGATGGTGCGGTCATCCGGCCGGGCCTCGTCACGTTGCCCGCCGGCAGCCGGATCGGCGATGCGGTGGCAGCAGCCGGCGGCTTCGCGCCGGCTGCCGACGCGCGAGCGGCCGCGGCCCTCAATCTCGCCGCGCCGCTCGCCGATGGCGATCAGATCAGCATCCCGGACCGCATCGCAGCGGCCGCCGGAGGTTCGGACGGGCCGGCGTCGACGGGGAGCTCGAGCGGCAGCGGCCCAACGACCGGCGCAGGCGGGTCGGGAGGTCCCATCGACCTCGACCAGGCGACGCTCGCCGAACTCGACACGCTGCCGGGCATCGGGCCGGTGACCGCCGACAAGATCCTCGCCGCGCGTGATGAGGCGCCGTTCGTATCGGTCGACGATCTCCTGACGCGCAAGCTCGTCGGTCCGGCGACCTTCGAGAAGATCAAGGGCCTGGTGACCGCGGACGGTCGCTGACCGACCGAGGTCGGGCGCATGCCGTCGCTCCGGCTGCCTCGGACGACCTGGCTCGCGTGCGGCGCGGCCGCCGCCGCCTTCGCCGACGCCGAGCTCGGCGTCGCGGCCGCACGCCTGGCCATCATCGCGGCCGCACTGATGGCAGTGACCCTGCTCGGGCTTGTCGCCGCGCCCGACCGGCTTCGCCACCGGATGGCTGGTCGATGGCGCGGTCGTGCCGTCGCCTTGGTCGCCGGCATCCTGCTCATCGCTGCCCGCGTGATCGCCGCGCCGAGCGTCATCGAGCCGGCACCGACCGGCGCGCGCGGCGAGTGGATCGGGCGGGTCGTGAGCATCAGCGCCGCGTCCGAGGGCCGCCAGCGCGCTGTCGTCAGCCTCGTCGGATCGGCCGCCGGCCGTGTCTACGTCCGCCTGCCCCGCTATCCGATCCTGGCGCCCGGCGACGAGGTCGCGTTCGAAGCGACGCTCGAAGCGGCACCCGACGACGATGGCTTCGGCGCCTACCTCGCGCGCGTCGGCGTGCGTGCGACCGCCGAGGTGCGGACGATGACCATCGCGCGGCCGAGCGACGACGTCATCGAGAACATCCGGCGAACCGCCGACGCGGCCCTGGCGGCCATCCTGCCCGAGCCCGAGGCTGGCCTGGCGGGCGGCATCATGATCGGGCTCCGCGATCGGGTCGATCGCGAGGTCGCCGCCGACCTGACCACGGCCGGCCTGAGCCATATCGTGGCCATCAGCGGCTGGAACATCGCCGTCGTCGGCGGGATCGTCGCCGCCGCGCTGCGCCGCTGGCCGCGACGACGCCGCGTCGTCGTGACCATCGCCGCGATCACCGTCTACACCATCCTGGCTGGAGCATCGCCGAGCGTGGTCCGAGCCTGCCTCATGGCGGCGGTCGTGCTGGCGGTCCGCGAGCGCGGTCGCCCGGGCACAGCCGCGGCGGCGCTGAGCGTCGCCGCCGCCATCATCCTGCTCGCCGACCCGGCGATGGTCCTCGATGCCGGGTTCCTGCTCTCGGTCGCTGCCACGGCCGGGCTCCTCGCCTGGGCGACGCCGCTCACGGAGCGCATCCGTCGGCGCCTGCCGTCGCGGACACCGGCCTGGATCGTGGACGCGCTGGGCATCTCGCTCGCGGCCCAGGCGGCGACGCTGCCCATCGTGCTCATCGCCTTCGGTCGGCTCTCGCTCGTGGCACCGCTCGCCAATCTTGTCGCTGCGCCGCTCGTCCTGCCGGCGATGGTCGTCGGCGCGATCGCCATCCCGCTCGGCTGGCTCGTCCAGGCCGGGCTGCCGGACGTGCTCGGCGCGCCGGTGGCCCTCGCTGCCCGGGTGACCTTCGGCGCCATCGTGGCCATCGGACGGACGGCCGCCGGGCTGCCCCTCGCGTCGCTGACCCTGGGGCCGCTGCCCGCGATGGCGCTGGCCGGCGCCGCCGTCCTCGGCGGCGTCGTCGTCGTGCTCCGAGGGCGCACCCCTGCCGCCGAGCCGGCACCGATGCCAGCCATGCCATCCGCGGGCTCGGATGCCGGTCCCGCTCCGGCGGCCAGGGCGCAGGCGACGAGCCTCGTCCGCCGCCTGTCGCTCACGGCCCTGGTCATCCCGATCGTGGCCGTCGGGCTGGCAGCGTCAGCGCGGCCCGACGGCCGGCTGCGCATGACCGTGCTCGATGTCGGCCAGGGCGACGCCATCCTCGTCGAGGGGGATGGCGGTGGTCGCTTGCTCGTCGATGGGGGTCCGGACCCGGACCGGCTGCTCATCCTGCTCGACGCTCGGCTGCCGGCGTGGGATCGGCGGCTCGACGTCGTCGTGCTGACGCACCCGCACGAGGATCACGTGGCCGGCCTTGCCCTGCTGCTGACACGCTACCGTGTCGCCCTCGTGGCCGAGGTCGGCATGCGCGGGCCGGGCCCCGGCTACGCCGCCTTCGACGCGGCCCTTGACCGCCTCGACGTCGTGCGACGTCGGGTGGCGGCCGGTGACCGGCTGCGGCTCGACGATGCGACGCTCGACGTCCGCTGGCCGCCGCGCGGCGAGGTGCCCATCACGCCGGCCGATACGGGCACGGGCATCAACAACGTCTCGGCCGTGCTCGACCTCCGCTTCGGATCGCGACGGATGCTCCTGACCGGCGACGTCGAGGAGGCCATCGACCCGCAGCTCCTGGCTGGCGGCGTGGCCTCGACCGCGCGCGTCGACGTGCTCAAGGTCGCCCATCACGGCAGCAGGACCTCGTCGACGGAGGCCTTCCTGGCAGCCATCCGGCCGCGCCTCGCCGTCGTCAGCGCCGGCGCCGACAACCCCTACGGACATCCGACCCGCCAGGCGCTGGCCCGACTCGAGGCGGTCGGGGCACGGGTCTTCCGGACGGACACGGATGGCAGCGTGACCATCGAGACCGACGGTCATGACCTGCGCACGACCGCGACGGGTGGCCGTTCCCGCGTGACCACCGAGCGACCCCGCGGGGCGCTTGGCGCGATACGTGGCGTGGCGCTTGGCGCGATGCGTGGCGCGGCCGCGCCAGCTCGCGCGGACCCTGCCGCCAGGTTCCGCTGCGCGATGCCTAGAATCGGTCCGTGGACCCGACCGCCCGTCGCTCTCTCGCCGCAGGTCTCGCCGGATCGGACCGTGCGGCCGGTCGGTGCGGCTGGTCGGCCCGACCAGGCTCGCCGGCTGTCGTCGGCGCCGACGTGGTCGCCGGGTCGGCCGCCGATCGATGACCGACACGACGAACCTGGCGTACTTCTGGGGCGAGGACGCCTACGCCATCGAGCGCGCCGTCCGCGTCATGGCCGCCGGCGAGCGGATCGAGGCACGGCCGACCCCACCGCCGGCCCAGGCCGAGTCGCCGACCGCCTTCGAGGTCTGGCGGGTCGATGCGGAACAGGACGTCGGCGCTGCCGGCGGCGGCCGGGCCGAGCGCCTCCTCGATCGCCTGGCGGAGCGTCTGGGGACGGCGCCGCTCTTTGGCGGCGGCACGCTCGTCGTGCTCCGCCAGCCGCTGCCGCTGCTGCGCGAGAAGCGCGTCCGCGAGCGCCTCCTCGACCTCGTCGCCGATGTGCCACGTGGCAACGCCCTCGCAATCACCGAGCTCGTCGACGGGGGCCGGCAGGTGAAGTCGACCGATGCCCTGCGCGATGCGGTCAGCAAGGCCGGTGGCGTCGTGCGCGCCTATCCAGCGATGACCCGCGAGCGCCTGGAGCGCTGGGTCGGCGAGCGTGCGACGGAGCTCGGCCTGACGCTCGGCCCGGGCGCAGCCCGACTGCTCGCCGAGCGGGTGGGCGGTTTCGTCCGCGAGAGCGACGTCGATCACCGCCGTCAGGCCGAGATGGCCAACGGTGAGCTCGAGAAGCTGGCCCTCCTGCGGCCGGACGGCACAGCCACGCGCGACGACGTCGCCGAAAGCGTGCCCGAGGCCATCCCGGGTTCGGCCTGGGCCTTCCTCGATGCCGTCGGCCTGCGGCACGCGGGCGAGGCGGCACGGGTCGCCACCCGACTGCTCGACGATGGTCTGCCGGCGCCGGTCATCATCTCGCAGCTCCATCGGCGGCTGCGGGAGCTCGTCGTCGTGCGCGATCACATGATCGCCGGCACGCGCCCAGCGGACCTCGTCCGCGAGCTCAAGCTCCAGCCCTTCCGCGCGCAGAAGCTGAGCGAGCAGGCTGCGACGTGGGCGCCGGACGAGCTCGATGCCGCGCTCGAAGGGCTGCTGGCGCTCGATCTGGCGAGCAAGGGCATCAGCCTCGACGGTGAGCCGCGATCGATGTCCGATGCGCGAACCGCGCTCGGGCTGCAGGCCTGGCTGGCGGGATCGGTGGCTCGCGCGCCGTAGGCGGAGCGCGCGCCACGTGCGGCGGGTGCTCGGTGCGGCGCGCTAGGCGCGCGTCACTCGGCCGAGGACCAGGCTTCCTCCTGGAGGACCCGATCGGACTCGATGGCGAAGACGCAGCGGCTGGCCGACAGGTCGAGCAGCTCGATCAGCTCGGGATCGATGTACAGCTGGTGACAGTCCTCGCACAGACCACCGGGGATGCCGAAGCACAACCGCTCGGCGCCGTCGTCAAGGCGAAAGGTGGTGTCGAAGCGCGTGTTGACAAGCTGGCGCGCGCACTGAGGGCAGCGTTCCCGGAGTCGCGACATCGCCTTCGATCGACCTCACCTTTCGTTGACCGGGCAGGCCGGTCATGTGGAAGGCGAGTGTGCGAACCGTTGACGTGGGGCCACATCCCCCGGAAGTACCAGTCCGCCTAGTACCCCCACCCCGGGTGACGAGGCGATCACTGCACGCGCAGCAGGGTCGGCGCGTCGACCCACAGCTTCTCGAGGCCGTAGTAGTCGCGCTCGGGCGGGGCGAACACGTGGACGATGACGGCGCCGAAGTCGAGCAGCACCCAGTGCGCACCGGGCAGCCCCTCGCGCCCGATGGGCAGCGTACCCTCAACCTTGAGCGCCTCGACGATGCCATCGGCGATGGCGCCCAGCTGGCGCTCCGATCCGCCTGAGCAGATGACGAGGTAGTCGGCCAGGGTCGTCAGCTCGGCCACCCCGATGAGCACGATGTCGGAGGCCTTCTTGTCCTCGGCCAGCTCGACGATGCGGCGTGCGAAGGCGAGCGCCTCCGCGTCGCCCAGGCTGGCGACCGGGGTGTCGCGGGCAGGCAGGCCGGGACGGCGGGCGGGCGCTGGCGGCACCTTCGTCACCCGTGTGCGGGCGCCCGACTTGCCGGTCGTCATCGCCGATCCCGGGGGCGACGCTCGATGGTCGTGATCACGGACATGGTCAGGTCTTGCTCCACAGCTCGGCGGGATAGAGGTCATGGTCGCGGATGTACGCCTCGACCGCGCGTGGCACGAGGTAGCGGATCGACCGACCCTGGGCCACGAGGCGACGGATCGTCGAGCCCGAATGGCCGAGCTCGGGGCCATCGAGGATGGTGACGCGATCCTCCTGCCCTGGGAAGTGCTCCGCCAGCCAGGCGCGAGCTGGGACACGGGCTCCCTGCCGAGGCGCCGCGGCGACCCGGACGAGCGAGAGCAGTCGCCGCGCATCGCGCCAGCCCGGCAGGCCCTGGAGCGCCTCGAGCGACATGATCCAGGTCAGCTCGTCGGGCTTGGCGTCGGGCGCGGGTGGCTCGGCGCGCAGCGCGGTCGCCGTGTCGACCGCGTACGACGGGCCGACGCGATCAAGCTCGACGCGCGAGAGCGCGAACGCCGGCTCGTCGGCGATGGCCAGCTCGACCATCGCCGCGCGGTGCTCGGGCGCGCTGATGACGCGATCCAGCTTGTGCGGCGGCAGGCCGGCAGGCACGAAGACGACACCGTCGAGCGCGAGCGCTTCGCGAGCCGTCTGGGCCAGCGCGAGGTGCCCGTCGTGGACGGGATCGAAGGTGCCGCCGAGGATGCCCCAGGCACCGGTCCGCACGACCGACGACGAGGAGCGTGTCATGCCCACGGCTCCGGTTCCCAGGCCAGCTCGACGGCGCCGATGCGCACGGTGTCGCCCGGCTCGACACCGGCCCGGCGAAGCTCGCGGTCGATGCCCAGCCGCGCGAGATCGCGCTGGAAGCGCTCGGCCGACTCCTCGACCTCGAAGTCGGTCTGCGCCGCGAGGCGCTCGATGCGCCGGCCGGTGACGCGAAAGCCGTCGGCCTCGCGCGCGACCGCGAACCCGTCGCGCATCGCGTCGAAGCGGTGGACGACGACGCCGGTCGGCGTCGGCGGCGCGGCCATCGCCGCGGCATCCGGGAGCAGCGCCGCAAGCTGCTGGACGAGCGCATCGAGCCCGGTCCGGGCGTCGGCCGAGATGCCGACCGCGGTCGTGCCATCGGAGCGCCGGGCGGCCAGGAAGGCGGGCAGATGCTCGGCGCCGGCTGGCAGGTCGAGCTTGTTGGCGGCCACGAGCATCGGCTTCTCGAGCAGCGCCGGGTCGTGCAGGCGAAGCTCGTCGCGGATGATCGCGAAGTCCGCTTCCGGGTCGCGCGCGGCGACATCGACGACGTGGACGAGCACGCGTGTCCGCTCGACGTGCCGCAGGAATGCATGACCGAGCCCGGCGCCCGAACTGGCACCCTCGATCAGACCGGGCACATCGGCGATGGTCGGGCGCCGCTCGTCGGATGGGTCTGCGGCGGCCAGGTCGAGCACGCCGAGGTTGGGGGTGAGCGTCGTGAAGGGATAGGCGGCGATCTTCGGATCGGCTGCCGTGAGCGCTGCCAGGAGCGTCGACTTGCCCGCGTTCGGGAGGCCGACGAGGCCGATGTCGGCGATCAGCCGCAGCTCGAGGCGCAGCTGGCGCTCCTCGCCAGGCTCGCCTTTCTGGGCGTGCCGCGGTGTGCGATGCGTGGCCGTCGCGAAATGCACGTTGCCGAGCCCGCCCCGACCGCCGCGCGCGACCATCACCCGCTGGCCCGTGGCCACGAGATCGGCGACCAGGTCGCCGGACCGCTCGTCGAAGACGCCGGTGCCCGGCGGCACGGTCAGCTCGAGCTCACTGCCCGCCTTGCCATGGCGCCGCGAGCCCGAGCCGCGACCACCGGGACCGGCCTTGAAGTGGTGCTTGTGGCGGTAGTCGGCGAGCGTCGTCTGGCCGGGGTCGACGTGGAGGTGGATCGAGCCGCCGCGGCCGCCATCGCCGCCGTCGGGGCCACCGCGCGGAACGTGTGCCTCGCGGCGGAAGGTCGCTGCGCCATCGCCGCCGTCACCGGCACGCACGAAGACCGTCACGCGGTCGAGGAACATCACCGGCATCCTAGCAGCGTCGTCGCGCCTGGCCGGGAAGCCCGGGCGGTGGGCCGCCGCACGCCGCGGCCGTGGTCGATCGCGTCTACAGGTAGCTCATCGGGTTGACGCGGTGACCGCCGTCCCAGATGGGCCCGATCCAGACCTCGAAGTGAAGGTGCGGACCCGTCGCCCAGCCGCTCTGCCCGATGCGGCCGATGCGCTCGCCGCGCGAGACCGACTCGCCGCGCGAGACGCCGACCGAGGACATGTGGTTGTAGGTCGTATAGACGCCGCCACCGTGGCTGATCCAGACCTGGTAGCCGCCACCGTTGCTGCGCCAGCCGGCGAACGTGACCCGGCCACTCGCCGCGGCGTAGACGGTCGTGCCGTAGTCGGCCGCGATGTCGAGCCCATAGTGGCCGTAGTGGTAGCCCTGGCTGATCTCGCCGCCGGCGACCGGCCAGCGCATCGAGCCGCCGAAGTGGCAGCTGTTGCACGAGCCGCCGCCACCACCGCCACCGCCGCCGCCACCGCCGCCGCCACCGCTCGTGGGGCGAGTGACGCGCGGCTTGGGCTTGGGCGTCGGCTTGGGGGTCGGGATGGCGGCCCCACGGCCGTCGGGGACCATGAGCTGCTGGCCGATGACGACGGTATCGCCCTCGAGGTCGTTGAAGGCGATGACGTCCTCGATGTCCGCCCGGAACTTGTCGGCGATGGTCTCGACCGTGTCGCCTTCCTGGGCCGTGTAGAGGACGCCGTCGGTGGGCGGGATGTAGAGCTTCTGGCCGATGTGCAGCTCGTCCTTGGCCTTGAGCTTGTTGGCCCACCAGAGCGTGTACATGTCGAGGTCGAACTTGGCGGCGATGCCGACCAGCGTGTCACCGGCCTTGACCCGGTAGACCTTGACTTTGTCCTCGATGCCCTCGGTGTCCTCGTCGACGACGACGGGCTTGAGCAGCGTGCCTTCGTCCGTGTAGGCCGCGGCGCCGCCGGCCAGGGCGCCACCCAGAGGACCTTCGACGACAGCCTCGCCACCGGCGACCGAGTCGGCCTCACCGTCGGCGACGGCGGCGTCGTCGACGGCCACCTCGGCGGCAGCGATATCGAAGGCCTGGAAGGTGCGGTCGTCCATCGCGCTGCTGCCCAGTCGGGCGGCCCCGATCGGCCCGTCGGCGAGCGCCACGCCACCGGTCAGGGCGGCGATGCGCGGATTGACGACCTCACCACGGCCGTCGGTCGAGCCGATGGCCACGCCCGATCGCTCGGGCAGGGCGGCCAGGAGCGAGGCGACGAGCACGAGCACGAGCACGAGCACCGGCGCCCCGCGGCGATCGGCCGCAAGGTCGCTCCAGCGCGGATGAGGTGCTCGCTGGCGAAGCGCGGGGGCGATGCCCCGCAGGCCGCGGCGCACGTCGGCGGCGACCGAGCGCGTCGTCGATGGCACGCCCTGCGGGCGGCGACGAACGGCACTTCGGATCGTCGATGTGGTCGCGCCGGCGGCGCGCCGGGGGCCGCTCATCCGGGCCAGGGCCCGGCGCGGGTCACGAACGAGGCGCATGAGGGCGCCGCGCGTCGTGGCCGTCGCCTGTCGCAATACGGTCTCCTACGGAGCGAGGATGACGCTTGACGCGGGGTTCGCGGAGCATCGCGGCGCATCGAGAGCAGCGCGCCATCCTGAGCGGGCGGGTATGGGGCCTTTGAGCCTTCTCATCGCCGCGGTTCCCGCTCGCTGACCCCTCCTCCGAGTCGTCCACAAGCGGTCGTTGACCACGGCACCGTACCAGAGCCCTGAGTGGAGCGTCAAACGAGCCGAGCGTGGACCGACGGCCCAGCGGCACGCTGCGTGACGCTCGACGGTGCGACATCGCACCACGGGATCAGCCTTCGACGGCGGCCGCACCCTTGGTCAGGCTGGCCAGGAAGGCGGCGTTCGAATCCGTCTTGGCGAGCCGGTTGAGGAGCAGCTCGATGCCCTCGTTGGTGCCCACGGCAGAGAGCATCCGACGCATCGTCCAGACCATGCGCAGGGTGCCTTCCTCGAGCAGCAGCTCCTCACGCCGTGTGCCCGAGCGCTGCACGTCGATGGCCGGGTAGATGCGCTTCTCGGCCAGCTTGCGGTCGAGGATGAGCTCCGAGTTGCCGGTGCCCTTGAACTCTTCGTAGATGACGTCGTCCATGCGCGAGCCGGTGTCCACGAGGCACGTGCCGATGATGGTCAGCGAGCCACCCTCCTCGATCTTCCGCGCCGCGCCGAAGAAGCGCTTGGGCGGGTAGAGGGCGATGGGATCGATGCCACCCGAGAGCGTGCGGCCCGAGGGCGGCAGCGCCAGGTTGTAGGCGCGCGCGAGGCGCGTGATGGAGTCGAGCAGGATGACCACGTCGCGCCCGGTCTCGACCTGGCGCTTGGCGATCTCGAGCGCCATCTCGGCCACGTGCGTGTGGTTCTCGGTCGGCTCGTCGAAGGTCGAGGAGATGACCTCGCCCTTGACGCTCCGGCGCATGTCGGTGACCTCCTCCGGGCGCTCGCCGATGAGCGCGACCATGAGCAGGATCTCCGGGTAGTTCTCCGTGATGCCGTTGGCGATCTGCTTGAGCAGCATCGTCTTGCCGGCCTTGGGCGGGCTGACGATGAGAGCGCGCTGTCCCTTGCCGAGCGGATTGACGAGGTTGATGAGCCGCTGGCTGAGGTTCTTGGGATCCGTCTCGAGGTTGAGCAGCTCGATGGGGTGGATGGGCGTCAGGACGTCGAAGTGCGGGCGGCGCTTGGCGGTCTCGGGGTCGACGCCGTTGACCGACTCGACGCGCAGCAGGCCCCAGTACTTCTCGCCGTCCTTGGGCTGGCGGATGACACCGCCGACGCGATCCCCGGCACGGAGGCCGAAGCGCCGCACCTGGCTGGAGCTGACGTACACGTCGTCCGGGCTGGGCATCAGGCCGTGACGGCGCATGAAGCCGAAGCCTTCGTCGACGATGTCGAGGATGCCGGTCGCGTAGACCTGGCCGCCTCGCTCCACCTGGCGCTGGAGGATCTGCTCGATGAGCTCTTCCTGGCGCATGTCGGTGGCGCCGGTCAGATCGAGGTCGCCCCCGATGGTGATGAGCTCGCGACGGTTCTTGGACTTGAGTTCGTTGATGTTCATGTGGGCGTGGGGATCCTCATGGGTGGGCGGGTGGGGCGGCGACGCACGACTGCGGCGAAGGCCCGACGATCCGACCCGCTGCGCACGGCTTGACCGCCTGATCTCGCCATCGACGGGGGTCCCCGGCGGCAGGCGGCCGGATGGTCGCTGCGCGGGGAGGTTCGTGGGGTCGCCATGCATCATAGCATCAGGCCCGCACTGGTCAAGCGTCGCCGAGGCGCCAGACCGTCAGACGATCAGATGACAGCGCACAGGGAGGCCCCATGGACGGTCACGCGATCACGATGCTCGGCACGGGCCTCATCGGCGAGTTCTACACGGCGACGTTGCACGGCCAGCGCGGCCGTGACCGCGTCCGCGTCGCCTACTCACGGAGTGAGGCGCGGGGCACGGCGTTCGGCGAGCGCTGGGACATCCCCGTCCGGACGACCGATCTGCGCGCGGCCATCGAGCATCCCGACACCGACGTCGTGGTCGTCGCCCTGCCCAACCACCTGCACGAGGAGGCGGTCACCGCCGTGGCCGCCTCCGGCAAGGCGGTGCTGTGCACGAAGCCCCTCGGACGGACCGCGGCCGAGGCCCAGCGGATGCTCGAGGCCGTCGAGCGCGCGGGCGTCTTCGCCGGCTACCTCGAGGACCTCTGCTATACGCCCAAGACGCTCAAGGCCATCGGCTCGGTCGAGGCCGGCGCCATCGGCGAGGTCACCTGGGTCCGCTCGCGGGAGACGCATCCCGGCCCCCACTCGGCCTGGTTCTGGGACGGTCGGCTGACCGGCGGTGGCGCCATCGTCGACCTCGGCTGCCACTGCATCGAGATCATCCGCAACTTCGTGGGCAAGGGCAATCGTCCCGTCGAGGTGCTCTGCCAGACGGACACCCTCGTGCATCCCATCGCCGACGAGGACAACGCCATCGCGCTCATCCGCTTCGAGTCCGGTGCGACCGGGCAGTTCGAGGTCAGCTGGACGTTCCGCGGCGGCATGGACCTGCGCGACGAGGTCGCCGGCACCCACGGCACGATCTGGCTCAACCACTTCCTGCGCACCGGCTTCGAGATGTTCACGGCCGGTGGCGGCGAGGGTGGCTACGTGGCCGAGAAGGCCGAGACGTCCGCCGGCTGGCTCTTCCCCGTCGGCGACGAGGTCAGCGAGCTGGGCTACGTCGACATGTTCAGCGACATGTTCCGGGCCATCGACGGCGGGAGCGCACCGCGGGAGACGTTCTACGACGGCTACGTCGTGAACGCCATCATGGACGCCTGCTATCGGTCGGCCGAGGCCCACGCCTGGCAGCCGGTCGAGCTCGACTGGCGCGGCGGCACCACGCCGCGCATCGCCTCGACGCCCGAAAGCTACGAGGGCCAGGTGGTCATCAAGCGCGAGATCCTGCCCGATGGTCGCCACAAGCTCATCCTCAAGGACCCTGCCTCGGGCGACTTCAGCGATCGGGTCGTCGCCGGCGGCTGAAGGGCTGCCGGCAGCTTCAGGCGGCCGAGCCGACCATCGCGCGGGCCAGCCCGGACGGTTGGCCGGCCTCGATCCAATCGGCGATCGCTTCCCGCGCGAAGAGCTGGTCGACGACCATCGACGAGGCCCCGATGACGCCAGCCTGCCCGCCCAGCGACGATCGCTCGATGCGCAGCTCGCGTGTCGCCAGGGGCAGCGAGCGGCCGTAGACCGTCTCGCGGATCGAAGCCAGGAACTGGTCCGGGCTGTTGGCCACGCCGCCGGCGACGACGATGAGCGAGGGGTTGAAGAAGTTGACGACGCTGGCCAGCATGGCGCCGATCCGCCGGCCAGCCGTCTGGAGCAGCTCGACCGCGACCGGGTCGCCGTGCGAGGCCGCGCGCGCGACGTCGGCGGCGGTCACGGTGCCGCGCAGGTCGATGGCAGCCAGCAGGCGCTCGCTGCTGCCCTCGAGGGCAGCCTGCTCGCCGGCCCGGCCGATGGCCGCACCGCCGGCGAGGGCCTCGAGGCAGCCGACGTTGCCGCAGCGGCAGATGATCGAGCGATCGTCGACGACCTGGATGTGGCCGACGTCACCGGCACTGCCCTGGGCACCGCGATGGAGGCGCCCGCCCGAGATGATGCCGGCGCCGATGCCCGTGCCGACCTTGACGACGACGATGTCGTCGTGGCCGGCGGCGACACCGGAGCGCCACTCCCCGAGTGCCAGGACGTTGACGTCGTTGTCGATCCAGACCGGCGCACCGTAGCGGGCGACGAAGGTCTCGCGGATGGGGTAGTCGTCCCAGCCGGGCATGATCGGCGGTGCGATGGGCCGACCAGTCCGAAACTCGACCGGACCGGGCACGGTGATGCCGACGCCCCACAGCGGCCCGGGGATGTCTTGGGTGCTCGCGTTCAGGACGCCGAAGAGCTCCATGACCCGCCCCAGCGAGGCCTCCGGCCCGGCCTCCACGCGGGCCGGCTCGTCGTGGTGCGCGAGCACGCGCCCGTCGAGGCTGGTGACGGCGACATCGATGCTCGTGGCGCCCAGGTCGGCGACCAGGACGTGGCCGGCATCGGCGCGCAGGGCGAGGCGTCGGGGTGGCCGGCCGCCGGTGCTCGGGCCGACCTCGCCCTCGACGACGAGCCCGCGATCGACCAGCTCGCCGACGCGCTGCGCGACGATGGCCCGGCCGAGGCCGGTCCGGGTGACGAGCTCGGCGCGCGACGTGGCGCGGCCGAGGCGGATCTCGTCGAGCACGACGACGAGCGCATCGAGAGACTCGTCGGGCAGCCGACCGGGGATAGCCGCCGACGTCACAGCAGGTGGCATCGCAGGCGTTCGATGATACGCGTGATGAGCATCGCGTCCAGCCCCTTTTGCACTTGACAGGTCAAAGTCTGCCCGATACCGTGCGAAGTCGCCGTTGCGCGTTCCCCGTGCCAGGTAGGGCGCGAGGCGTGGACGCCGGCGTCGATGGTCGTGACCATCCTGGAGGGTCGTCGTCGCGCGATGTCATCACCGATCGGCGCTGCTGTCATCGGGACCGGCTTCATCGGCACGGTCCACGTCGAAGCCCTGCGCCGGATCGGCGTCGACGTGCGCGGCGTCCTCGGCAGCAGCCCCGAGCGCGGCGCGCAGCGGGCCGAGGCGCTCCGCGTCCGGCAGGCCTACCCGTCGCTCGATGCGCTGCTCGACGACGAGACGATCCGCGTCGTCCACGTCACCTCGCCCAACCACCTCCACGTGCCCCAGGCGCGTCGCATCCTCGAGGCAGGTCGCCACGTCGTGTGCGAGAAGCCGCTGGCCATGTCGGCGGTCGAGTCGGCCGCGTTGGTCGAGCTGGCGGCGGCCTCCGGTCTCGTCAACGCTGTCAACTTCAACATCCGCTTCTATCCCCTCAACCAGCACCTCCAGGCGGCCATCGCGGCCGGCTCGCTGGGTGACGTCCGGCTCGTCACCGGACACTACTTCCAGGACTGGCTGCTGCTCGAGACCGACTGGAACTGGCGGCTCGATCCCGGCCAGGGCGGTGCGCTGCGCGCCGTCGGCGACATCGGCTCGCACTGGATCGACCTGACCTCGTTCGTGACCGGCCTGCCGGTCGTGGCCGTGATGGCCGACCTGGCCACCTTCATCGACCAGCGCCGCCAGCCGACGGGACCGGTCGAGACCTTCTCGACCGAACGGTCGGCCGAGACGGTCACCCGCGACATCGCGACCGAGGACGCGGCGACCATCCTGCTGCACTACGCCAACGGCGCCCGGGGCATGGTCGCGGTCTCGCAGATCAGCGCCGGCCGCAAGAACTCCCTGCAGTACGAGGTCGACGGCTCGATCGCCGCGGCGGCCTGGGACTCCGAGACGCCCGATCACCTCTGGATCGGCCATCGCGACGCCCCCAACGAGATCCTGCAGCGCAACCCGGCGTTGATGACCGAGGCCGGCCGCACGGCGGCGGCGCTGCCTGGCGGCCACGTCGAGGGCTTTGCCGACACCTTCGGCGCGCTCTTCCGGGCCATCTACGCCGACGTCGCAGCGGGACGGCCCGCCGCGCGTCCGCCCTACGCTACCTTTGCCGACGGCCACGACGAGATGCTCGTCAACGACGCCATCGCCGAGAGCGCCCGCCTCGGGCGGTGGGTCGACGTGGCTCGTGACGACGCGACCGGCGACCACGCTGGCGCCCGATCCGTCGCGGGGGTGCATGCATCGTGAAGCTCGGGTTCCTGACAGCGCCGCTCCCCGACACGCCGCTGCTCGAGGTCGCCGACTGGGCGGCAGGCAATGGCTTCGAGGCCCTCGAGATCGCCTGCTGGCCGCAGGCCGGCGGCGCGACGCGACGCTATGCCGGCACGAGCCACATCGATGTCGTCGACCTGCCTGCCGCCGAGGCCACGGACATCGCCGGCGCCGTGGCTGAGCGGGGCCTCGACATCTCGGGCCTCGGCTACTACCCCAACCCGCTCCATCCCGATCCGGCGCACCGGGCCGAGGTCATCGGCCACCTCAAGCACGTCATCACGGCGGCCGAGAAGATGGACGTGCCGCTCGTCAACACGTTCATGGGCGGCGACGGGGCCAAGAGCCTCGACGAGAACTGGCAGATCGCGCTCGACGTGTGGCCCGACATCGTGCGCTTCGCCGATGACCATGGGCGCAAGCTGACCATCGAGAACTGCCCCATGATCTTCAGCCGTGACGAGTGGCCGGGCGGTCACAACATCGCCTGGTCGCCGATGATCTGGCGGCGCATCATCGAGCAGTGGGGCGGCACGGTCGGGCTCAATTACGACCCGTCGCACCTGGTCTGGCTGATGATCGATCAGGAGCGCTTCATCACCGAGTTCGGTGCCCACATCCTCCACTTCCAGGCCAAGGACCTGATGATCGACCGTGACGGGCTCTACGAGCGGGGCACCCTCTCGGCCGGCATCGGCTGGCAGGTCCCGCGCGTGCCCGGCCTGGGTGACGTCGATTGGCGCATCGTCTTCCGTGCCCTCTACCGCGTCGGGTATCAGGGCGACTGCATCATCGAGCACGAGGACCGCAAGTTCGAGGGCACCGACGACCTCGTCAAGCGCGGCTTCCTGCTCGCCCGCAACACACTCCTGCCGTACGTGGTCTAGGGCATGGCGACCGAGACGTACGCTGGGCGGACCTACCGCCAGATGGCCAAGACGATCGACCACTCGCTGCTCCGTCCGGAGCTCGACGACGCCTTCATCATCGATGGCTGCGAGCTGGCGGCCCGCTACGACGTGGCGTCGGTCTGCGTCCGGCCTGTCGACGTCGTCCGGGCGGCGGGGCTGCTGGCCGGCACGGACGTCGCGGTGGGCACCGTGATCGGCTTTCCGCACGGGAGCTCGACCACGGCGACGAAGGCCTTCGAGGCACGACGCGCACTCGACGACGGCGCCATCGAGCTCGACATGGTCATCGACATCGGCGCACTGCGGTCCGGCCGGGACGGCGACGTGGAGGCCGACATCCGAGCGGTGGTCGAGGTCGCCCACGGCGGTGGCGCCATCGTCAAGGTCATCCTCGAGAACGCCTATCTGAACGACGACGAGAAGGTCCGCGGCTGCCGCTTGACGGAGGCTGCCGGCGCCGAGTTCGTGAAGACCTCGACCGGCTTCGCGCCGACCGGGGCGACGCACGAGGACCTCGCCCTCATGCGCCGCTCGGTCTCGCCGCACGTCCAGGTCAAGGCGGCCGGCGGCGTTCGGACCCTGGACGCGCTGCTGGCGGTCATGGACCTCGGGGTGACGCGGGTCGGGGCGACGGCCACGAGCACGATCCTCGACGACTTCCGCGCCCGCGCCGGCGGCGGCGAGCCCATCGCGGCCGCGACGGCCGCGGGCCAGGGCTACTGACCGTGGCGGATCCGGTGCCGGTCGGCACGCGCCTGCCCTGGCTAACGGCCGCCGTCGGCCTGCTCGAACGTCTCGAGGCGACCCAGGCCGAGGCCATCGAACAGGCCAGCCAGTGGTGCGCCGAGGCGATCGCCGCTGACGGGCTCGTGCACCTCTTCGGGACGGGCCACTCGCGGATCCCGGTGGAGGAGATGTTCCCGCGCTACGGCTCCTATCCCGGCTTCAACCCCATGGTCGAGCTGTCGATGACCTTCCACACGCAGGTCGTGGGCGCCAACGGCCAGCGCCAGGCCATGTTCATCGAGCGCACACCGGGCCTGGCGGAGGTCATCCTCACCAACTTCCAGTTCGGCCAGCGCGACGTGATGCTCGTCTTCTCGGCCAGCGGCCTGACCGCCGTGCCGGTCGAGATGGCCCGCGGGGCGCGGCGACGCGGCCTGCGCGTCGTGGCGGTGACCTCGGTCGCCCAATCGATGTCGGGCGAGGTCGATCCCCTCGTCGGCTCGCGCCTGCTCGACGAGGCGGACCTGGTCATCGACCTCTGCACGCCGCATGCCGACGCGCTGGTGTCGCTGCCCGGCCTCGAGACGCCCGTCGGGCCGGGCTCGACGATCACCGCGGTGGCCATCGTCAACTCCATCAAGGTCCGCGTGGCCGAGCTGCTCGTGGCCAGGGGGGCGATGCCGCCCGTCCTCACGCGCAGCTCGGTCGTGGGCGCCGAGCGTTCGGCGGCGCTATTCGACGCGGCGTATCGCGAACACGCGCGACGAATCGCTCGTACCATCACCACGGAGGAGTGATCACCATGGGAAACACACGGAGGAGGTGCGGACGATAGATCGCATCGGACCCCGTGATGGGGAGGAGTCAGTCCTTCGACGCGACCAGATCGGCGCGTCGTTCATTCGAGGAGGAGAACGGATGTCCAAGGGATCCCTTCGCAACCCGCTGGTCGGGCTTGCCACGATCGTGCTGATCGCGGCCTGCGCCGCGCCGGCCGGGTCGTCGTCACCGGCCGCATCCGCGCCGGCGGCGTCGGAGCCGGCAGCGTCGGAGCCGGCAGCCTCGGCATCGACCGGTGCCAGCGGACCGTTCACGATCGCATTCTCGAACACCGGCGGCACAGGCAACGGCTTCCGCGAGGAGCAGAACTGCACCGCCAAGGCGCAGGCACTCGCTTCCGGCGAGGTCGACAAGGTCGACATGATCGCGCGTGATGCGGATGTGAACCAGCAGCTGGCCGACCTGCGCACGCTCATCGCCAACAGCCCCGACGCGCTCGTCTTCAACCCCAGCAACGCAGACGGCCTCCAGGCCGCGCTCGACGAGGCCCAGGCCGCCGGCATCAAGACGGTCGCGGTCGACGCCTACGTCAATGACCCGGAGACGTACAACCTCTACAACAACCAGGTCAAGTACGCGGAGCTCGGGGCCAAGTGGCTGTTCGATCAGCTCAACGGCCAGGGCACCGTCTATTACATGCGCGGCATCGCCGGCCACCCGGCCGACACCGACCGCGACGTCGGGTTCAAGAACGTGCTCAAGGACTACCCCGGCATCACCGTCGTGCCGTCGGCTGACGGTGTCGCAACGGGCTGGAACCCGGCCGAGGCGACGAAGCTGGCCAACGAGTTCATCCAGGGCGGTGGCTACGACAGCATCGACGGCATCTGGACATCGGGCATCGATTCCGAGGTCGTGGACGCCATCAAGGCCTCCGGCAAGCCGTTCGTGCCGATCGTCGGTACCGACCGCGGCTCGTTCACCGCTCAGCTGCTCGATCCTGCCGGCTATCCCGACCTGAAGGGCGCAGCCGTCACGAACACCGCCGCTGTCGGCGGCGCCGGCGTCGCGTTGGCGCTCAAGCTCCTCAAGGGCGAAGCGGTCGAGACCGACCCGACGGCCACGAAGCCGAACACCGTCCTCCTGGATCCGGTGCTGGCTGACAACCTCGATGATGCCGGCAAGGCCACGCTCGATTCCTGGCAGTCGGTGCCGGGACTGACAGCGACCTGGCCGCTCGGTCTGGAGATCCCAGGCTGGACGACCTATTCGCCTGAGCAGGCCGTTGCCTGCAAGGGCCCCGGCGAGTAACCCAAGCCCTATCGAGAGTCCTTCGAGGGACGCCGGCGCGAGTCCGGCGTCCCTCGACTGCTACCCCTCATCGGAGATCGATGACCGCCATCGCCACCGACCTCCTGCTCGAAGCGACCGGGGTCGCGAAGACTTATGGCGCCGTCGTGGCGCTCAAGTCGGCGTCGCTGGCCGTGCGGCCCGGCGAGGTGCACGCGCTCATGGGTGCCAACGGCGCCGGCAAGAGCACCCTCGTCAAGATCCTCACGGGCGCGGTGCGACCAGACAGCGGACGGATCATGGTCCGCGGCCGGGAACGCACGGCTCACTCGCCTGCTGAGGCGCGCGCGGGCGGCCTGGTCTCGGTCTACCAGGAGCCGTCGCTCATCCCCGACCTGGATATCCGGTCGAATCTGCGGCTGACCGACACCCCGATCGACGCCTTCCGTCACTGGCTCGACGAGCTCGCCCTGCCCGACCTCGACCTCTCCAGCATGGCGCGCCGCGTCCCGCTCGCGTCGCTCCGCATCATCGACCTGGCACGCGCCCTGGCCATCGAGCCGGAAGTGCTGATGCTCGACGAGATGACCGCGGCATTGCCCGCCAACCTCACCGAACGGGTGCTCGAGGTCATCGGTCGACAGCGCGGCGGTGACCGGTCGGTCATCTTCATCTCGCACCGGATGATCGAGATCGCTGCCGTCTGCGACCGTGCGACCGTGCTGCGCGAGGGCGAGACGGTCGGCGTCGTGGACGTGACCGAGGGCTCCGAGGAGCGCATCGTGGAGCTGATGCTCGGCCAGTTCGTCGATGCGACACCGGCCGTCGATGGCGAACGGTCCGCACGCGTCCGGCGCGGTGCCGACCAGGTACCCCGCTTCGCCGCCCGCGGCCTGTCGTTCGAGTCGAAGCTCGACGACGTCTCGTTCGAGCTCTATCCGGGCGAGGTGCTCGGCGTCGTCGCCCTCGAAGGTCAAGGCCAGGACGAGCTCTTCGACATCCTGTCGGGCTCCGAGCGACCGAGCGGTGGGGAGTTGCTGCTCGACGGCGCGCCGGTGACGTTCGGCCACCCGGCGGATGCCATCCGCGCCGGCGTCGTCTACGTCGCTGCCGATCGCGCCGAGGCCCTCCTGATGCAGCGGTCGGTGGCCGAGAACATCGCCTTGCCGGGCCGGGCCCGCATGCGGCGCTGGGGCCTCATCGACCTCGGTGCCGAGCGCAAGGTCGTCGCGGGCGCCGTCGCGAAGCTCCAGATCGAGGCCCGTGCCGGTGGCGAGGTCCGGCGCCTGTCGGGCGGCAATCAGCAGAAGGTGACCATCGCCCGATGGGTCGCCGGCGGCGTGCAGACGATGCTCTGCTTCGACCCGACACGCGGCATCGACATCGGCACGAAGACCCAGATCTATGTCCTGCTGCGCGAGCTCGCGGCGGCCGGCGCGGCCGTCCTGCTCTACACCTCCGAGCTCAAGGAGGTCCAGCTCGCCTGCGACCGCGCCATCGTCATCTTCGGCGGTCGTGTGGTCGCCGAGATCGATGCCGCCGACGCCGACGAACCGACGCTCCTGCGGGCGGCCTACAACCTGCGCTCCGACGCCGTGCTGCCAGAAGCAGTCGCCGCGGAGGTCGTGGCGGAGGAGGCGGCGGCGGCGGCCGAAGTCGAGGCCGAGCAGGCGAGCGCGCCGACGACGCTCCCGGCCGAGCCAGACCCGACCGGCAACGAACCCGTCACGGACGACGACCGATGAGCGCGGCCTCCGGCACGGTCGGCTCCACCCAACGAGCGCCCGCCGACGCCCTGGTCGCGTGGGCCAGGCGCAACGGCTGGGTGCTCTGCCTGCTCGTGCTGCTTGGCGCCCTGTTCGTGTTCACGAAGATGATCAACCCCGGCTATGGGGTGACTGGCCTCCAGGGCTTCGCCATCTCGGTCCTGCCCCTGGCCATGGCCGCCGTCGCCCAGGCCATCTGCGTCATCGGTGGCGGGATCGACCTCTCGGTCGGGTCGATGATGGCGCTCACCAGCGTCGTCGCTGCGACCCAGATGAAGGGCCAGGGTGAAGAGTTCGGCGTCGTGGTCGTCGTCGGCGTCCTCCTCCTCGGCCTCGTCCTGGGCGCCGTCAACGGCAGCGTCATCGTGCTCACCCGCGTCCCTGACATCGTGGTCACGCTGGCCATGGCCTTCGTCTGGGGAGGCAGCGCGCTCGTCATCCTGGCCTCTCCTACCGCTGGCTCCGCGCAGTGGCTGAAGGACCTCGTCCTCGGATCGCTGGTCAGTGAGTGGATCCCCAAGGCCGCGGTCCTCTTGCTCGTGATCGTGGCGGTCGTCTGGATCCCGCTCCGACGGACGCGGCTCGGCCTCTCTATCTACGCCATCGGCAGCAATCAGCTGGCCGCCTTCCGGAGTGGCGTGTCGGTCGGTCGAACGAAGGTCGCGGCCTATTCCCTGACCGGCCTGTTCGCGGCACTCGGCGGCCTGAGCCTGACCGCGAGCACCGGCATCGGCAACCCGGTCCCGGGGCCGTACACCCTCTTGAGCGTGGCCGCCGTCGTCCTTGGCGGCGTCAGCCTGGCCGGGGGCCGAGGCGGCGTCTTCGGACCCATCATCGGCGTCCTCATCCTCGTGCTCATCCAGAATGACCTCGCCTTCCTGAGCCTCGACCCGAACCTCTCGCTGGTGACCCAGGGCCTCATCCTCATCGGGGTGGTCATGTTCGGCAGCCTCATCCAGTGGCGGCAGGGCAGGCGATGACGGCGGCGACGCAGACCGCTGCCCGAGGCGCCGCCGGCGGCTGGCGGCGGGTGCTGCGTGAGCAGCCGATGATCCCGCTCTCGTTCATCCTGCTCCTGCTCGTGATCGCCTACGCCGTCGCCCGACCTGGCGTGGTCAACGCCGACTGGGCCGGCGTCATCCTCCGCGCCGCAGTCCCGCTCGCGATCTTGGCGGGTTGTCAGACGCTGACGATGCTGACCGGCGGCATCGACCTCTCGGTCGGTGCAGTCGCCTCGATGGCCGGCTTCGTGGTCGCCTCGCTCGTGAATGGGCCTGGACTGTGGGTCGGGCTCGCCGTCGCGCTCACCGCCGCGCTCCTGGCCGGCCTGCTGACCGGCATCGGCGTGGGCATCTTCCGCGTCCACCCGTTGATCATGTCGCTGGGCGTGAGCTTCGTCGTGCTCGGCCTGGCCAACGCCTGGCAGATCGCCACGGTCACCAGCTCGACGGGCACGGTGCCGGAGTTCCGGATCATCGGGTCCGATCGATTCCTCCAGATCATCCCGTACAGTCTCGTCGTCTTCCTGCCGCTCGCCGCCCTGATCCTCGTGGGGCTCAAACGGACCGGCTATGGACGGATGCTCTACGCCATCGGGGACAACCCCATCGCCGCGCGGCTGTCGGGCGCCCGTGGCTGGCAGGTCCTCATCGTGCTCTACGTCATCTCCGCGCTCATGGCAGCCGTCGGCGGATTCCTGCTCTCGGGCTTGACCAACGTCTCGAGCGTCACCCTCGCCGATTCCCTGGTCCTGCCTTCGGTCGCGGCCGCGGTCATCGGCGGAACGTCCATCTTCGGCGGTCGCGGCGGCTACGTCGGGACCATCCTCGGCGCGCTCATCCTGACCGTCCTGAGCGCCCTGCTGACCGCCCTCGGCTATCCCGAAGCCGTGCGCCAGATCCTCTTCGGCATCATCATCGTGGTCGTCGCGGCCACCTACACCAGGGTGATCGGCGAGACCTGATGGAGGCGAGCGGCCGGTCGTCGACGAGCCGCCATCTCGGCCTCGACTTCGGTGGCACGAACATCAAGTGGGTCGTCGTCGAGCGCGACGGCGGTGTCTGGCAGGTGGTCGACCGGGACCAGGTCCCGACGCCGGCCGCCGAGGGCCCGACGGCCGTCGTCGCGCGCCTGGCGGAGGTCGGGACTGAAGCCATGGCGCGCGCGCCGGGCGTCTCGTCGATCGGTGTCGGCGTGCCCGGCCTCTACGACCCGCGCGCGGGGACGACGCGCTTCCTGGTGAATTTCCCCGACCCATGGATGGGCATCGCGGTCGCAGCGCCGCTCCGGACGGCGCTCGGGCTGCCGGTCGCGCTCATCAACGACGCCCGGGCGTTCGGTCTCGCCGAGCTGCGTCTCGGGGCTGGCCGGGGCGCCGCCTCGATGGTCGGGCTGACCCTGGGCACCGGTGTCGGGGGCGTCATCGCCATCGACGGGCGGGTGCATCAGGGCCATGACGGCACGGGCGGCGAGCTCGGGCATCAGACCATCGATCCCGATGGGCCAGCCTGCGGCTGCGGCAACCGGGGCTGTCTCGAGGCGTTCACGCGCGCCGACCGCATCGCCGCCGCCTGCGGCACGCCAACCGCCGAGGAGGCCGTCACTCGGGCGCGAGCCGGCGACAAGGCCGCCCTCGATGGCCTCGCGCGCGTGGGCCGCTACCTGGGCATCGGCATCGCGAACATGATCGCCGTCATCACGCCCGACCGGGTCGTCATCGGCGGCGGCGTCGCGGCCGCCCTCGATCTGCTCCTGCCCGCCATCGACGACGAGCTCCGGCAGCGAGTCCGGACGACATCGCTCGACGAGGTCGTGATCGTGGCCGCCGAGCTCGGCACCTGGGCGGGCGCCATCGGTGCCGCCGTCCACGGCGCCGAGGCCGCCCAGGAGGCCGGGGGCGCCGGAGCCAGGCCGGCCGACGAGACCCCGGCCGGCCGGCAGGCGGTCGGACGATGAGCGAGTCGATCGTGGTCCTCGACGGGCGTCTCGTGCTCGACGACCGCGTCGTCGGCGGGCGCCTGACGGTCGCCGATGGGCTGATCGCCTCGCTCGATCTGGACGACGCGCCGAGCGACGACGCGCCGTATGGCGGCCGACCGTTCATCGCACCCGGCTTCGTCGACGTCCATGTCCACGGCTGGGGCGGCCACGATGCGATGGGCGATCGCACCGCCCTCGACGGGATGGCGCGTCGACTCGTGCGCAGAGGCGTGACCGGCTTCCTGCCGACGGCCGTGACCGCGCCGCTCGACGAGCTCGCCACGTTCGCCGGCCGTGTACGCGACTGGCTGCCGGTCGCGCCGGCGGACGGCGCGGAGCCGCTCGGATTCAATGTCGAGGGCCCGTTCCTGGCCACCGTCCGTCGCGGCGCTCATGACGCCGCGCATCTCCGCATCCCTGCCGATGTCACGGCCGCCCAGCTCGAGCCACTCCTCGACGGGCTTCGGCTGCTGACCCTCGCTCCCGAGCTACCTGGCGCGATCGAGCTCATCGGCTGGTTGGACGGGCGCGGCGTGACGACGTCGCTGGGCCACTCGGCAACGACGTTCGCGCAGGCCAGGGAGGCGTACGCCGCCGGGGCGCGGTCGACGACCCACCTGTTCAACGCCATGAGCGGCATCGACCATCGCGCGCCGGGGCTGGCGTTGGCCGCCCTGCTCGACGACGACGTGCTGGTCGAGCTCATCGCCGATGGCATCCATGTCGACCGGGCGCTCTGGCCGCTCATCTCAAGGCTCAAGCCACCCGATCGCCTGCTCCTCGTGAGCGATGCGCTGGCCATCGCCGGGACCGGCGACGGCCGGGGGCGGATCGGCGCCCTTGACGTCGAGGTCGTCGGCGACCGGGCGACGCTGCTCGGCACGACGACCCTCGCCGGCTCGGTCATCGCGCTCGACACGGCCGTGCGCAACGTGGTCGCCAGCGGTCTGCCGCTGCCGATCGCCGTGGCTGCCGCCAGCCGCACCCCGCTCGGCCTGCTCGGCATCACCGACCGTGGCCGGATCGCCGTCGGCCAACGCGCCGACCTGGTCGAGCTGGACGACGATCTGCGCGTCCGGCGGGTGATGCGTGCGGGCGCCTGGCTGGCCGTGGGCGACTGAGCTCGCCGCGATCAGCGGGGCGGCATCGCCGCGACGGTCCGCTCGATGTCCTCGAGCAGGCGCACCGTGGCCTCGGTCACGACATCGAGGTAGCCCTGGCCGTAGTCGACCGACGATGCCCTGGCGTCACCCCAGGTGCCCGATCGCGTCGCGCGATGGACCGAGCCGGGCGACGAGAAGAAGAATGCCGTATGGACGGATGCCGGGCTGCCGACCTCGGGGAACGGCGGCATCTCCGCGTTGGCGCGATCGAGGTCGACGAGTGCGTCGTCGATGGCCATCACGGCCGACGTCTCGGCACGGTTGGCGTGCAGCCCGGCGGTCGGCCCGAAGTACTCGGCCGACTCATCGGGCGTCATGCCGTCCCAGTAGTTGATGGGGAAGGCGCGCGTCCCAGCCGGCAGGCGATCGGCCGCGGCGGCACAGGCATAGGCGATGGCGTACGTGTTGTCGTAGTGGCCGTTGAGGAAGACGATGCGCCGGAAGCCGATCGTCGCCAGCGACACGCAGAGGTCCTCGACGAGCGCCATGAACGTCGGGATGCGGATGTGCACGACGCCCGT
>DATBSD010000010.1:0-17333 GCA_036559965.1 Candidatus Limnocylindrales bacterium
GACCGGCCCCTCCGGCGAGCCGAGCATGGCGATGACGAAGGCGCCGCCGATGATCGCGAGGTGGAGCGCCACGAGGCGTCCGTACGGCGCCTGCGCCTGCTGCCGGACGGTCGCCGTGAGGTACTCACCGCGACCGATGTAGTTCTCGCGGTAGGAGATCCAGTGGCTGATGGCGAGGCCGACGACGGCCACGACGGCCAGCCATGGATCCAGGCCCGAGCCGATGAGGCCGCCGACGGCAGCCGGGCCGAGCGTCATGGTCGCGATGACGCCGACGAAGATGCCATGCACGAACCAGAACATGCCGTAGTGGAGGATGAAGAACGGGATCTGGGTCAGCTTGAGCGCGCGACCGGCCGGTCCGTCGCCCTCGGCGACGGCCATCTTGCGCACGTTGATGACGCCCACGACGCCGTTCTCCAGCCAGTAGACGGCGACCACGGCGGCGACCTGCCAGCCGAACACGAGCACGCCGACGAGCGGCACGAGATTGCCGACGACGAGGCTGATGAGCGCGCCGCGCGACGAGCGCGAGAGGCGCTGGGCGCGCGCCGCGGCATCGAACACCCAGGCGACGCCGGCGGGGTCGGCCATCGCCGGTGCTTCTCGGTCAGCGCGCTTCGGGGTCGACGACCGCCAGTCGACGACCGCCTCGCGCCTCGAGATGCTCGGGCATGCCCGGGGCTCGCGGCGGCACGACGTGCGCCACGCGGGCGAGGGCGGCCGGATCGGGCGACAACAGCCCGTCGATGGCGCCGGGCACGAGGGCACGCACGACGGCGACCTCGTCGCACGCGTTGCGGAACGGACAGCGGGCGCAGTCGCCCCAGACCTTCTGGTAGAGCACGCCGCGATCGACCGCGGTGAAGCCGTGGCCCACGAACCACGGCTCGACGCGGGTGAGGGCGAAGAGGACCCGCACCCCGTAGCGCTCGGCCTCATGGGCGACGGCCTCGACCAGCCGGCCGCCGTAGCCGCGGCCGGCCGCCCGCTCGTCGACCGCCAGGGAGCGCACCTCGGCCAGGTCGTGCCACCAGATCCGCAGCGCGGCACAGCCGACGAGGCTGCCGTGACGATCGGTCGCCACCCAGAAGTCGCGGATCCGATCGTAGATGTCGGTCAGCGGCCGCGGCAGCAGGAGGTCCTGGCCGGCGTAGCGGTGGATGAGGGCGTGGATGGCCGGCGCGTCCTCGGCCTTGGCGCGCCGGATCATCGAGCGTCCTCCGGCCCGACCGCAGTTGCCAGCGCGGGCAGGGGATCGACGCCCAGAGAGATCTGCCACTGCCAGCGATCCTCGCCGGCCAGCAACGCGCGCATCCGATTGATCTCGCCCGCGTGGTACGCATCGTGCTGGAGCAGGGTCGAGAGCAGCCATCGTGTTTCGCGCGCCTCGCCCCAGTTGGCGTTGCGCGGCTGCTCGAGGTCGTCGTCCGTGAGCGCCTCGACATGGCGCATCAGCGCCTCATGGCTTGACCGTAACCAATCGAGCGTGCCGGCCAACGGCGCCTCGAACTCAGGCCATGGCGCGACCTCGGGACTGTCCCAGGTCAGGCGCCCGGCCGCGAACGCGTGGTCGGCGTACATCACCTTGCAGCTCCCGACATGCACGGCGATGGAGCCGATCGTGCGCACCGAGCCCGGCAGCCGGACCTGCCAGTGGCCCTGTTCGACGGTCGCCAGGTTGGCCATCAGCGACTGCGCCTCGTTCGACGCCTCGATGCCACGGCCATCGAATGCCTCGTCCATGAGGTAACGGAGGAGTGCCACGGCCGACATGCCGGGCACGATAGCCGACGCTCGGTCCGACCGCCCTGGGCCGCCCGACTAGAATGGCCGTCGTGACCGAGACCTCGGCGCCGACGCTCGCCTTTTCGCCCGGCCTCGAGGGCGTCGTGGCCGGTGAGTCGAGCATCGCGCTCGTCGACGGCGCGGCCGGCCGCCTGCTCTATCGCGGCTACGCCATCGGCGAGCTCGTCGAGCGCGGCACGTACGCCCAGGTGGCCGAGCTGCTCTGGACCGGAGACTGGCCGGCCACCGCGCACCTGCCGTGCGCACCGTTGCCGGGCGACGTCGAGGCCGTCCTGCGGCTGCTGCCGGCGACCACCCATCCGATGGACGCGCTGCGGACTGGCGTCAGTGCCTGGGGCGCCGGTCAGGGCATGACCTGGCCGCCGACGGTCGAGCAGGCGCGCGCGGTGACGGCCGTCGCGCCGAGCATCCTGGCCGCGTTCGCCCGGCTGCGCGACGGGCGCGAGCCGATCGCGGCCGATGGCGACCTCGACCTCGCCGCGGGCTTCCTCTATCAGCTCCGCGGCGAGCGCCCCGACGCCGCGTCCGCCAGGGCGCTGGACGCCTACTTCATCGTCGGTGCCGAGCACGGCTTCAATGCCTCGACCTTCGCCGCGCTCGTCATCACGTCCACGAAGAGCGACCTGGCGAGCGGCATCTGCGGTGCCATCGGAGCGCTCAAAGGCCCGCTCCACGGCGGCGCCCCGTCCGAGGTCGTCGACCAGCTCAACCAGATCGGATCGCCTGAGCACGCCGAGGCGTGGCTGCGCGAGGCGGTCGCCCGAGGCGAGCGCCTGATGGGCTTCGGACATCGTGTCTACAAGGCGTACGACCCGCGGGCCGCTGCGCTGCGCAAGGTCGCCGAGGGTCTCAGCGGCATGGCCGACTGGCTCGACCTGGCCGTCGCCGTCGAGGACGTCGCCCTGCGCGTGCTGGCCGAGCTGAAGCCCGACCGGGTGCTCAAGACGAACGTCGAGTACTACGCCGCTGCGGTCCTCCAGGGCGTGGGTCTGCCGCCCGACCTCTTCCCGGCCACGTTCGCGCTGGCGCGCCATGCCGGCTGGACCGCGCACTGCATCGAGTTCGCCGCCGACTCGCGCCTCATCCGCCCCGACGTCATCTACACCGGCCCGCAGGAGCGCCCGCTGCCGGCCGCCTGATCCCGCAGCCGGCCCTCAGGCGACCGGCTCCTGCACGTCGGCCGGGTCCGCGACGGTCACGGGCAGCCGATCGACGAGCGGCTCGGTCCATGCCCAGGCGGAGCCCTGCCGGGCTGCCTCGGTGACCAGCGGCAGGCCGAAGATCTTGATGAAGCCGACGGCGCTGGCATGGTCGAAGCGGTCCTCCGACTCGTAGGTCGCCAGGGCTCGGTCATAGAGCGAGAGATCGGAACGGCGCCCGACGACGGTCATCGAGCCGCGATCGAGCCGCAGCCGGACCTCGCCGCTGACGACCCGCTGGGTCGAGGCGACGTACTCGCGCAGGTCTCGGTGGAGGGCGCTGAACCAGAGGCCGTCGTAGGTCGCCTGGGCGAGCTCGTCGGCGACGAGTCGATCGAAGCGCAGCTGCTCCTTGGACAGCGTCAGCCCCTCGAGGGCGCGATGAGCAGCGTGGAGGATGACCGCCGCCGGAGCCTCGTAGATCTCGCGGCTCTTGATGCCCACGAGGCGGTCCTCGACGTGGTCGATGCGCCCGACCCCGTGCTTGCCGCCCAGCTCGGTCAGCCCGTCGACGACGGCGACGGGGTCGGTCGGGATGCCGTCGATGGCGACGGGCACGCCGCCGGCGAAGCCGATGGTCACCTCGGCCGGGACCGCCGGCGTGGCAGCCGGGTCGACCGTCCACTGATAGACGTCGGCCGGGGGCGCCGTCCAGGGGTCCTCGAGCACGCCGGTCTCGATCGAGCGGCCCCACAGGTTGGCGTCGATGGAATAGGGCGAGGCCTTCGTGATGGGGATCTCGATGCCGCGGGCTTCGGCGTACTCGATCTCCTGGTCGCGCGAGAGGCCCATGCCCACCCGCATCGGCGCGATGACCTCGAGCGACGGGTCGAGGGCGTGGACGGCGACGTCGAAGCGGACCTGGTCGTTGCCCTTGCCGGTGCAGCCGTGGGCGACCGCGTCGGCGCCCTCCCGCTGCGCGACCTCGACCAGGAGCTGCGCGATGAGCGGGCGCGCGAGGGCTGTCGCCAGCGGGTAGACGCCCTGGTAGAGCGCGTTGGCCTGCAGGTTCGGCCAGCAGAAGCCGGTCACGAAGCGCTGCCTGGCATCGACGACGTAGGCGCGCGCGGCGCCGGCACTGATGGCGCGCCGCTCGACGCCCTCTCGCAACGAGCCCCCGCCGACGTCGACGGTCAGCGTGACGACCTCGACGCCGAGCGTCTCCTGCATCCAGGCGACGGCGACCGACGTGTCGAGGCCGCCCGAGTAGGCGAGGATGACCTTCTTCATGGCTGGGCTCCCTGTCGCTCGGTGGGCAGGCCCTGGAGGGCCCGGAATCGCTCGTGCCAGGCATCGAGCCTGGCCTCGTCCGCGAACAGGACGAGGATGGTGTCGTCGCCGGCGAGCGTGCCTTCCTGCTCGCGAAGGCTCGATTGGTCGATGGCGCGGGCGATGGTCTGGGCGCTGCCGACCGGTCCACGCAGCACGAGGATGAGGCCGCTCCGGCCGATGGTCACCGGCGTCTCACGCAGCAGGCGCCCCAGCCGGGCGTCGGCGTCGGGGTCGGGCGCGTTGGCCAGGTCGTCGGGGCTGACATAGACATGGCGGGTGCCGCGCACGAGCTTGATCAGCCCGAGGTCCGCGATGTCGCGTGAGACGGTCGCCTGGGTGACCGTGAAGCCGCGCGCCGCGAGCTGCGCCACGAGCTCGTCCTGGCTGGCGATGGGCAGGCGCAGGACGATCTCGAGGATGGCATGCTGCCGCGCCCGCTTGGCGCCCGGGCTGGCCGTGATGGTCACGACACGTGCTCGCGCGCCGTCGCGGCCGCTGGCTGGGCAGCGGCATCCGCCACGATGCGCGTGCCGATATCGTCGCCCGCCATGGCCCGCTCCAGGACCCGCGGCATGCCGCCGTCGGCGATGACGACCGACGTGGCGTCGCCGTCGGACACGGCGGCGAGCGCGGCGCGGACCTTGGGCGCCATGCCCCCGTCGATCGTGCCGGCCTCGATGAGCGTCTCGACGTGACCGGCGGCCAGCCACGGGATGCGGGCACCGTCGTCACCCCGGACGCCGTCGGTGTCGGTCAGCAGGACGAGCAGCTCGGCGGCCAGGCCGCGTGCCAGGCCGGCCGCGGCGTCGTCGGCGTTGACGTTGCAGACGGTGCCTATCTCGTCGCACGCCAGCGGCGCGACGACGGCCACGCGGCCGTCGGCGACCAGGGCATCGATGAGCGCTCGTCGGACGCTCGCGACGGTGGCTACCAGGCCACGCCCCGGCAGCCGCTCGCCGACGAGCAGGCCGCCATCGACGCCGGACAGCCCGACCGCGTCGACGCCGAGCCCGCGGAGCGCGGCCACGAGCGCGGTGTTGACGCTGCCGCGCAGCACGGCCGTCACCACCTCCATGCTCGCCTCATCGGTCACCCGCAGGCCATCCTCGAACCGCGTCGGCTGGCCCAGCCTGGCGAGCCACTCGGTGACCTGACTGCCGCCACCATGGACCACGACCACGGCTCGCTCGCGCGCCACGCTGGCGATCTCGGCCAGCACGGTCGTCTGGCTGGCCACGGTCGTGCCACCGAGCTTGACGACGAGGTAGCCGTTCACGTCGAGTACGCGCTGTTCTCGACGACGTAGGCCTCGGTCAGGTCGCAGCCGAACGCCTCCGCGGTCGCCTCGCCGCGCCCCAGATCGAGCTCGATGACCAGCTCCGGCGCGTCCATGGCGACCGACACGCTCGCCACCTCGAAGGGCAGCGGGATGCCGGAGAAGACGGCCGAGCCGGCGAGTCCGATGGTCAGGCTGGCGGGATCGAGATCGACCGATGTGCCGTCAGGCCGGACGGCGGCCCCGGCGGCGGCCGCCACGCGGCCCCAGTTCGGGTCACGCCCGTGGACCGCGGCCTTGACGAGATTGCTGCGCACCACGGCCCGCGCAACGGCCCGAGCATCGACGAGGTCGGCGGCGCCGGTCACGACGCACGTGATGAGGGTCGAGGCGCCCTCGCCGTCGGCTGCCTGCTGGCGGGCGAGCGACCGACAGACGGCGGTCAGGGCGGCGCCGAGCTGGGCCGCCTCCGGGCTGCCCGGCCGCGGCGCTTCGGCCTGGGAGGTGCCCGACGCGAGGACCACGACCGTGTCGTTGGTCGATGTGTCGCCGTCCACGCTGAGCTGCTCGAAGGTCGACGCCGAGGCATCTCGGAGCAGGTCGGCGAGCAGCGCCGGTGACGCGGCCGCGTCGGTCAGGATGACGGCGATCATGGTCGCCATCCGGGGGTGGATCATGCCCACGCCCTTGGCTGCCCCCGAGACCCGGACGCGCCGGAGCGACAGGTCGTCGGCCGGCAGCGCGACCGTCGTCGTCGCCAGCTTGCGTCGTGAATCGGTCGTCATCATCGCCGTCGCGAAGGCCTCGAAGCCGTGGGCCGTCGCCGACAGACCGGTCGGTGCCAGCGCAGCCAGGCCGTCGCGCACGCGCGCCACCGGCAGGCGTGTGCCGATGAGGCCGGTCGAGGCCGCGAGCGTTTCCTCCGGGGGGACGCCGAACGCCGCCCCGACGGCCGCGGCGATGGCGGCCTGGTCGTCGTCGCCCGCAGGTCCGGTCGCGGCATTGGCGCAGCCGCTCGTGACGACGAACGCCCGCGCCCGGCCGCCGGTCAGGTCGAGATGGTGTCGGCTGAGCGTGACCGGCGCGGCCTGGACGCGATTCGTCGTGAACACGCCGGCCGCCGATGCCGCTCCGGCACCGTCGACGACGATGAGCCCGAGATCGGGTCGGCCGCTGGTCTTGATGCCGGCGCTCAGGCCGCCGGCCAGGAAGCCGCCGGGCAGCTCAGCATGCTCCTCGACGTGGGGCAGGCTCGCGGACATCGACGGCACGCTCATCGCGAGATCACGCTCAGGGGTAGAGCGCGAGCTGCCCGAGGCCCGAGGTCTCGGGTAGTCCGACGGCGACGTTGAAGGCCTGGACGGCCTGCCCTGCGGCACCCTTGACGAGGTTGTCGATGGCGCCCATGGCGACGATCCGGCCGCTCCGCTCGTCGAGGCGGACGAAGACCCGGGCGATGTTGGCGCCGGTCGTCGTCTTCGTGGCCGGGGCGGTCGTGGTGACCTCGACGCACGGCTCGTTCGCGTAGGCATCTCGATAGAGCGCCTCGAGCGTGGTCTGGTCGACGGCCCGGGGCGAGCGCACGTAACAGCTCGCCAGCAGGCCCCGTGTCATGGGCACGAGATGCGGGGTGAAGACGAGGCCGTCGACCGCGTCGGCGGCAACGCCGAGGATCGCCAGCTGCTCGCGCATCTCGGCCGAGTGGCGATGGCCGCCGAGGCCGTAGGCTCGGACGGATCCCTCGACCTCGCTGAAGTGGGTCTCGAGCTTGGGCTCCCGGCCCGCCCCGCTGACGCCGCTCTTGGCGTCGACGACGACATCGCCGATGAGCCCCGCCCGGGCGAGAGGAGCCAGCGCGAGCAGCGTGGCTGTCGGGTAGCAGCCCGGCGAGGCGATGAGTCGCGCGCCGGCGAGCGCCGCACGGTGCAGCTCGACGAGCCCGTAGACGGCGGCTGGCACCGTGCTCCGCGAGGCGGTCGCCGGCAGGCCGGCACCGCCCGGCAGAAGGGCCGGTGTCGGGTGCTCGAAGCCATACCAGGTCGGATAGTCGGCCGGATCCGAGAGCCGGAAGTCGGAGCCCAGGTCGACGACGAGGAGCCCCTCGTCCAGGAGTCGCGGTGCCACGGCTGCGGACTGCCCGTGGGGGAGAGCGAGGAAGACGGCATCCAGCTCGGTCGACGTGGGCAGGTCCGACGCGATGCGATGCCCGGTCTCGGCCAGATGCGCGAAGGCGTCGCCGACGGGCACGTCATCGCGGTTCCTCGCCGCCAGGCCGACGATGCGGACGTCCGGATGGCGCTCGAGGATGCGGACCAGCTCGGCCCCGACATAGCCGGTCGCCCCCAGCACAGCGACGCGCCACCGGGCGCCCGCCGTTGGTGGACGGACGGTGGTCATGGCGGCGGCTCGTGGCAGGCCCGTGTCGGTGGTCGTCATGAGTGCATGAGCATACAGTGCTGTGAATAATCATGCACTCGGCGATCGGGTCGGCTAGACGTCTCCGTCGGCGTGGACGACGAGGTGGCCGAAGGGCCCCGTTTCGGCCACGGTCACGATCGGGCCGTCCCCGATGCGGTAGTGATGGGTGATGGCGGCCTCGCCCGATGCGAGCTGGGCGGTGACCGGGCAGTAGCGGGTGACCGAGAGCTCGATCGACCGGCGCACGGCCTCCGGATCGATCCATTCGCCATCGAGGCGATGCAGCACGTCGATGCGCGTGAACACCTGCGGATGCTCTGCCCGTTCCTGGCCGCTGACCTCGACGACGTACCCGCCGACCGGCTGACGCTTCTTGCGCAGGATGGACGCCACGTCGGCGCCGGTGCAGCTGCCCAGCGCGACGAGGATCGCCTCCGTCGGCCGCAGTCCCGCCGTGTCGTCGTCGGCCACGATCTCGACACGCCCACCGAGCCCACTCTGCGCGTCGAACCCATGCCCGTCGCGCCAGGTCAGCCGCACGAGCTTGTCGAACGCGTGCAGCACGGTGGCCGGCGCTGGCGTCGTCGCGCTCATGCGCCGTCGGCCGCCAGGCAGGCCGCGCAGCGACCGGTCACCGTCACGTGCGAGATGTCGACCGCGAAGCCGCGTTCGGCGTGCAGCGCCTCGACCAGCGCGCCGGCCTCACGGGCCGAGATCTCCCAGCTGCCGCCGCAGTGGCGGCAGTGGAGATGGCCGTGATCGGCGAGCGGCTGGACATGGAACTCCTCGCGGCCGTCGGCGCCGTGGTGATGACGGACGAGGCCAAGGTCTTCGAGCACGTCGAGCGTCCGGTAGACGGTCGACGGGATGGTCGTCGGATCGAGCTCCCGACAGCGCTCGACGAGCTCGGCGCCGGTGACATGGCCGTCGGTCCGCGAGAGCACCTCGATGAGCGTCCGGCGTTGGGGCGTCCAACGCAGCCCCCGGGCGTGCAGCGCATCACGCACGCTGTCCCAGCCGGCCGCAGCGTCGCTGGTGGGCTCCGGATCCGGCGCCACGGGCGCGGCGCGCTGCTGGCTGACCATCGACCGAGTATAGGCGTGCCCTACGTCGCCCCCAGACCGCGACGCGCTCGCCAGTCCGGGCCACGTCCACCGTGGGGTCGCCACTGGGCGCAACGATCTGGGTCGAGTGTTCGCCGGGGGAACGTACCAGGCCGGTCGCGCCATGGGATTGCCCGGTTCGTTCCCCCTCGGAACACAGTCGACCGATCTGAGCTGAACTCGTCACATCCGTTCCTTGGGCGAACCGATCGAGCCTGTTCGTGATCGAACTCGTTGCGTGCGTTCCTCCTGGGAACCCTGTGACACGGCCGTCGGTCGCCCTAACGCATCGCCTCGGCCGGGCGCTCTGCCGCGCTCGCCTCGGCGGCGACCACGGCTGCCGTCAGGAACTGCTCATGGTAGAGGCGGGCATAGAGGCCGTCCTGGGCGAGCAGCTCGCCGTGCGTGCCGCGCTCGACGATGTGGCCGGCCTCGAAGACGAGGATGAGGTCGGCGCGCAGGATGGTCGAGAGCCGGTGCGCGATGGCCAGCGTCGTGCGCCCCGCCTCGGCGCGTTCGAGGGCCGCCTGGATGAGCCGCTCGCTGACCGTGTCGAGGGCCGATGTCGCCTCGTCGAGGATGAGGATGCGTGGATCCTTGAGCAGCACCCGGGCGATGGCGATGCGCTGCTTCTCGCCGCCCGAGAGCTTGTAGCCGCGCTCGCCGACGACCGTCTCGTAGCCCTCCGGCAGCTCCATGATCCTGTCGTGGATGGCGGCCGCCCTGGCGGCCGCCTCGAGCTCCGGCGAGGTGGCTTCAGGGCGGGCGTAGAGCAGGTTGTCCCTGACCGAGGCGTGGAAGAGGTACGTCTCCTGGGTCACGAAACCCATCACCCGGCCGAGCGACTCGATGGTCACGCGTCGGATGTCGCGACCGTCGAGCTCGATGACCCCGGCATCGACGTCGTACAGCCGCGGCAGCAGGTAGGTCGTCGTCGTCTTGCCGGCACCCGAGGGGCCGACGAGCGCGACCAGCTGCCCCGGCAGCGCCTCGAAGTCGAGGTCCTCGACCCCGAACGCCTCGGCGGGCACCGGAGGCGCCAGCGGCGCTGGGCCGATCTCGGCTTCGGTGACCACGGCCTCACCGGCCCCGGATCGCGCCGCCGCCATGACGGCCGCCGGCTCGACACCGGTCGCCAGCGCTGCGGCCTGGTCGGGCGGCGTCGATGTCCCGTAGCGGAACGAGACGCCGCGATAGCGCACGTGGCCGCGCACGGTGGCCGGATCGAGCGACTCGGCATCGGTCACATCGTCGATCTCGGGCGTCATGTCGAGGTAGGCGAAGATGCGGTCGAAGAGCGCCAGCGCGCCCTGCACCTCGACGTGCACGTTGAGCAGCTGACCGAGCGGGAAGAAGAGCCGGCTCTGGAGCGTCGTGAAGGCCACGATGTCGCCGATCGTCGGTGCATTCGAGACGCCGGTGAAGATGAGCGCCCCGGCCAGCCAGTACACGAAGGCGGGCATGATGCTGAAGATCGTGCCCACGATCATGAAGAACCAGCGACCGACCATGCTCTGGCGGATCTGAAGGGCGGCGAGCTTCGCGTTGGCCGTCCGGAAGCGCTCGACCGACGCGGTCTGCTGACCGAAGGTCTTCGAAAGCAGGATGCCGCTCACGCTCAGCGTCTCCTGCGTGATCGAGGTCACATCGGCAAGCGATTCCTGTGTCTCCGTGCTGATCGTGCGTCGGATCCGCCCCACGCGGCCGGTCAGCCACATGAAGAAAGGCAGCACGGCGAGCGAGAGCACGGTCAGCTGCCAGGACAGGATGAACATGGCGATGATGGTCGTGACCGCGATGACGACGTTGCTCACGACGCTGCTGGCGGTGTCGGTCACGACGCCCTGGACGCCGCCCACGTCGTTGGCCAGGCGGCTCTGGATCTCGCCCGTGCGGGTCTCGGTGAAGAAGCGCAGCGGCATCCGCTGGAGGTGGGCATAGAGCGCGTTGCGCAGGTCCTGCATCACCCGCTGCCCGACGACGTTGTTCCAGTACGACTGGCCGACGCCGATGAGCCCGCTGACGATGGGCACGATGATCATCATCGCCACGAACAGGTTGAGCAGCTGCCAGTCGCCCGACGGGATGGCGACGTCGATGAGCGCCTTGAGCAGGAGCGGGTTGATGAGCCCCAGCAGGCTGGTGAGGATGATGGCGCCGAGGACGACCAGCACCTGCCAGCGGTAGGGCCGGAAGAAGGCGGCGATGCGCCGGATCGTCTGGCCTCGCCGCTCCGGTGGCACGTTCGGGGGAGGCTCGCCGGGCATCCCGCCGGGGCCGCGCCGGCCCATCGGCGGTCCGAACATCAGGCGCTGCCCTCGAGCGCGGGTCGTTGTTCGGTCGTGCCGACCGCCTCGGTCTCGTCGGGTCCGCCCGCCCCTGCCGTCTCGAGGTCACGATCGGCCAGTCGGCGCCAGCGCGTCGCGAACAGCCAGGCCAAGAGGTAGAGCACGGCGACCAGCGGCAGCAGCGCGCGGTAACCGGTCAGCAGGGCGAGGTACTCCAGCGCGCCACCGAGCATCGCGCCGAGCAGGTTGCTGGCGAATGCCATGTCGGCCGTTGCGGTGTCCCGGAACGAATGGCTGAAGACGAGGTTGGCGAAGAAGACCGGGGCGAAGGCGAGCACCGCGGCGAGGAGGTAGCGCAGCCACGGCGGATCGATGAGCAGGCTTTCGGGCGGCAGCAGGAAGGCGATGGCGAGCGAGACGAAGAGGCCGACGTAGAAGAGGTTGGGACGCCGGATGGGGAAGCGGGCGTTGATAAGGATGGCCACCAGGACGCTGGCCAGGATGGCGAAGAAAGCCAACGCGTTGACGATCCAGGTCGTGCCGAAGAGCAGGCTGAAGCTGACCAAGCTGCGCGTCTCGAGCAGCAGGAAGGCCGTGCCGAGGACGAAGAAGTGGGGGCTGAAGCGTCGGATCGGCGTCGCCGTGGCTCGCGCGGCGCCGAACACGGCGAGCGCGGCGAAGGCCAGGATGAGGGCCAGCGCGACGAGGTAGTAGCGCGCGATGAAGCCCGTGCGCAGATACAGGAACGGCCAGTCGTCGGTCGCCGGTTTGGGCTCGACACCGGCCTGTCGGACGGCGCTCACGGTGTCGCCTGGTGGCGGGCCGCCGGCCAGGTCGTTGACCAGCGGTCCGGCCGCCAGTGCGGCCATCACGCGCGCGTACTTGTGCACCAAGGGATCGCCGCCGAAGGTCTCGCTCAGCATCGTCGACAGCTTCCGCACCAGCCACGGCTTACGGTAGTAGTTGTAGAGCACGAACACGCCGTCGTCGGTCAGGTGATCGCGCACCGACGCGAACGCCTCCTCGGTGAACAGGAAGGACTCCAGGCGGACATTGGCGGCCGTGCTCACGAGGGTCAACGAATCGGGCAGCGCGAAGACGACGAGGTCGTACTTCTTGTCGGTGTTGCGCAGGTATGCCCGGCCGTCGTTGACGATGCGCGTCACGCGCGGGTCGTCGTACGGCGCGTTGGGGTGTTCGGCGACTCCGATGGCCTGGATGGCGGGGTCGATCTCGACGGCGTCGACGTGCTTGGCGCCGCGCGCCAGGGCGATCGCGACGTCCGAGCCGCTGCCGGCGCCGACGATGAGGACCTCGTCGTACGTCCTCCCCGGGAACCACTTGTAGATCTGATCGTAGAACGGCTCTTTCGGTGCATCCAACGGATGGAGCGCCTGGTGGGGGATGCCGTTGACGTCGATGCGCAGGATGCCGTCTTCGGTCCGATAGGTCGTGATGCGGTAATAGGGGGACCAGATGTCGCCGCCGCCCGCGGCCACGGACGCCGCATACAGCACGGCCACCATGGCCGCTCCCCCGACCGCCGACCAGGCTGTGATGCCGCCGCCCAGCGCGAGCAGCAGCACGAGCACAGCCATGACCGCGAACCAGACGAGGGGATCGGTGCCCGCCGCCGAGAGCGCCGTGAAGCCCGCGATGCCGGCCATCGAACCGAGGATGTCGATGGCGTAGGCGCGCAGCGGCTTCATGGCTCGGAAGAGCGGCCCGAGCGGCAAGGCAAGGGCGGCCATGATGGCGGCCACGAGCAAGACGACGAGCGGCAGGACGAGGAAGTTCGTGTCCGCCGCCTCGCTCTCGGCGAGGCCGAAGAAGAGCTCGTTGTTGGAGTTGATCTGGACGTTGAGCTGGACCGTGAACACGAGGGCCACGACCACGAACAGCAACCAGGTGAACGGCGAGAACGGCAGCCGCCAGCCCTTGCGGCCGAGCAGGATGCCGATGCCGATGCCCAGGAAGCTGGCCATGAGCAGGAAGTTGCTGAAGAAGCCGACGTAGCGGACGTTGGCCGGGATCCAGCGGATGAGCAGCAGCTCGACGAAGAGCAGGGTGCCGCTGGTCAGGAACAGGCGGACGCGCGGATCGGCCAGCGCGTCGACCTTGAAGAGGACGCGACGCGGCGAGAACGTCGCCGACGCGGCCGTCACCGGCCCCTCGGCATGTGTCGGGCTGGAGCGACGAGGATGCCGGGCCTCACCACGCCGTCGAGGTCGCGGCGACCGTCAGCCCGACGGATTCGAGCCAGCGTTCGGCGTCGATGGCCGCCCGGCAACCGTCACCGGCGGCCGTCACGGCCTGGCGGTAGCGATGATCGTGGACGTCACCCGCCACGAACACGCCCTCGACCTTGGTGCCCGTCTGATCGCGCACCTCGAGATAGCCCTTGGCATCGACCTCGAGCCAGTCGCGGAACGCCTCGGTGTTCGGCGTATGCCCGATGGCGATGAACAGTCCGTCCATCGGCTCGTCATGCTCGGCGCCGGTCGACGTGTCGCGCAGGCGCAGCCCGCTCACGACCTCGTCGCCCAGGACATCGGCGACCTCGCTGTTCCAGCGGACCTCGATCTTGGGATCGGCGAGGGCGCGATCGCGCATGATCTTCGAGCCACGGAACTCGTCACGCCGGTGGATCATCGTCACGCGGCTGGCGAACTTCGTCAGGAAGGTCGCCTCCTCGAGCGCCGAGTCGCCGCCGCCGACGACAGCGACCCGCTTGTCGCGGAAGAAGAAGCCGTCGCAGGTCGCGCAGGCGCTCACGCCCCGACCGCGCAGCCTCGTCTCGCTCTCGAGGCCGAGCCAGATGGCCGACGCCCCGGTGGCCACGATGACGGCCTCAGCGCGGTACTCGATGCCACCCGCCCAGAGCCGGAAGGGCCGTTCGCTGAAGTCGACCCGGTCGAGGTCCTTGTCCACGAACCGGGTCCCGAACCGCGCGGCCTGCTTGCGGAAGAGGTCCATCAGCTCGGGCCCCTGGATGCCGTCGGGGAAGCCCGGGTAGTTCTCGACGTCGCTGGTGATCATGAGCTGGCCGCCGGGCACGAAGCCGGCGATGACGAGCGGCTCGAGGTTCGCGCGGGCGGCGTAGATGGCGGCCGTCAGGCCGGCCGGGCCAGAGCCGACGATGACGACCTTGTTCGTGCCGCCCTCGCCGTCGGGCGACGCACGATGCGGGTCGGCCGGCTGCCGGGCGGGATCGGCAACGGGCGCGGGGACGGCGACTGCCGCCGCGTCGCCGCCCGACGTGCCGCCGGTGGCGCTCTCGTCGACCATCTGGATGCCGCCGAAGCCGCCAAACTTGTTGACCATGCACCTATCCTAGCAGGTCAGCGGATACTCCCGGGGAGTATATCCTTGATGCCACGCCCGCCCGGTAGTGTGCCACGCGCCGGCGGGTTCGTGGCTGCTGGACGGCTGGACGCCGGGCCACCGGAGCGGCGTCGCGGTGTCAACCAAGGTCACCATCGGTCGCCCCGGCCACGCGGTCGGCCGGCGCCAGCTCTCGCCGGACGACGCCCTTGATGACCGCCTCGAGCGCAGCCACGTCGGCCGGGTCATCGAGAGTGAACGGTCGCGGCGGCATCTCACCGGACCGGCTGGCCGTCGTGGCGTCGCTCGCGCCGGTCGCGCCTGACACGGAGACCGTGCCCAAGTGCCCGGAGGCGAAGTGCTCGAGTCGGGCCTTCATCGGCGTCAGGGTCGTCGCCAGGACGAGGGTCGTGAGGACGAGCGCAGCGTCCGATTCGTTGCCGGTGAGGGCGACGAAGAGGCCCTGGAAGAGCCGCAGCGATGCCGCATAGAGGCCGGCCAGGAAGGCCGTCAGCGCGCCGTAGACGAAGGTCCGGCTGATGAGCCGGTCGATCTCGTAGAGCCGGTAGCGCAGGATGGCGAAGGCGACGGCGAGCGGGAGGGCGGCGACGAGCAGGAAGCCGAGCAGATAGGCGATGTCGCTGATGGGACCCCACTGGAGGGCCGCGATGGGAAAGGCGATGGCGATCCCGACACCGACATAGGCGACCCACTTGATCTGCAGTCGTTCGACGCTCGCCGCCCGCCGGTATCGCCCGACGAGCGACACGCCAGACAGGATGATGGCCACGACCATGCCGGCATTGCCGAGCATCGACAGGGTCGCCATGGCCCCCGCGACGGGCTGGGGCACGGCGATCGGGCTGGTCAGGCCCGGGTAGTCCTCGGCCACGATGGCTGGATCGAACGCGGAACCGATCGCGTAGGCGGCCATCGAGGCCAGGGCCAGCCAGACCACGTACCGCCAGCGACGGCCGGGCAGGTGTCCGTCCGGGAAGTGCAGCAGGAAGAAGACGCCGAAAGCGGCGATGGTGGTCACGAATGCCCAGGTCGTGATCCAGGCGGTCCAGTTCGCCCCGGGCAATGCATCCGGGCCAGGTCGAAAGCTCGCCCAGGCGACGCACAGGATGACGAGGCCGAAGGCGACGCCGGTCACGAGCAGGGTCCAGCCAGCGTAGTGGTCGGGCCGTCGGGCGGCGATCGCCGCGCCGACCGTGGCGTAGATCCCGACGGTCCCCAGGAAGACGATCTGGTAGACGTCCGTGTCGCCGAGGGCTCCTGAGCCTGGCGCCGCGCCGAGGAGCAGGATCGCCGCCAGGATCAGGGCACCGACCATCCAGATCCCCCACGCCAGCGCGGGGCCGAAGGCACGCCGGGTCGGCTCGCTCGCCACGTGTCGATCGTACGGCGGTCGAACGCCGTCGGGAAGGCCGGGATCGCGCGACGCGGCGCTCGGACGGTCAGCCCGACGGCGTCAGGGGAAGAGGTCGTGCTCCGATGGCATGACGACGTCCGAGCGCACGGTGCCGTCGCCGGTCGGCAATGTGGCTCCGCGCACGAGCACGACTGGCCGGCCGCTCGTCTTGCCTGCCGCCAGCTCGGCGGCCGAGGCGATCTCGTCGGCCACCGCGATGACCGTCGAGCGCATCACGCGGCCGGCCGTGTCCAGCCGGCCACGCTGATCGTCGAGCGGTGCGAAGCCGGCCACGCCGAGGGCGACGTCGACGATGCCCCAGCGCCACGGCCGTCCGAAGGAGTCGCTGACCACGATGGCCGGCGTGCGCTCCGCGTCGAGGTCGAGCAGCGCCGCCAGTCGCGAGCGCAGCCGGCGCGCCGACAGGTCGGGGTCTTCGGGCAGCAGGGTGACCGTGTCCGGCGCCACGTTCGAGGCATCGACGCCGCCGTTGGCGCACACGAAGCCGTGACGAGTCCTGGTGATGAGCACGCCACGCTCCATGCGCACCACGAGGGCCGCCTCGCGCAGCACGACCTCGACCTGACGTGCATCGCGGTCCCAGCGCTCGGCGAACGCGACGGCCTCTGGTCGCGGCGTGACGGTGCGCAGGTCGACGACCGCGCCCTCCGCCTTGGAGACGACCTTCTGGGTCACGACGAGCACGTCACCGGCAGCCGGCGCCAGCTCCGCCTCACCCGCCATCGCCTCGCGCCAGGCCGCCGCCACGAGCTCCGCGAGGTCGTCGCCCGGCCGGACCTCGGGCAGCGGTGGCAGCGCCACGGCCAACAGCCGGCTCATCGGGCGCACGCCGTCGGGGTCACCGGGCCGCCGCCGGCGCCAGGAGCGCGGCAAGGCGATCGGGACCGAGCACCGCGAGGTCGTCGGGCGTATCGATGTCGAACCCGAGCGCGGCATCGACGACCAGCTGGACCGTCGCATCGACGGACTCGGCTCGGGCGAGGTGGCGCTCCAGGCTGCCCGGCCCGAAGCCCGGCTCGATGGCGTCGGGGGGTGAACAGAGCAACGCATTCGTGCCCGTGCGCGCATCGGCGGGGCCGGCGACGACGACCGGACGACCCGCGCCGGCCGCGACGGCGGCATCGGCCGCGTCGAGCAGGCCATCGAGGGCCGCCAGGTCGAGGTCGGGCAGGTCGGCGGGCAGCACGAGCATGGCGGTGGCGCCGGCCG
>DATBSD010000011.1:0-3797 GCA_036559965.1 Candidatus Limnocylindrales bacterium
CCGTGTCGACGGGCAGGACCATCTGGACGTCGCCGGCCAGGGTCGGCATCCAGTGGAGCTTGTAGCCTTCGAGGTCCTTGCCCGTCACCACCGCGGCCACGCCGGGCACCTTGAGCGCCTCGGAGGCATCGATGCCCAGGATCTTGGCGTGGGCATAGGGGCTGCGCACGATGTCGAGCCAGAGCATGCCCGGCAGGACGACGTCGTCGATGTACTCGCCCTTGCCCTGGATGAAGCGCGGGTCCTCCTTGCGCTTGACGGAGTGGCCCATGCCCCCGACTTCGAAGGTCGTGGTGGTGGCTTGCACCTCGGTCATCTCGGTCACCCCGCCGTCGCCGGCTCGGCCGGCGCTTCGGCGGCGCGCATCTCGTCGGCCGCCTGTTGGATCGATTTCACGATGTTGACGTAGCCCGTGCAGCGGCAGAGGTTGCCGGCGATGCCTGCCCGGATCTCGTCCTCGGTCGGGTCGCCGTTCTGCTCCAGCAGCCAGGCTGACTGCATGATCATGCCCGGCGTGCAGAAGCCGCACTGCAGGCCGTGCTGGTCCCAGAACGCCTGCTGGAGTGGGTGCAACGCGGCTCCGTCGGCCATGCCCTCGATGGTCTTGACCTCGGCGCCATCGACCTGGACGGCGAGCATCGTGCACGACTTGGCGCTGATGCCGTCGACGTGGACGGTGCAGGCACCGCAGTTGCTCGAATCGCAGCCGATGTGCGTGCCGGTCAACCCGAACACGTCGCGCAGCAGGTGGACGAGGAGGAGGCGGGGCTCGACCTCGGCCTCGCGCGCCTCGCCGTTGACGGTGACGTTGATGTGGCTCGTGCTCATCGTCGGCTCCTAGGCGTTGGCGGCCGCGCGGTCGGCGGCGAGGCGGAGGGCGCGAGCAGTCATCTCGCGGACCATGGCCAGCTTGTAGTCGACCGGGCCTCGCCGGTCCTCGGCCGGACGGGCTTGCCTGGCGGCTGCCTGTCCCGCCTCGCGGAACATCTCGTCGCTCGGGTGGGCCCCGTGGACGGCAGCCTCGGCGTGGTCAGACGCGAAGGGATGCTCGGCGACCGACGTCAAACCGATGCCGACGCCGTCGATGCGGCCATCGCCGCCGAGCGAGATCGTGGCGGCCACGCCGACCGTGGCGAAGTCGCCCGCCCGACGCTCGAGCTTGAGGTAGGCGCTGCCGGTCCTCGCGGCCGGCGTCGGGACGCGGACCTCGGTCAGGATCTCGCTCGCGCCGATATCGGTCGTGAAGATGTCCCTGAAGAACCCGCGCGCAGGGACGACGCGCTCCCCTGTCCCGCTCCGGAGCACGAAGTGGCCGCGCAGCGCCTGGATGACGGCCGGCCAGTCCGAGGCCGGGTCGGCGTGGGCGCAGGAGCCGCCGATGGTGCCCCAGTTGCGGATCTGGGGGTCGCCGATGCCGCCTGCCGCCTCGCGCACGACATCCCAGTCGGCGGCCGCGGCGCTGGCCGCGATCTGCGCGTGGGTGGCGCGGGCGCCGATGCGCCACTCCCCGTCGACCTGGCTGATGTCCTGGAGGCCCGGCACATGGCCGATGTCGATGAGCATGCCCGGCTCGGCGAGGCGGTATTTCATGAGCGGCAAGAGGCTGTAGCCGCCGGCCAGGACCTTGGCCTCGCCTTCGTTGTCGGCCAACAGCCGGAGGGCATCATCCAGGCTCACGGGCCGGAAGTACTCGAACTGCGGGGGGATCATCGCCGGTCCTCACCATCCCTTCCGTCGACGCAACCAGGGAAGCGCCGACACTGCGCGGGGCAGATCACGAGTGGACGCGGTCGGAGGCCTGAGGGCTCGACGCCCCGGGCACGATCGTGATGGCGGCTGTGGATGCGGCTGCGCGTCGTCGCTGCGCGTGGTCCCTCTGGCAACGACATGGAGCCGGCTCCACGGTCAACGATAGGTGGCCGTGCAGGTGCCGTCAACGCGATTCCCGCATGCCTCTATCCCAGTACGACGGACGAGCGTGAGCGGATCGCATCCGCGGCAGACGAGCCCGCGACGGGCTCAGGTCGAAGCCTGCTCCTTGGGTTTCGGCTGGCCGGCCTTCTCGTTCCGTGCGGCCAGCCGGGCCGTCTCGTCGATCCGCTTGGCGCGGGTCTCGGGGCGCACGGCGTCGACGATCCAGGCCAGGATGGCACGTCGGCTCGATCGACTGAAGGCGTCCCAGTTGTCACGTGCGGGCGGGTGAGCATCGAAGGCCGAGGCCAGGTCGGGCGGCACGACGAGCTGCTCCACGTCGTCGAGCATCGTCCACGTACCCAGACGTTTCGCCTCCTCGATCGCCGCGAGCCCGGCGGGCAGCATCAACCCGGCCGCCTCCAGGCGCGCGACGCGCGCCTTGTTGGAGCCGGACCAGGCGCTGCGTCGCGAACGCGGCGAGAACCACTGGATGCCACGCTCGTCGTCGAGCACCTGGGTCTTGGAGTCGATCCAGCCGACGCACAGCGCTTCCTCGACGGCCGACTCGTAATCGAGCCGTGCCCTGCCGCTGGACGGCCTGAACGTCGCCAGCCAGACGCCTCGCGAGACGTCGTGGCTGGCCATGAGCCATGTCCGCCAGGCGGCCCGGTCGGCGGGCTGGACCATCGGCCGACCATCAGGCGCCGACGCCTGGGCCACGCTCCTGGAGCGTGACCGCGTTGCCGTGGCGCGCTCAGCCACGTCTGACGACCCAGGCCTCGACGGGGCCGTCGAAGCCCTTGAGCTGCACGTCGTGGCGTTCGGCCGGCGTGCCACGTTCGGCGAGCCACGTGGCGACCCGCCGGTGGGCCTCGCCGCTCAGGAGGACCTCGGCCCCGCCGGCCGATGCCTGGAGGCGGGCGGCGAGGTTGGTCGGTGTGCCGATGGCGCTGACGTTGCCGCCCGGCACAAGGGCGCCGACGACGACCGGCCCGACGGCGATGCCGGCGCCGACGTCGAAGCCGGCCGCAGCCGCCTTGTCGCGGATGCCGATCGCGGACCTGAGCGCGGCGGCCGTGTGATCGAGTCTCGGGGCGACGACGTTGTAGGTCGCCATCACGGCATCGCCGGCGAACTTGTCGACCAGCCCGCCTTCGGCCTCTATCTCGGCCCGTGCCCAGCGGTGGAAGGCGGCCACGCGGTCGGCCAGCGACGCAGGCGCGGCGTCGCCGGCGATGGCGGTGAAGCCCCGGATATCGACGAACAGGACGGTCACCAGGCGCTCTTCGGGAGACATCGACCCGGCCGGATCGGGGCCGGCGACGGCACCGGCGGTGGGACCTGCGCCAGCGGCGGTCGGTCCATCGGCCACCGCGACCGGAGCGATCTCGATGCCGAGTTCCGCCAGCCGCCGTCGGGCCGCAGCCGCGAGCGTCAGCGCACCGATGGACGACATCGCCGCGTGCATCGCCTGCGCCTCGTCGATGGCCGCCTCGCGGTCGCCGGCCTGCTCGAGCGCCCGGGAGAGCAACAGTCGGGCCCGCGCCTCGAGCAGCACGTAGCCGACGTCGGCGGCGAAGTCGGCGGCACGCCGCAGGTCGGCGACCGATCCGGCGCCTGCGCCACCGCCGAGCGCGACCCGGGCGCGGGCCATGAGCGTGTAGACGCCGCCTGCGCGCAGCGCTCGCTCGTCCATGGCTTCGACGAGCTGGTCGGCCGCTGCCGGCTCGCCGAGCCGCAGCAGCAGCTCGGTCGCGACCTCGAGCATCTCGAGCACGTCGCACGGCAGCGGCCGGGCCCACGTCGGTGCCTCGCGCGCGAAGTCGACCTCCTGGCGCGCCGCGGTCGGCTCATCGGCTGCCAGGGCCACGAGCATCGACGCG
>DATBSD010000012.1:0-25091 GCA_036559965.1 Candidatus Limnocylindrales bacterium
CCCGGAACCCGTCCGCGACGCGTATCGGCTCTACCGGCCGAGCCCGCTGTTCCGCGCCCACCGGCTGGAGCGCGTGCTCGATACACCGGCCCACATCTACTACAAGTACGAGGGTGGCAGCCCGGCCGGCAGCCACAAGCCGAACACCGCGATCCCGCAGGCGTACTACAACAAGCAGGAGGGGGTCACCCGCCTCGCGACCGAAACGGGCGCCGGCCAGTGGGGCAGCGCGCTGGCGTTCGCGGGCGCCCTGTTCGACCTCGAGGTCAAGGTCTACATGGTCCGCGCGAGCTACGACCAGAAGCCGTACCGGCGGATCCTCATGGAGACGTACGGCGCCCGCATCGTGCCCAGCCCGAGCCCCGACACCGAGTACGGCCGGAAGGTCCTCGCCGAGAGTCCCGACCACCCCGGATCGCTGGGCATCGCCATCAGCGAGGCCATCGAGGACACCGTGACCCATCCGGGCACGAAATACTCGCTCGGCTCGGTCTTCGACTTCGTGCTCCTCCACCAGACCGTCATCGGCCAGGAGACGATCCTCCAGATGGAGCTGGCCGGCGAGGAGCCGGAGGTCATCATCGGCTGTGCCGGCGGCGGTTCCAACTTCGCCGGCCTCGCGTTCCCGTGGCTGGGCCGCTCGTTCCGTGACGGCCGGCAGTACCGCGTCATCGCCGCCGAGCCGGAGGCCGCGCCGAGCCTGACCCGTGGCACGTACGCCTACGACTTCGGCGACACGGCCCAGATGACGCCCCTGGTCAAGATGCACACGCTCGGCCACGACTTCGTGCCCCAGCCCATCCACGCCGGCGGCCTGCGCTACCACGGCATGTCGCCGCTCGTCTCGCTGCTCAAGGAGCATGGCTACATCGACGCGCGCGCCATCCACCAGACGGCGACCTTCGAGGCCGGCGTCCGATTCGCGCGTGCCGAAGGCATCCTGCCGGCGCCCGAGCCGACGCATGCCATCAAGGTCGCCATCGACGAGGCGCTCCGCGCCAAGGCCGAGGGTCGGCCGACGGTCATCCTCTTCAACCTCTGCGGGCATGGCCACTTCGACCTCGCCGCCTACGAGCGCTACCTCGCCGGCACGCTCGAGGACTACGAGTTCCCGGCCGACGCGGTGGCCGCGGCGCTCGAACGCGTGCCGGTCGTGGCGGGCTGACCCATGGCTGCTCACGGTGCCGGACGCCCGGACGTGCGACCCTAGGCCCGATGCCATCACTCGCCTGCTGGTCATGCGGCCGGCGGATCTTCACCACGGTCGCCCTCGAGGCGCTCTTCCCCGACGAGCGTCGCTGCCCGCGCTGTGGTGCGCTGCTCAACCAGGAACGGCGAGACGCGAATCGCCGGGGGCACAACCGCCGCCAGAATCCACCCGACGACCCCGGTCCGCCGGATGGCGTCGAGCGGCGCCAGGGCGAGCGGCGACAGGGGTCGCGGCGCCGCCCGGACGGGTGACCGCCGGCGCGCGCTCGCTTCCGCTCGCGATCCTGGTTCGGACATGACGCGCCTGGCCATCCTCGGCTTCGGGCTCATCGGTGGATCCGTCGCCCTGGCGCTCGCCGAGCGGGCGCCGCGTTCCTGGCGGGTGAGCGCCTGGAGCCCGAGCGGGCGCGGCCCAGCGGCGGCTGGGGCTGCCGGGCTGATCGCGGTCGCGGCAAGGGATCCGAGTTCCGCCATGGCGGGTGCCGACCTCGTCCTCCTGGCTGCCGATCCGCGAGCCAACCTCGAGCTCGTTGGCCGCGTCGGCCCGTCGATCGCGGCCGCCGGCGCGGTGCTCTCCGACGTCACGTCCGTGCAGCAACCGATGGCGGCGGCGGCGGCCGCCGTGACCGGGCTGCGGGCGGTCGGCGGTCATCCCATGAGCGGCCGCGAGCGGGCCGGCTATCAGGCGGCCAGCGCCACCCTGTTCGTCGATCGGCCATGGGTCGTGCTGCCCGGACCGTTGGCCTCGCTCGACGACGTCGCGCTCGTGGAACGCCTGGCGACGGACTGCGGTGCCCGACCACTGCGTCTCGACCCCGCTGCGCACGACGCCGCGGTGGCGCTCATCAGCCAGCTGCCGCTCGTCATGGCGGCCAGCCTCGTCGAGACCGCGGCAGGCGCAGCGGCCTGGCCCCATGCGCGTGAGCTGGCCGCCCAGGGCTGGCGTGACACGACGCGCCTGGCACGCGGCGATCCGGCGCTCGGGGCGGGCATGCTGAGCCTCAACGCGGGTGCGGTGGCCGCGGCCCTCCGGAGCCAACGGGCGACGCTCGACGCGTGGCAGGCACGGCTGGACCAGCTGGCATCCGAGCAGCCGGGCGATACGGCCACGGTGGATGTCGATTCGCTGCTGGCCGCGCTCGAGGACATCGCGGAGCTGGCGTCGAGCGGCACCGACCGTGCCTGACGAGCTGATCATGGCCGTCGCCCGCGAACGGTTCCCCGACGACCTCGCCTGGCAGGGGGTCCGCCGTGCGGACGTGGACGGCCATCTGGCCGCCATCGCGGCGGCTGCCGAGTTCCGGCCGCGCGCCGAGCTGGAGGTCGATGCGGGCTGGAAGCAGATCGTGCCCTATCTCGTGCTGCGCGACGGGCCGCGCGTCTTCCTCATGCAGCGCACGCGCGCCGGCGCCGATGCCAGGCTGCACGACCGCTGGTCGATCGGCATCGGTGGCCACATCGAACCGGATGACGGTGATCCGGTGGGCGGGCTGGTGCGCGAGTGGCACGAGGAGATGGCCGCCGACTTCCTGCCCGCATGGCGCTTCGTCGGCCTGCTCAACGACGATTCGACGGCCGTAGGTGCGGTGCACCTCGGTCTCGTTTACGAGGCCGATGCGGCAGGCCGGCCGGTCGCGGTGCGCGAGACCGACAAGTTGCGGGGCGCCTTCGCCACGCTGGCCGAGGTCGAGACCCGTCGCCCCGAGCTCGAATCGTGGAGCGCCTTCGCCCTTGACGCCATCACGGAACGCGACCTGGTCGTAGGATGACGTCGACAGGAGTCGTCGACCCGTGACCGTTCGATCAGCCAGCGTCGCCCACCGCCAGATGCGGTCGCGCGCACGGCTCGCGACGCTCGTGGCCCTCTGTGGGCTGCTGCTCCTCGCGGCAGGCTCGGTGCGCGGGGCGCAGCCGTCGGTCGTGGTCGTGCCGACCACCGGCGTCGTCGACCAGGTCATGGCCGGCTACCTCGAGGATCGCATCTCGGATGCAGCGGCGGCCGGTGCGACGGCCGTGATCGTCGAGCTGGACACGCCGGGCGGCTCACTCGACGCCACCCGCGACATCGTCGGTGCGCTGCTCGAGGCGCCGTTGCCGGTCGCCGTGTGGGTCGCGCCGTCGGGCGCCCAGGCCGCCAGCGCGGGCACGTTCCTGACCATGGCCGCGCACCTCGCGTACATGGCACCGGGCACGAACATCGGCGCCGCGTCGCCGGTCGGCGGCCAGGGAGAGGACATCGAGGGCACGCTCGGCGACAAGGTCATGAACGACGCCGTGGCCTTCATCACGAGCATCGCCGAGGCGCGCGGCCGTGCCGTCGAGCCGGCTGTCGAGGCCGTCACCGACGCGACCTCGTACACGGCCTCCGAGGCGGTCGAGCTGGGCCTCGTGGACGGCCTCGCTAAGGACCTGGCGCAGGTGCTTGCGACGATGGACGGCCAGGTCGTGGAGATCGAGGGTCAGCCCGTCACGATCGAGACGACCGACGCCACCGTGACCGAGGCCTCGATGAGCCCGCTCGAGAGCGTGCTGCATCTGCTGGCCGACCCGAACATCGCGTTCATCCTCTTCATGGTCGGCTTCTACGGCCTCATCTTCGAGCTCCAGAACCCGAACTTCGTGACCGGCATCGTCGGCGCTCTGGCCATCATCCTGGCCTTCATCGGCTTCGGCAGCCTGCCCCTCAACGTGGGTGGCCTGCTGCTCATCGGGCTGGCCGGCATCCTCTTCATCCTCGAGCTGACCGTCACCAGCCATGGCTTGCTGACCATCGGCGGGCTGGTCTGCCTGGCGCTCGGTGCGGCCGCCCTGTACACGGACTCGGGCAGCCCCACGGCGCCGGTCGTGGAGGTCGGGCTGCCGACCATCGTCGCCGTCGTCGGCAGCACGGGCCTGTTCATGCTGCTCATCGTCGCCGTCGCCATCCGCTCGCGTCGGATGCAGGCGTCGCCGGGCACGGTCGGTGCCGGGGTCCCATCGGGGACCGTCGGCGAGGTGCGCGATCCGCTGGCGCCCATCGGCACGGTCTATGCGAGCGGCGAGGAGTGGAGCGCCAAGGCGGCCGACGAGCGCGCCCTGCAGCGCGGCACGCCCGTGCGCGTCGTTCGCCAGGACGGCCTGACCCTTATCGTAGAAGCCTCCGACGGCACCGTCGGCGCCTAGAGAAGGGAAGCAGCGACCATGGAGCCACTCCTCGCCACCTTCGTCCTGTTGGCCGTCGGCATCGGCTTCCTGGTCATCTTCCTGTACCTCACGGTGCGCATCGTGCAGCAGTACGAGGCGCTCGTCGTGTTCCGCCTGGGCAAGACGAACGACAGCCTCGTGCGCGGGCCGGGCATCAACCTCATCTGGCCGATCATCGACCGACCGATGAAGGTCGACCTGCGGGAGAACTTCATCGAGGTCCCGTCGCAGACGACGATCACCAAGGACAACGCACCCATCAACATCGACTTCCTCATCTACTGGAAGATCGTCGACCCGCTCAAGAGCCTCGTCAACGTCGTCTACTTCGCCGGCGCCCTGCAGGGCATCGCGACGACGACACTGCGCGCGGTCATCGGCGACATCGTGCTCGACGACGTGCTCAGCAAGCGCGAGCAGATCAACGAGGTCCTGCGCGTCAGGCTCGACGAGTCGACCGAACGCTGGGGCGGCAAGGTCACGACGGTCGAGATCCGCGAGATCACCCCGCCGCGCGACGTGCAGGACGCCATGAACCGGCAGCTCTCGGCCGAGCGCACGCGACGTGCGGTGATCACCGAATCGGAGGGCGCACGCCAATCGGCCATCAACGTCGCCGAGGGCCAGAAGCAGGCCGACATCCTCGAGGCGGAGGGCGCCCGACAGTCGGCCATCCTGCGAGCCGAAGGCTTCAGCGAGGCGCTCGAGCGGATCTACGGCGCGGCCAGTGCCGTCGATGCCAAGACGATGGCCATCCAGTACCTCGAGGCGCTCAAGGCCATCGGTGCCAGCCCCTCGACCAAGTACGTCATCCCCTTCGAGTTCACCGAGTGGCTGCGCCCGTTGGCGCGCTACATCGAGCGCGGCACCGACGAGGCGCCAGGCGAGGAAGGGGGGCTCTCGCCCAGCGCGACTGCCGGCACATCGTCCGGCCCGCGGCAACCGGACGGGGAGGGCTGACCGGCTGGTACCAATGGGTACCGGACGCTCGGGCGGGCCGCGCTATCATCGCCCTGACGCCGCCCGCCCGTGCGTCTGACCCCCAGCGAGGAAGTGGATGCCCGTCAGGATCCTGGTCGTCGATGACGACCCTAACGTCCAGCGGACGCTCTCGTTCACGCTTCAGCAGGAAGGCTACGACGTCGCCATCGCGAGCGATGGCGAAGAGGCGCTCAAGCGCTGGGCAGACGAGAGCCCCGACCTCATGCTGCTCGACGTCGGCCTGCCCAAGGTCGACGGCTACCAGGTCGCCACGCGCATCCGCGAGGCCGAGGCCGGCGCGACGCACATGCCCATCATCATGCTCACCGCCGACGCTGATGTGGACTCCAAGGTCAAAGGCCTCCGAGCTGGTGCCGACGATTACCAGGTCAAGCCCTTCTTCCCGGCCGAGCTCGTGGCGCGCATCAAGAGCCTGCTCGCCCGGTTCGCGCCCAAGGACCTCGTCGTCGGGCGGCCGCCGCTCGGTCGCATCCTGGCCTTCTACGGCGCCAAGGGCGGCGTGGGCACCACGACGCTGGCCATCAACTCTGCTGTCGCCCTGCATCGCGAGCTGAACCGCAAGGTCGCGCTCGTCGACGGCAACCTCCAGTTCGGCGACCACCGCGTCTTCCTCGACCTGGGCCTCGATCGCAAGTCGATCGTCGATGTCGTCCAGTCGACGTCCATCGACCAGGACCTCGTGCGCAGCTCGATGGTCAAGCACGACTCCGGCATCGACCTCCTGCTGGCACCGCCATCGCCCGAGTCGGCCGAGCTGGTGAGCGTCGAGCAGCACCACGTGGCGCAGATCCTGGAGCAGCTGCGCACGCTCTACGACTACACGCTGGTGGACATCGACAAGCGCTTCGATGAGACGAACCTCGACACGATCTCTGCCGCCGACACGCTCTTCGTGGTCATGACGGCGGACCTCTCGTGCCTCAAGAACGTCCGCCTGGTGCTCGAGACGATGACCCAGCTGGGCGTGCCACGCGACAAGGTCCAGCTCATCCTCAACCGCTCCAACGCGTTCACGGGCATCGCCGTCAAGGACGCCGAGAACGTGCTCAAGCGCAAGATCGAGTACCAGATCGTGAACGAGTACCGGGCGGCCATCAGCGCCCTCAACAGCGGCGCCCCGTTCATGTACACGAAGCCCGACTCGATCATCGGGCGAGCCGTCATCGACACGGTCAGGAGCATCGATCGGCAGGCCACCGCCAGCGAGGGCGTGCCGCAGCTCGCCGCCGCCACGACCTGACCCGACGCCGCCGGCCAACGACGCCGGCAGGCCGAGCTGCGAGTGCCGGGCGAGCCGGAGTGAAGTGGCTGGTGAGCCACCCGGGCTAGCGTCCTGTGGGTGCTCGCGACGCTGGTCACCGCGGTCGTCAGCGGCGTCCATGGCGCGCTCGTTCGCGTCGAGGTGGACGTCAGTCCCGGCCTGCCCGTCTGCCACATCGTCGGGCTGCCGGACGCCGCGCTGTCGGAGGCACGGGAGCGCGTCCGGACCGCCATCCGAAGTGCGGGCTACGCCTATCCAGCCAGCCGGATCACGGTCAACCTCGCACCGGCCGACCGGCGCAAGCACGGCGCCGCCTACGACGTGGCCATCGCGACCGGCATCCTCGTGGCGTCGGAGCAGGTGCGCCCGAGCGGCGCCCCCGTGGCGCTCTTGGGCGAGCTCTCGCTGGACGGCTCCATCCAGCCGGTCGCCGGTGTCCTGCCCATGGTCGCCACGCTCGCCAGGGCCGGGCATCGTCGCGTTGGTGTGCCACAAGCCAATGTCGTCGAGGCGGCCATGGTCGCGGGCATCGACGTCGTCGCCCTCGACGGCCTCGACGACGCGGCACGGATCGTGGCCGGTCCACGCGGACGTCGGGCACGATCGGCCACCAGGCGCCGGCCGCACTTCGTCTCGGGCACGCTGACGATCGACGGGTCCTCGGCGGCAGGCGAGCCGAATGGGCTGGTGGCGGGCCTCGCCCCGGTCGATCTGGCCGAGGTCCGCGGCCAGGCCTTCGCGCGGTGGGCGCTCGAGGTCGCCCTCGCCGGAGGCCACGACCTGCTCATGGTCGGCCCGCCGGGCGCCGGCAAGACGCTGCTCGCACGCGCCATCCCCGGCCTGCTGCCGCCGCTCGATGACGACGAGGCGCTCGAGGTCGCCGTCATCGCCAGCGTGGCCGGCATGCTCACGTCGGGCCGCGACGTGATCGACCGACGCCGGCCCTTCCGAGCGCCCCACCACACGGCGAGCTACGCAGCGCTGGTCGGTGGCGGGCCACGGCTCGCGCCCGGCGAGGTGACGTTGGCGCATCGAGGCACGCTCTTCCTCGACGAGCTGGCCGAGTTCGATCGCGACGTCCTGGATGCGCTGCGGCAGCCGCTCGAGGAGGGCGAGGTGGCCATCGCTCGCGCCGGTGGCAGCGTCCGCTACCCCGCCCGCGTCCAGCTCGTGGCCGCCATGAACCCCTGTCGATGCGGCTTCTCGGGCGACCCGGAGCGGGCCTGCTCCTGCCCGCCCAACGATGCGGCTCGCTACGTCCGTCGCGTGAGCGGGCCGCTCCTCGACCGCCTCGACCTGCTCGTCGAGCTGCGCCGCGTGCCGCCCACGGAGCTCGTGGCGGGGCGGACGCCGGAAGCCTCGGCCGGCGTCGCGCGGCGCATCGCCGCCGCGCGCCGCCTCGCCAGGTCACGCAACGGCGGCTGTGTCAACGCCGACCTCTCCGGAGCCGAGATCCTCGCCACCGCGGCTGCTGGTCGGGCCGCGCTGCGCACGCTCGCCGACCTGGCAGAGGCCGGTGGGTGGTCCGCGCGCGCGACGCACCGGGTGCTGCGGGTCGCGCGGACGATCGCCGATCTGGCCGCCAGCGAGACGGTCGAGCCGGCCGCCATCCTGGCTGCCGCCGGCCTGCGCGATCCACGCGAGCAGGTCGCAGCGTGACCGGCGTCGCTCCGCCGAACGTGAACGACGACCGGCGACGCGAGCGCGCGGCGTGGCTGGCCTTGGCGGCGGTGCCGGGCGTCGGTCCACACACCTTCGCGCGATTGATGGCGGCCTGCGGCACCGCCGCGGAGGTCCTCGCGGCGGCGCGCGATGGCACCCTGCGACGACGACTCGCCGCCGACATCTCGGGTCGAGCGTTGGGGTCGAAGCTTGTCGCGGGCATCGCGGCAGCGGCCGTCGATCCCGACTTCGTCGCCCAGCTCGTCACCGCGCACGACGTCTGGGTCCTGACACCGCTCGACGCCGACTACCCGTCGCGTTTCGACGTCCTGCCCGCTCCGCCGCCGGTCATCTACGGCTGGGGATCGCCGTCGTCGCTGACGACCGCTCGGAGCGTCGCGATCGTCGGCACCCGCCGGCCGACACCGACCGGTCGGTCGCTGGCAGGACGCGTGGCGCGGACGTGCGTGGAGCTCGGTGCGACCGTCGTCTCCGGGCTTGCCTTCGGCATCGACGGCGTCGCTCATGCCACGGCGGTCGAGTCCGGCGGCTTGACGGTGGCGGTCATCGCCGGTGGTCATGCCGAGCCTGGACCGCGCGCCCACCGCCGGCTCGTCGAGGACATCGTCCGCTCGGGTGGTGCCGTCGTGAGCGAGATGGCCCCGAACGTGGTGCCAGAACGCGGCAGCTTCCCGCGACGCAACCGGCTCATCGCCGCGCTCGGCGACGCGACTGTCATCATCGAGGCGCCGACGCGGAGCGGCGCCATCAACACGGCACACCATGCGCTCGAGCTCGGCCGACCGCTGTTCGTGGCGCCCGGCCGCCCCGGTGATCCGAGCGTGGCCGGCTGCCTCCGGCTGCTCCGGGAGACACCGGCCGCTGTCGTCGGCGGCCTTCCGGAGCTGGTCGACGACTTGGCACACGTCTTCGCCGCCCGACCTGGCCCCGTGGATGCACCGCTGGACGCGGTCGGCGTCGTGCCGGTCGAAGCGGACATCGTCCTCGCGTCCCTCGGGCCCGTCGCTCGCTCCGTTGCCGACGCGGTGGCCCGACGGCCGGCCACGCTCGACGACCTCGTCGACCTCACGGGCCTCGCCCCTGGCGAGCTCGCCGGCGCCGTCAGCCTGCTCCACCTTCGCGGACTCGTTCGCATCCTTGGCGCGACGATCGTGGCCGGCGAAACGCTGTCGCGCGACCGGTGACACGAGGCGGGGCCACGCAGCCACGTTTGCCAGCTCGTGAAGGGCTCTGCTACCCTGCGCCGGACACCGAACGGGTCAACGGATGAGTCGTCGCCCCAGCGTCGATCCCGGGCCCGAGCGAGGAGACCCAGCTATTGCGTGACGCGATCGCCGCTGTCCTCGGGCTGCCCGCCGCCCTGGCGCGCCGGCTCGGGACACCCGAACGGCGCCGCCCAGCCCTGCGGATCACTGCGCTTGCCGCCATCGTCAGCCTCTTGACGATCGCCGCGCTCAACACCACGACCGAGCCGATCACCGCGTTCAAGACGACGCCTGTCGACCCCCACGCTGCGGCACGCATGGCCGCCAGCGTCGAGAGCGACTTCGGCGTCAACGAACAGGTCGTCATCGACTTCAGCAGCCCCATGGATACCGCTTCGGTCGCCGCCGCGACGGCCATCCAGCCGGCGGCACCGACGACGGCGACGTGGTCGAACGATGGCAAGACGCTCCATCTCGCCCCGCGCGGCGCGTGGCAGCCCGGGACCTTCTACACGGTGACCATCGGCCGGGACGCGCTGGATGTCGCCGGGACGCCCATGGCCACCCCGCTGCGGGCCATCTTCTTCACCCGAGAACGGCCCGAGGCGCAGCTCGCGGTGACGCGGGCCGCTGGCACCGCCGCGCACCCCGAGACCGCCATCGCCATCCGCTTCTCATCGCCGGTCGAGGCCGCGGCAGTGGCTAAGGCGTTCTCCGTCGAGCCGCCGGTCGACGGCGACATGACCTCGACCGCCGAGCCGGGCAGCGGCGGCGCCGAGCGTCACACCTGGACGCCGAGCGCGCCCCTGGAGCCGGGCCAGACGTACGTCTTCCGCCTCGCACCGTCGGTCGCCGACGATGCCGGCGTGGCCATCTCGAACCCGCTTCGACTCGAGGTCACGGTCGCCGCTCGGCCGAAGGTCGTGCGCAGTCGGCCGGCCGCCAGCGGGACCGGAGTGGATCGCGACCAGACCATCAGCATCCGCTTCTCGGAGCCCATGGACCGGCGCGTCACTCGGGCGGCCCTCCGCGTGAGCGGTCTCGATCCGCTTAAGGATGGCCGGGTGACATGGTCCGAGAACGGACGCGTGCTCATCTTCGATCCTGCCTCGTCGTTCCGCTACGGTCAGCGCGTGACCGTCGGCCTAACCGGCGCGGCCCGATCCCTGACCGGATTGGCCATCGGCGCCGACCCGGCCGCGACCGCGTTCACATCGACCTTCAAGGTCGAGGCCAAGCCCGTCGTTCGTCGCGCCGCAGCGCCCGCCCGTCGTACCAGCGGTGGTGGGGGCGGCGGCGGCGGTGGTGGTGGCGGCGGTGGCGGTGGTGGCGGTGGTGGCGGCACCAGCGCGACGTTCGGCGCCGTCGAGCGCTATTACCTCAAGCTCCTCAACTGCACGCGCACGGGTGGCTGGGTCCAGTCCGACGGCTCGTGCAAGGGGTATGGCAGCGGGAACTACTCCGCGTATCGCAAGCCGCTCTCGCTGAGCAGCGGCATCTCGTCCAAGGTCGCTCGTCCCTATGCCAAGCAGCTGGCCACCCGCAACCAGTGCGGCCACTTCCTCGACGGCGACCCGGGCGACCGCCTGCGTCGCGCCGGATACCGCAACTGGACATGGGGCGAGAACATCGGCTGTCGGACCGGCAACGCCTATGCCGCGGTCCTCGGCTCGCACCGCTTCTTCCAGGACGAGAAGGACGAGAACGGCGGTCACTGGAAGAACATCAAGAACCCGGACTATTCGACCGTCGGTATCGGTGTCTGGAAGTCGAACGGCAACGTGCGCCTCGTGGTCGACTTCTACCACCCGTAGTCATCCCTACGATCCACAGCCGATGATCAGGGGCGCGGTCGTGCACATGATCGGCGAGCAGCCGCTGCTGGTCGATCTCGAGACGCTGCCCGGCCCGGCCGACGTGGCCCTCGTGTGCACGAACATGCGCAGCACGAACGGCAAGCGCCCGTCGTTCGTGGATGCCATCGACTCGACCTTCGTCATCCCCTACGGCCAGATCCGTTTCGTCGAGATCCCCGTCGAAGCGCTCGGCGATCAGGCACTCGGGCTCTCGGCCACCTACGAGCTCGATGGCGACGAGGAGCCCGAGCTCGAGCTCGATGAGGACCTCCTGCGCCGCGTTCGGGAGGCCTGAGCCCGCCGCGACCATGTCGGTCGCGCGTGATCGAGCGTGAACGGCGGGCCAAGAGGCCGGTGCTACACTCCCGGCCGATGACCAAGCACCTGGTGATCGTCGAGTCACCGGCCAAGGCGCGCACGATCGAGCGCTATCTCGGCGAGGACTACCGGGTCCTGGCCAGCTACGGCCACGTGCGCGACCTGCCCGAGAACCCGGGCAAGGGCAAGCTCGGCGTGGACGTCGAGCACGACTTCGCGCCGCAGTACGAGATCCCCGAGTCGAGCCGGCGCCATGTCGCCGACATCACGCGTGCAGCGCGCAGCGCCGACACGGTCTTCCTGGCGACAGACCTCGATCGCGAGGGCGAAGCCATCGCCTGGCACGTCGCCGAAGCCGCCAACGTGCCCGTTGCCAAGCAGCGCCGGGTGACGTTCAGCGAGATCACCGAGGGCGCCATCCGGGCAGCCTTCGAGAGCCCGCGCTCGATCGACATCGACCTCGTCGACGCCCAGCAGACGCGCCGCATCGTCGACCGCATGGTCGGCTACACGCTCAGCCCGCTCATCTCGCGCAAGGTCCGCAGTGGGCTCTCGGCGGGGCGCGTCCAGTCGGTCGCCGTGCGGCTGGTCGTCGAGCGAGAACGCGAGATCGAAGCCTTCCAGGCGCGCGAGTTCTGGACACTCAGCGCGGCGCTCGAGACGAGCGCCGGCGCGACCTTCGCCGGCGATCTCGTTCGTGTCGACGGACGCCCGCTCGACACCGGTGGCGAGGCGAACGCGGACGAGCTGACCATCGGCGACGACGTCGCGGCGGCTGCCATCGCCGACGAGCTGCGCGGCCAGACCGCTCGCGTCGTGAACGTCGCCACCAGACCTCATCGCCGCAACCCGGCCGCGCCGTTCACGACCAGCACGCTCCAGCAGGAGGCCAGCCGCAAGCTGAGCTTCAGCCCCAAGCGCACCATGGCCGTGGCCCAGCGGCTCTACGAAGGCGTGGCCATCGGGGAGGGCCAGGTCGGGCTCATCACCTACATGCGGACCGACTCGACGGCCATCGCCGGCGTCGCCATGGGCGAGGCGAGGGCGGTCATCGCGCAGCGCTTCGGTGACGACTACACGCTGCCCACCGGGCGCGTCCACAAGACGCGGACCAAGGGCGCCCAGGAGGCGCACGAGTCGATCCGGCCGACGAGCTTCGAGCGCGATCCAGACGCCATGGCCGCCTATCTGAAGGATGACGAGCTGCGCCTCTATCGCCTCATCTGGCAGCGCGCCATCGCCTCACAGATGGCGGCCAAGCAGATGGAGACGACGAGCATCGAGCTCGAAGCCGGGCGCTTCGGCCTGCGGGCTCACGCCACGCGCACGCTCTTCGACGGCTTCAGCCGCGTCTACACGGAGGGCCGAGACGACGACGGCGACGACGAGTCCGATGCCAGCCTGCCGGCGCTCACGGAGGGCGACACGGCCGACGTTCGCGACGTGACCCCGACGCAGCATGCCACCGAGCCGCCAGCGCGCTACACGGAGGCGTCGCTCGTCAAGGCGCTCGAGGAGCACGGCATCGGCCGCCCCTCGACGTACGCGGCGACCATCTCGACCATCGTCGACCGCGGCTACGTCAGCATCCGCGAGCGTCGCCTGCACCCAGAGCTCGTGGCCGGCATCGTGACCGATCTGCTCGTGGAGCACTTCGGCGAGTTCGTCGATGTCGCATTCACCGCCCGGATGGAAGAGCGACTCGACGAGGTGGCGCGCGGCGAGCGCGCCTGGGTGCCGCTGCTGCGCGACTTCTACGAGCCGCTCAAGGCGCTCGTCGATGAGAAGCGGCGGGAGCTCCGGCGGCGCGACTTCACGACCGAGGAGACCGACGAGGTGTGCTCGCTCGGCCATCCCATGGTCATCCGGCTGGGGCGCAACGGGCGCTTCCTGGCCTGCTCCCTGTATCCCGAGCACAAGGAGTCCCGCCCACTGCCGGGCGAGGAAGCACCACCCATGGAAGGGGAGGGCGAGCCGTGCCCCGAGTGCGGCCAGGGCACGCTCGCGCAGCGACGCGGTCGCTTCGGGCCATTCCTGGGCTGCTCGCGCTACCCGGATTGCGGCTACATCAAGCGCACCGGACCGCCGCCGCCGGACCAGCTGCCCTTCGAGGTCGCGTGTCCCAAGAACAACGACGGCCACCTGGTCGCTCGTCGGGCGCGCCGGACCGGCAACGTGTTCTACGGTTGCTCGGCCTATCCGAGCTGCGACTACACCACGAACGACAGACCGGTCGGCGCCGTCCACGAGCTCGACGACGGTCCCATCGCGCTGCGCGGCGAGGCGTGGCTGTGTCTGCGCTGCGGCGCTGCCATCCCCGTCCTCACCGAGGGTGATCCGATCGGCCGACGCTTGGTCGGCGGCGAGCCAGACCCGACCGCGCTGGCTCGACCGCGCGCCGCCCGCGCCGGGTCCAAGCCGGCTGGCCGGGCTACCGGCACGCGCCGAAGTGGCGCCCGCAAGCCTGCTGGCCGCCGACCGACCCGCGCGCACGCCGACGACGCGTGACGGGCGTCACGGCGCTCGAGCGATTCCTCGGCGCCCTCGAGGCGCGTGACGCCTCGGAGCACACGCGGCGCGCGTATCGCACGGCGGTGCACGGCTACCTGACCTGGCTGGCTGGCCGTCCCACGGTCGACTGGCGCCGACCCGGCCGGATCGTCCTGCGTGCCTATCTGGCAGAGCTCGACGCCCGAGGCCTGCGCCGGACGACGATCGCCGCTCGCATCGCCGGCCTGCGCGCGTTCTACCGTCATGCTCGCCGCGAAGGCTGGGTCGAGGGCGATCCGTGGGCGGCGATCTCGACGCCCCGGCGCGCCCGCCGGCTGCCGGCCGTGCTCGAGATCGCCGAGGTCGAGGCGCTCCTCGACGCCGTCGGCCCCGTCGCCGATGGCGCGCGCGCACAGGACCCGGGCATCGCCGATGCCCTCGCGCTGCGTGATCGGGCGCTGCTCGAGATGGCCTACGCTGGCGGCCTGCGCGTCGCCGAGCTGGCGGCCACGACGATCGGGGCGCTCGACCTGCCGCACGCGGAGATGCGGGTCGTGGGCAAGGGCCGCAAGGAGCGTGTCGTCCTGCTCGGGCGTCCGGCGGTCGGGGCGCTGTCGGACTACCTGGCCGTCGGTCGGCCCCGTCTGCTGGCCGGGCGACGGGACCGCGGGAGGGCGCCCGACGACCTGGGCGTGCTGTTCCTGAACGCAGCCGGCGGCGACCTCAGCGCGCGCGGCATGCGCTACCGGCTCGATCGCCTGGGTCGGGCGGCCGGCCTGCCGGCCGGCTTCTCGCCACACACGCTGCGTCACTCCTTCGCCAGCCACCTGCTCGACGGCGGTGCCGATCTGCGCGTCGTCCAGGAGCTCCTCGGCCACGCCAGCCTGGGCACCACCCAGGTCTACACGCACGTCTCGCCGACGCGACTCCGGACCGCCTATCGGGCCGCTCACCCGCGGGCGGCACGCTCGAGTCAACAGCCCGCGTGAGCGGCTCCGCGCGCACCCTTGCGCGGGCCGGGATGGTCGTCACCACGGCGTACCTGCTCTCGCGCCTCCTTGGCTGGCTGCGGACGGTGGTCTTCAGCTCGATCTACGGCGCCTCTCCGGATCTCGACGCCTACTTCGCCGCCTTCCGGGTCCCCGACCTCGTCTTCCAGCTCGTCGCCGCGGGCGCCCTGAGCTCGGCGCTCATCCCCGTCATCGCGAGCCTCATCGCCAACGACGAGGAGGCACGCTCGTGGCGGGTGGTCGCGACGGTCGCCAACCTGATGCTCATCGCGCTGGTGGTTCTCTCGGGCGCCATGGCCGTGCTGGCGCCCTGGATCGTGCCCGCCATCACGCCTGGCTTCGGACCTGCCCAGACCGAGCTGACGATCGAGCTGACCCGGATCATGCTCTTCTCGCCCATCCTCCTTGCCCTCGGGGCCTTGGCGACGAGCATCCTCAATGCCCGGGATCGATTCTCGGTCGCCTCGATGGCGCCCATCGCCTACAACGCGGTCATCATCGTCTTCGCCGTCGTCTTGGCTCCCGTGGTGGGCATCGAGGGTCTGGCCGTGGCCGTGGTGCTGGGTTCGCTTGCGCATCTCCTCGTCCAGCTGCCGGCGATCGTCCGGATGCCCGGTTTCCGCTTCCGGTTGACGATCGACATCCGCGACTCGGCGGCCCGCGAGGCCTTCCTGCTCATGGGCCCTCGCGCGCTCGGGCTGGGCGTGTCGCAGATCACGTTCCTGGTCAACACCAGCCTGGCCTCGACGTTGGCGACCGGTTCCATCGTCGCCTACAACGTGGCCTTCACCATCCTCCAGATCCCACTCGGCGTCATCGGCATCCCCCTCGGTGTCGTCCTCCTGCCCTCGATGTCCCGGGCCATCGCGTTGGGCGATGCCGGCCGATACGCCAGGCTCATCGTGCGGTCGCTCCGGCTCCTGCTCTACGTCATGCTCTTCCTGACGGCGATGACCATCGTCCTCCGTGAGCAGGTCGTGACGCTGCTCTTCGACTACGGCAACTTCAATGCCAGGGCAGTCGATCTGACTGCGCAGACGCTGCTCTTCTTCGGCCTCGGGCTGGCCGGCCACGCCATGATCGTCGTCCTTGCCCGATCCTTCTACGCCGACAAGGACACGCGGACGCCGGTCATGGCGGCCATCCTCTCGGTCGTCGTCAACGTGACCATCTCGGTGGCCCTGGTGGGCAGCCTCGGTCTGGCTGGCCTGGCGCTGGGCATCGCGGCCGGCGCCTGGTTCGAGGCGACCCTCCTGGCGGCGCTCCTGTGGCGGCGCACGCCGGCCCTGCGGGGCAGCGGGATCGTCCGTGCCGGCATCGTCTTCGGGCTCGGCGCCGTCCTGGCTGGTCTCGTGGCGTTGGGATTGGCTCAGGCGACGGCGCTGCTCTTCGGACCGGGTTTCGCCGACTCGAAGATCCTCGTCCTGGTCCAGACCGGGACGGCCGTTGCGGGTGCCGCTGCCGCCTATGTCGGCTACAGCCTCGCCCTGCGACTGCCCGAGTTCCGGGAAACGCTCGCCATCGCGGTCAGCGCGCTCCGACGGGAGCGGCCGGTGTCATGAGCGGTGACTCGCCGCGTGCTGTGCGGACGGCTGCCGGGTCGACAGCTGCCGGCCCTGCCCCCACCGCCGCTGGTCTGGCGGCCGATGCGGCTGCCTGGGACCGCTTCGTGGCCGGCGTCCCGAACGGTGGCTACATGCAGCTCACGGCCTGGGCCGAGGTCAAGGCCGCCAACGGCTGGCGCGCGACGCGCCTCGTCGTCGACGCTCCGGCCGGCCCGGTCGGCGGCCAGGTCCTCATCCACCCGATCGGCCGCACGCCGTGGTCGGTCGGCTACGTGCCGCGTGGCCCGGCGGCGACGATGATGGCGTCCGATGGCCTGGTGGCGTGGACGGCGGCCGTCCGCGGGCTCGCTCGCCACCAGCGGCTGAGCCACGTGACCATCGAGCCGCAGGTGGCGTCCGATAGCGGCCTCGAACCGGCGCTCGAGGCGGCGGGCTGGCGACGTGCTCGGACGATCCAGGATCCGCGGACCCGGGTCATCGACCTCGAACGACCCGAGGCCGCGATCTGGGGCGACCTGCGCTCGAAGTGGCGCCAGTACGTCAACAAGGCGGTGCGCGACGGTGTCGAGGTCGTCGAGGCGGGCGAGGAGGGCATCCCCGCGTTCCACCGTATCTACGTCGAGACCGCGCAGCGGGCGGGCTTCGTCCACCGCGCTGAGTCGGCCTATCGCGACGTCTATCGCGCGTTCGCAGCTCGCGACGCGGCCCGGCTCCTGTTCGCCAACCTGCCCGACGGTCAACCGGTGGCGACCATCCTGCTGCTGGCCTGCGGCCGGCGGATCATCGAGCCGTACGGCGGCATGACGGCGGCCGGTGCCGCGTCGCGTGCCAACTACCTGCTCAAATGGGAGGCCATCCGCACGTCGCGGGAGCGCGGCTTCGGGGTCTACGATCTGTGGGGGGTGGCCCACCCCGGCATCGAGCAGTTCAAGGCTGGTTTTGGCGGTCAGGAGCTGCGCTACGTCGGCGCCTGGGAGCTCGTCGCCGATCGCCTGGTCCATGCCGCGGTCGGGGCCGGACAGCGCGTCCGGGTCGCGCTCGCGCGACGCTCACAGGGCGTCGACGGCACCCAGCGGGCGGACGAGGGATGACGCAGGTGGTCGAGGCGACGCCGACGGCGCCGCCCGGCTGGGATGCGCTGACGGTCGACCCACCCGGTGGTCACCTGCTGCAGGGCACCGACTGGGCCGCCCATCGACGCACGCTGGGCTGGCGGACGACGTTCGTGCGCTTCGACGACGACCGGGCCGCACTCGTCCTCCAGCACGAGCGGCGGCCGTTGCCGGGCTTCGTCGCCTACGCGCCACGCGGGCCGGTCGGCGCCGGCGATGACGGCTCGCTCATCGCCGCTCGAGCAGCTGCGCTGGCCGAGTGGCTTCGCGAGCGCGATGGCACCATCCTCGCCGTCGATCCCGAGCTCGACAAGGACCCGGACTACGAGGCCGCCATCGCGGCGGCGGGATTCCGGCCGACGGAGGAGATCCAGCCGTCACGGCACCGGCTCGTCCTCGACCTGCCGCCGGGCGCCGACGACGCGACGCTCCTGGCCGGCATGTCGAAGTCGACCCGCCAGCGCATCCATGCCGCAGACCAGGCCGGCACGACGGTCCGGGTCGAGCGCGACGGCCGCTCGCTCGAGGCCTTCGCGACGCTCATGGACGAGACCGCCCAGCGCAAGGGCTTCGATTTCGCGGCTGACCGCGGCTTCCTCGCCTGGTGGCAGCGGATCGTGGCTGGCGATCGCTGCCGCTTCCTGGTCGCCGAGTACGACGGCGAGCTGCTCGGCGGCCTGATGGCCTATCGCCAGGGTGGCCACTGGGCGACGGCCTTTTCGGCCGACGATGCGACCCGACGCACGGCCCATCCCGGCACCATGCATCTCCTCCGCTGGACGGCCATCCGGGGCGCGCGGGACGACGGCGCGCCGTCGATCGACCTTGGCGGCGTCGACGTGCGCGGTGCGCGTCGGCAGCCGCAGCCCGGTGAGCCGGCGTACGGCATGTTCGAGCACAAGATCGGCTTCGGCGCGCGTTGGGTCGAGTCCGCGGCCGCCCACGAGGTCGTGCTCCGGCCGAGCGTCTATCGCGCTGACCTGGCCCTTCGTCGGCTGCGCCGGCGGATGCGTGGGCTGGCGCCTCGATGAGCGCGCTGCTCGGCGACCTCGCCGCCGTGCTCCGGGAGCGCGGCCTGCTGCGCTCGATCGTGCCCGCAGCGACGCCGTCGGACGTCCACCCGGCCGGCGTCCCGGTCGTCGAGCCGTCCATCCGGAGCGTCAGCCTCGACTCTCGGACCGTCGAGCCCGGTGCGCTCTTCGCGGCCGCCCCGGGCGAGCTCGCCGATGGCCACGCCTACCTGCCCGATGCGGTCGAGCACGGCGCGGTGGCCGTGCTCGTCGAGACCCCCGTCACAAGTCTTGGTGTGCCGCAGCTGGTCGTCGCCGCCACACGACCGGCGACCGCCATCGCGGCGGCCTGGGTGGCCGGCTTCCCGAGCCGCCACCTGGGCGTCGTGGGCGTGACCGGGACCGACGGCAAGACGACCGCCAGCTACCTCATCCGGGCGGTGCTCGAGGCGGCCGGCCGACCGACGGGCATGGCGGGCACCGTGGACGTCATCGTCGGCGGCAGATCGTTGGGCAATGACGCGCGGACGACGACGCCCGAGGCACCGGCGCTCCAGAGCGCGCTCGCCAGGATGCTCGAGGCCGGTGACGGCTGGGCGATCATCGAGGCCAGCTCGCATGGTCTCGCCCAGGACCGTGTCGCTGAGATCGCCTGGGACGTAGCCGTGCTGACCAATGTGACCGAGGAGCACCTCGAGTTCCATCGTTCGATCGAGGCCTACCAGGCGGCCAAACAGCGCCTCTTCGAGGCGCTCGCGATCAGTCCGGCCAACCCGGACAAGGGCTTCGGCAAGACTGCCGTCGTGAACCTCGACGATCCGGCGTCGCCGGCCTTCGCCGACGCTGCTCGCACGGCCGGGGCGCGCGTCATCGGCTACGGCCGAGCAGCGACCGCGATGATCCGCCTCGTCGACGTCAATCAGGCCGCCGAGCGTCTCCATGTCGAGGTCGGCACGCCGCGCTGGCAGGGTCGGCTGGCGCTCCGCCTGCCAGGCCGCTTCAATGCCCACAATGCCCTCGCCGCGGTCGGCGTCGGCGAGGCGCTCGGCCTCGACCCGACGGTGGTGCGGACCGCCCTCGAAGGCGTCGCCGGCGTGCCCGGAAGGATGGAGCGCATCGAGGCCGGCCAGCCGTTCGGCGTCGTCGTCGACTACGCGCACACGGCCGACGCGCTGGCCAAGGTGCTCGACGAGCTGGCGCCGGTGGCCGCCGCGGGCGGTGGCAGCCTGATCGCGGTCTTCGGGTCGGCCGGCGATCGGGACCGCGTCAAGCGACCGGCCATGGGCCGTGTCGCTGCCGAGCGCTGCCGTTTCGTCGTCGTGACCGATGAGGATCCCCGCAGCGAGGATCGCATGGCCGTCATCGAGGCCATCGCGGCCGGTGCTGAGGCCGCCGGCATGCAGCGCGGCCACGATCTCCACCTCGTGCCGGACCGCGCCGCGGCCATCCGCCGCGCCTTCGCGGAGGCCCGGCCCGCCGACGTCGTGCTGCTCGCTGGCAAGGGCCACGAGAAGACCATCGAGACGGCCGACGGTGAGATCGCCTGGGACGAGGCGCGCGAGGCGCGCGAAGCGCTCAGGGACGCAGGCTGGGGAGCCGCGGGGTGATCGTCCGTGCAGCCGTCGACGCCGACCGACCGGCCTGGGACGCACTCATCGCCGCCCAGCCCGCCGCCGACCCGCTCCAGGCGTGGGCGTGGGGCGAGGTCAACGGGCGCCACGGCGAGCGCCCGGTGCGGCTCGTCCTGGAATCGACCGACGGGACCGGCGGGCTCGTCGGCCTTGCTCAGCTGCTCGTCCGCCCGTCGACCGCCGGCCGGTCGATCGGCTATCTCGCGCACGGACCGATCTGGCGACGCGACCATCCCGGCGATCTGGCCGCCCTGCTCGAGGGCGTCGCCGCCGCGGCACGGCGCGAACGGGCGATCGTGGTCAAGGTCGACCCGCGCGCCATGCCCATCGAGGCGGCGAGTGAGGCAGGTCAGGTGAGCGACGCGGATGCGGTCGCCGAGCTGCTCGAAAGCGCCGGGCTGCGACCAGCGCGCCAAGATCTCCAGGCGAGGACGACCCGCATCGTCGACCTGACCGGCGACAGCGCCGCCGTGTGGGCCCGCTGGGAGCCTGATGCGCGAACACGGGTCCGGCGCGCGAGCAAGGAAGGCGTGAGCACGAGCGTCGATCGCGCCGGTGATCCGGCGGTGGTGTCGACCCTCGCCGCGCTCCACGCTGGGACGGCCGAACGGGCCGACTTTCGCGCTCGGCCGCCGGCCTTCCTGGCCGACGCGGCTGCCGCCTTCGCGCCCAGCGGCGGCTGGCTCGCCGTCGAAGGGCGGCTCGCCGGCGAGCCCGTGGCGGCCATGGGCTTCCTGCGCGTCGGGGATCGCGCGGCCTACCTCTGGGGCGGATCGTCGCGCGCGCCCGATGCCGAACGGTCGCGTGCCCAGTACGCCGTGCTCGGCGCGGCCATGGAGGCGCTCGCCGCCGACGGCTGTCGCTCGCTCGACCTGTGGGGCGTCGTCGAGGTCGACGACGAGGCCGCACAGCCCGAAGCCGCCGGTTACAGCCGCTTCAAGCGCAAGTTCGGCGGCCTGCCGCTGCGCCATCCGGGCACGTTCGACCTCATCGTCGACGCCCTCTGGTATCGCCTGCGCGACGCTCGCGAGCGGCTGCGCGGCTGATCTCCGCACGAGGGCCGGGGGCGCCCACAAGCTCGGCGGCCGAGCACGAATCCCGGGGTACACTTGCGCCTCCGATGACGACCGAGTCCGCGAGCCCGGCCACCAGCGCCCGCACGAAGCGGGCCCAGGCCCGCGTGGACGTGACGCCGCGCGTCATCGATGGGCAGGCGCGCAAGCTCGTCAAGACCATGCGCGAGCACTACCCGCAGGCCGACATCGAGCCGGTCGAGCGGGCCTACCGCTTCGCCGCCGAGGCCCATGCCGGCCAGAAGCGGGCATCGGGCGAGCCGTACATCACGCATCCCATCGCGTGCGCCCAGATCCTCGCCGACCTGGGCATCGATCCGGTCGCCGCCGTGGCCGCCTTGCTCCACGACGTTCCGGAGGACACCGACTTCGCGCTGCCTGACATCGAGGAGCGCTTCGGGCCTGATGTCGCCCGGCTGGTTGACGGCGTCACGAAGCTGTCGCGGCTGTCGACGCACAGCCACGAGGAGCAGCAGGCCGAGAACATCCGGAAGATGTTCCTGGCCATGGCCGAGGATGTGCGGGTCGTGCTCATCAAGCTCGCCGACCGGCTCCACAACATGCGCACGCTGGGCGCCCTGCCGCGCGAGAAGCGCCAGCGCATCGCCCGTCAGACGGCCGAGATCTACGCCCCGCTCGCGGAGCGGCTGGGCATCTGGCAGATCAAGTGGGAGCTCGAGGACCTCGCCTTCAAGGAGCTCGAAGGTGATGCCTATCGCCGTCTCGCGGCGCAGCTCGAGACGAGGCGCAAGGCTCGCGAGGCGTATGTCGATCGGACCAAGGGCATCCTCGCCGACGCCCTGGCTGCGGCCGGCATCGAGGCCGAGCTGTCCGGCCGCCCGAAGCACATCAACAGCATCTGGAAGAAGATGCAGCGCAAGGGCGCCGACCTGAACGAGATCTACGACGTGTACGCCCTGCGTGTGCTGGTCGACGAGCTCAAGGACTGCTACGCCGCCCTCGGGGTCGTGCACTCCCTCTGGCGGCCCATCCCCGGACAGTTCGACGACTACATCGCGATGCCCAAGGGCAACCTGTACCAGAGCCTCCACACCGCGGTCATCGCGCTCGATGGCAAGCCGCTCGAGGTGCAGATCCGGACCCACGCCATGCACCGCGTCTCGGAGGTCGGCATCGCCGCCCACTGGCGCTACAAGGACGGGCCGAGCGGCAAGAACGACCGCGACTACGACGCCAAGCTGGCCTGGGTGCGCCAGCTCATGGACTGGCAGCGCGAGGTCTCGGACGCGACGGAGTTCGTCGAGGGCCTCAAGCTCGACGTCTTCCAGGATCAGGTCTTCGTGTTCACGCCCAAGGGCGACGTCAAGGACCTGCCGTCGGGCTCGACGCCACTCGACTTCGCCTACCGGATCCACACCGACGTCGGCCACCGGACCATCGGCGCCAAGGTCAACAACCGCCTCGTGCCGCTCGACTATCGGCTGAAGACCGGCGACATCGTCGAGATCGTGACCACCAAGGGCGCGCACGGACCGTCGCGCGACTGGCTCAAGATCGTCCGCACCGGCCATGCCCGGGAGAAGATCCGCCAGTGGTTCAAGCGCCAGGAGCGTGACGAGAACATCGTCCACGGGCGCGAGAACCTGGAGCGCGAGCTGCGCCGCCTGGCGCGCACATCGCTCGAGCGCATCGGTTCGGATCGCATCGCGGAAACGGCCGAGGCTTACAAGTTCTCCTCGCTCGACGACTTCTATGCGGCCATCGGCTATGGCGCCATCAGCGCGCAACAGGTGGTCATGCGGCTGGGCGTTGCCGACGACGCCGATGAGGCCGTCCTGCCGCAGGTCGCGCCGCCCATGCCGGCGCGCACGGGCGGCGTCCGGGTCAAGGGCGTCGGCGATCTGCTCGTTCGCTTCGCGAAGTGCTGTCATCCCATCCCGGGCGACCCGATCGAGGGCTTCATCACCCGCGGCAAGGGCGTCACGGTCCACCTTCGGACGTGCCCCACGGTGCTCAACGAGCGCGACGTCAACCGCCTCATCGAGGTCGAGTGGGAAGGGGAGGTCCAGCAGACCTATCCCATCGCCATCCGCATCGACGCCTACGACCGGACGGGCCTGCTGTCGGACATCACGAACGTCGTGGCCGAGGCCAAGGTCAACATCATCGCGGCCAACGTGACGACGAACCCCGACCACACCGCCACGGTCGTGGCCACGCTCCAGGTCGCCTCCGTCGCACAGCTCGCACGCGTCCTCTCCCGGCTCGAGGGGCTCAAGGATGTCTACACGGTCCAGCGCGACTTCGGCTAGCGGCCGCCGGACGGGACGCCCGGAGCTCAGCCCAGCGGCGGACGCCGGCGCGCAGCCACATCGGCCGCTGTCCGAGACGCGGCCGCCCGGGCGGCGACCTCGAACGCGTTGTCCCGATACCAGTGGCGCCGAGCGAGGAGCGCCATGATCGACGCCAGCGCGTAGTGGACGACGAAGAGCGCGCCGTCGCGCTGCCATTGACGGACATGGGCGAGCTCGTGCGCCAGCTCCACCTCGTCGAGCGCGCGCCAGCACCAGATATCACGCCCGATGGTGATCGCCAGCCAGTTCATGATGAGCACGCGCCCGCCGATGGTGCGGAGCCAAGGCACGACATGGACGCGATGGGCGGTCGTCATGACGCGATGGTAGCGAGCCATCCTCCGTCTTCGTCGGCCCGCGGGAGCACATGCGGGCGTCGTACCGTGGATGCCGCACACGGGGGTGAGAGGAGGTCAGCATGAGGCGATCCGCCGTGCTCTTCGCGATCCTGGTGGTCGCGGCCTGCTCGTCTCAGCCTGCGGGCACGGAGTCGAGCGACGTAGGGCCCGCATCAAGCACCTCGGGAGCGGCATCGCCTGCCGCTGGCGCGCAGCCCCCGACGGCCGGATCGGCGGTCGGTGGGTTCCAGCTCTGCCCCACCGGCTCTGCCGATGCGCCGTGCCCCCTGCCGGCAGGGTCGTACATGACCCCTGGTCACGACGCGGTCGCGCTGACCATCAGCGACGACGGCTGGCAAGAGGAATTTGCCATCGACGAGACGAGCCTGGTCCTGTCGCGCGTCGACACGCCGGCGCAGCGGCTGACGATCGACTTCGGCGACACGGGACCGCTGCTCGATGATTCCGACCTGGCGGCCGCGCTGACGCCGACGTTCGCGTACAAGGCCGGCGAGCCGGGGCATGTCACGATCGGGGGGACCTCCGGCTTCGCGGTCGACCTGGCGCCGACCGAGGCGGTGTCGATCTCGATCCCTGGCGCCGGGGCCTACGACCTGCAGCCTGACCGCCGGTATCGCTTGGGCGTCCTGCAGTACCCCATGGGCGAGGAGTCGGTCATCGAGGTCATCCTCGTCGAGGCACCGACGGCGGACTTCGAGGGCTTTGCCCCGATCGTCGACGCGATCCTGCGCAGCGCGGAGTTCTCGTCGGGCAACTGATCCGGGGTGGAACGCTGTCTCGGCCGGGCCGAGCGGCTCGGAGCATGAGCT
>DATBSD010000013.1:0-4024 GCA_036559965.1 Candidatus Limnocylindrales bacterium
CCAGCGCGTAGTGGACGACGAAGAGCGCGCCGTCACGCTGCCATTGACGGACATGGGCGAGCTCGTGCGCCAGCTCCACCTCGTCGAGCGCGCGCCAGCACCAGATGTCACGCCCGATGGTGATCGCCAGCCAGTTCATGATGAGCACGCGCCCGCCGATGGTGCGGAGCCAGGGCACGACATGGACGCGATGGGCGGTCATCATGACGCGATGGTAGCGAGCCGCCCTGCGTCTTCGTCGAGCCGCGGGAGCACATGCGGGCGTCGTACCTTGGGCGCCGCGCGCGGGGGCGAGAGGAGGTCAGCGTGAGGCGATCCGCCGTGCTCTTCGCGATCCTCGTGGTCGCGGCCTGCTCGTCTCAGCCCGCGGGCACGGAGTCGAGCGACGGGCCAGCATCAAGCCCGTCGGGAGCGGCATCGCCTGCCGCTGGCACGCGGCCGCCGACGGCCGGATCGGCGGTCGGTGGGTTCCAGCTCTGCCCCACCGGCTCTGCCGATGCGCCGTGCCCCCTGCCGGCGGGGTCGTACATGACCCCTGGTCACGACGCGGTCGCGCTGACCATCGACGACGGCTGGCAAGAGGAATCAGCCATCGACGAGACGAGCCTGGTCCTGTCGCGCGTCGACACGCCAGCGCAGCGGCTGACGATCGACTTCGGCGACACGGGACCGCTGCTCGATGATTCCGACCTGGCGGCGGCGCTGACGCCGACGTTCGCGTACAAGGCCGGCGACCCGGCGCATGTCACGATCGGTGGGACATCCGGCTTCGCGGTCGACCTGGCGCCGACCGAGGCGGTGTCGATCTCGATCCCTGGCGCCGGGGCCTACGATCTGCAGCCTGACCGCAAGTATCGCTTGGGCGTCCTGCAATACCCCATGGGCGAGGAGTCGGTCATCGAGGTCATCCTCGTCGAGGCACCGACGGCGGACTTCGACGGCTTCGCACCGATCGTCGACGCGATCTTGCGCAGCGCGGAGTTCTCGTCGGGCAACTGATCCGGAGTGGAACGCCGTCTCGGCCGAGCCGAGCGGCTCGGAGCATGAGCTCCAGCCGGAGCGCGGGTAGGACTCGCTACACTCGCCAGGATGCCCGGCTTTCGCGCTCCGCGCGGTACCCGCGACCTGCTGCCCGACGAGCGCCCGACGTGGGAGCGCCTCGAAGCGAGCGCTCGCGACCTTGCGCGGCGGTACGGCTACGCGAGCATCGAGACGCCGCTCTTCGAGCAGAGCGAGGTCTTCGAGCGCGGCATCGGCGCCGTGACCGACGTCGTCGAGAAGGAGCTCTTCCGAGTCAGTCCCAGCCGCGGCGAGGACACCGAGCGCTGGGCGCTGCGACCCGAAGCGACGGCCGGCATCGTGCGCGCCTACGTCCAGCATGGGCTGCTGACCTGGCCGCAGCCGGTCAAGGTCTCGCTCGTCGGACCGATGTTCCGCTATGACCGCCCACAGGCCGGACGCTTCCGCCAGTTCTGGCAATGGGACGTCGAGGCGATCGGCGACGTCGGGCCGGCCGTCGACGCTGAGATCATCGAGCTGGCGTCGCGCTTCTACGCCGACGCCGGTGTGACTGGGGTCACGGTGAGGGTCAACTCGATCGGTGATCCAGCCTGCCGACCGACCTACATCGAGGCCTTGCGCGCCCACTTCGGCGCCCAGGCGGAGCGACTCGTCGGTGTCGAGCGCGAGCGCCTCGCTGCCAACCCGCTCCGGCTCCTCGACTCCAAAGACCCCGACCTGGCCGACATGATCGCCAGCGCCCCGACCATCGACGCCCACCTCTGCGAGGCATGCGCCGCACACTTCGCAGCGGTCAAGGCGCACCTCGACGCGCTGGGGGTCGTCTGGGAGAGCGACACGCGGCTCGTGCGTGGCCTCGACTACTACACGCGGACCGCCTTCGAGTTCTATCGCGAAGGGGCGCAGGGCCAGCAGTCGGCGCTCGGCGGTGGCGGCCGCTACGACGGCCTCGTCGAGCTGCTGGGCGGCAAGCCGACGCCGGGCATCGGCTTCGCCCTCGGGCTCGACCGCGTCGTCCTTGCGCTGACCGAGGCCGGCGTCGCAGCCAGCGAGCCGGAGCACCTGACGGTCGTCGTCTGTGGTGCCGATCCCGCCGACACGGTCACCCGACTGCGCATCGCGACGGACCTGCGTGCCGCCGGCCTGACGGCCCGCGCCGACCTCAACGTGCGCAAGCTCGGGCGTCAGCTCGAGGGCGCCGCGCGCGAGCATGCCCACTTCGCCGTCATCGTCGGAGACGAGCTGGCCAACGGACAGGTCCAGCTGCGCGACCTGCCGGCGGCGACCCAGAAGGTCGTCCATCTCGACGACCTGGCGCGCGAGCTGACCCGGGCGCAGGGCTCGCACCGGCACGGTGCCGAGGCGACGACCGATGGCTGAGTGGATCTACTTCATCCATCCGCCGCGTGACGACTTCGCGGCCACGATGACCGACGAGGAGAACGAGGTCTGGGGCGTCCACTTCGAACGCTTCCAGCGCGCCCTGGCCGACGGCGTGCTCATCCTGGTCGGCCCGACCATGGGCAACCACAACACGGGCATCACCATCTTCGAGGCGCCCGACGAGGCGACCGCACGACGGTTCATGGAGCAGGATCCGGTGATCGCGGGCGGCTACGCGACGGGTGAGCTGCGGCCGTTCCACGTCTCGCTCATGCGCGGACGCGACTGACGCAGCCGATGGCCGGCAAGCCCGGCACAGGTGCGTTCTCGCTCGCCGTCGTGGCCGGGGCGATGTGCCTGGCCTTCAGCGGCATCCTCGTCGTCTTCGCCGCCGTCTCGCCATCCACGGCGGCCACGTACCGGGCGCTGCTGGCCATCCCGCCGCTCATCGTGCTGGCCTGGTGGGAGGAGCGCCGGCAGGGCCCGCGGACGCGCCGCCAGCGTGGCTTCGCCTTCGCTGCGGGCGTCTTCTTCGCGCTCGACCTGACCTTCTTCCACCACACCATCCCGCTGCTCGGCGCCGGGCTGGCCACCGTGATGGGCAATCTGCAGGTCATCTTCGTGGGTGTCATCGCCTGGCTCGTGCTGGGGGAGCGGCCGAGCAACCGGCTGCTGGCCGGTGTGCCCGTGGCGCTCGTCGGCGTGCTCCTCATCTCGGGCGTGCTCGACGCCGGCGCCTACGGCTCGAACCCCGTCCTGGGCGCGGTCTTCGGCCTCGCCACCGCCGCGTCGTATGCCGGCTACCTGCTCGTCCTGCGACGAGGCCAGGACGGCCGCCACGTGGCCGGGCCGATCCTTGACGCGACCATCTCGACGGCCATCTTCGCCGCCATCGGCGGCATCATCGTGGGCGACCTGGAGCCCGTGCCGGGCTGGCAGGCCCTCGCCTGGCTGCTCGTGCTGGCCGTCTCGGCCCAGGTCGCCGGCGGCCTCCTCGTCGCTGCAGCTTTGCCGCGGCTGCCGGCCGTCACGACGTCGCTCTTGCTGCTCAGCCAGCCGGTCGCCTCGATCGTGCTGGCCATGCTCATCGTCGACGAGGCGCCGTCGATCAGCCAGCTCGCCGGCGTGGCCCTCGTCGTGGCCGGCGTCGCCCTGGGCACGCTGCCCTTCGGCCGCATGGCCGCCGGTGCCCGGCGATCCACGGCCTGACCCCGGCCGGGCCGTCACGTTCGGCTACGATGGTCAGCCCATGGAGACGACCTTCCGCGACCTGACCTGCGGTGATGCGCGCCCGGAGCACGCCGGCCGGGCGACGACCCTCGCAGGCTGGGTCCATCGTCGTCGCGACCTCGGCCAGCTCATCTTCCTCGACCTGCGCGACCGATATGGTGTCACGCAGATCGTCATCGATGCCGCCGAGGCGCCGGGGGCTCACGCTGCCGCGAGCGACATCCGAGGCGAGTTCGTGGTCCAGGCCCGGGGCAGCATCGAGATCCGCCGCGAGGGGACCGAGAACCCCAAGCTCGCGACCGGGGCGGTCGAGCTGCGCGCCGATGGCATCGAGGTCCTCTCGAGCGCCCGCACGCCGGCGTTCCCCATCAACGAGCCCGATCAGGAACCG
>DATBSD010000014.1:0-10691 GCA_036559965.1 Candidatus Limnocylindrales bacterium
GTCGCGTCCGCGAGGTCCGTTCGCAGGTCGGCCGCGACGATGCCGCGCGGCGGGCTGCCAAGGATCGCCGACCCAGCGACGATGGGCAGCAGCAAGACGACGAGCACGATGAGCACTCGGGCCACGCTGGATCGCGCGGGACGTGGGAGCCGATCGGTGCCGTGCATGCCGCCAGCCTCGACGACCCCGCTATAGAGGCGCTTGAGACGTCACCTCCCACCGCACGACAGGCCTCAGGAGGTCGGGTCGATCTCGGCCAGGAATCGATCGAGCCGCCGGGTGGTCCCGACGGCTCGTGAGGTGGCTGGGGGCTGTCAGGCAGCCATGGGGGTCAGTGGGAGCAGCCGCCGGGGCTGCCGGCCGACTCCTCGGTCCGGAAGCTGCTGCCGCAGCCGCAGGCCGAGACGGCGTTCGGGTTGTTGACGGTGAAGCCGGCGCCCATGAGCGTGTCGACGTAGTCGATCTCCGAGCCTGTCAGGTACTGCGTGCTCGACTGGTCGACGTAGACGCGGACCCCGTTGCTCTCGATAGTCACGTCCTCGTTGGTCGGCTGGTCCTCGAGCATCATCCCGTAGCGGTATCCCGAGCAGCCACCCGAGTAGACGTACACGCGCAGCCCGATGGCCGGGTTCGTCTCTTCGGCGGTCAGCTCGCGCAACTTTCCGGCGGCCGCGTCCGATAGATGGACGAGCGTCTCGGCGCTGGGCGCTGGCGGAGGGCTGAGCGGCTGGGGCTCGGTGTTCAGCATCGGGCTTGGGGTCCTCGTGACGTCGCGTTGCTTGCGTGCGCTCGACCATCGTACGCACGTCAACCAATCCTGACAAGCACCCCGGTCGTCGTCACGTCCCCCGAAGGTCCCGGCAGCAAGATCCGGGTGGCGTAACGTACGGCGGCAGGCGGACGTCCCAGCGTCCGACGGACCTACCACGAGGTCACCGCATGCGGTCCTTGCGAGTATCGGCGGCGGCGATCGTCGTCGGTGCGCTCATCGTCGGCTGCGGACCGGCCGCGACCCCGTCCTCACCGATCACGGCGTCGCCATCGGCGTCGGTTGTGGCGTCCCCGGCCGCAGACCCGTCGCCGTCACCGTCGCCCTCGGCAGTCGAAGCCATGAACCATGCGATCGGCGCCGGATACGAGCACACCTGTGCGCTGACCGATGCCGGCGGCGTCACGTGCTGGGGCTCCAACGCGGAGGGTCAGCTGGGGAACGGGTCGAGCGCCGATACGCACGCCCCCGGCGTGGTCGACGTCTCGGGGCTCGAGCGCGGCGTCAGCGCCATCGCTGCCGGCGGCTTCCACAGTTGTGCGCTGACGAGCGCTGGTGGCGTGAAGTGCTGGGGCTCCAACGAGTACGGCCAGCTCGGCGATGCCACGACGACGTCAAGCGCTGTGCCGGTCGATGTCGCGGCGCTCGCGAGCGGCGTCGCCGAGATCTCCGTCGGCTGGGCCCACACGTGCGCGTCGATGACCACGGGTGGGGTCAAATGCTGGGGCCACAATGCCTTCGGCGGTCTGGGCGATGGCACGAGGACCGACAGCAGCACGCCGGTCGCTGTCTCGGGCCTCTCGAGCGGGGTCACGGCGATCGCCGCGGGTGGCCTGCACACATGCGCGCTGATGAGCGATGACCGTGTCCTGTGCTGGGGAGATGGCCAGTCGGACGACCCGGATGTCGGGTTCAGCCTGATCCCGGTCGATGCCAAGGGCCCAGCGGGGGGCTTCGCCGCCATCGTGGCGGGCGGCGACCGGACCTGTGGGCTCACGAGCGACGGTAGGGTCCTGTGCTCGGGCCCCGACGCCGCGACGCCCGGCGATAGCGTGGCCGACCGATGGGTCGGGCGTGACGTCTCGAGCCTGGGCGGCGCTGCCGCGATCTCCATGGGCGAACAGGGGCTCTGCGCGATCACGAACGCCGGCGGCGTGGCGTGTTGGGAGGGGTCCGAGACCGCGGTCCAAGTGCCCGGTCTGGCGAGCGGTGTCCGCGGCATCGCGGTGGGTGGCAGACATGCCTGCGCTCTCGACGGCGACGGAGCTGGCGCCTGCTGGGGGTCCAACGTCCAGGGACAGCTCGGCGTTGCCATGCGCTGCAGCAGCACGAGCATCCCGGTCGATCTGTTCCTGGACGGCAGCCCAGCGCCAACGCCAGCCAGCAACGAGCCGGGCAGCCCGCCGGCCGGCCCCCTCGATCACGCGACCGGTGCCACGGATGTCGTGCTCCGATTCGACCGCGGCCCCGACGTCGCGGTCGGTGACCTGGTAGGTGAGCTCTTCCAGCCAGGGCCGGAATTCACGCTCTACGGCGACGGCACGGTCATCTACCGGAACGATCGTGCGCCCCGCCCACCGTCGGTCGACGGGATCACCCGCGGCCGGCCGTTCAGGATCGCTCACCTCGCGGAGGACCAGATCCAGTCGCTCCTGCGGTTCGCCCTCGATGCGGGTGGCCTGTGGGACGCCTGCGAGCGGTATGAAGCGGTCGACACCGACGTCTCAAGCTCCGACGTCTTCACCATCCGCGCCGGCGGTCTCGACAAGCGCGTCGAGGATCTGGCCGGCTCGTTCGAGCCGCTCACCACGCACCTCCGCCGATTCGCGCGAAGCGGGATCCCGACGACGACATGGACGCCCGACAGCTACTGGGGCAACCTGCTCGACTCCAGCATCTTCGCCTTCATCGGAGACGGCGTGGTGCCTGGGTTGGTCGACGATGACATCGCGCCATGGCCGTGGCCAGGCGTGGCGCCGGCCGACTTTGCTGGTCTGGCGGAGCTCCAGTCGGGGCGCCGGGTCATGTCGGCCGACGAGGCTGCCGCGCTCGGCCTCTCGGACAAGGGCGGCGTGGTCCAGCGGGTCTACCTGCGCGGACCGGACGGCAAGGCGATCTACTACTTCTCGCTCTGGCCGAGGTCCCTCGACGAGGGCGGACCCTAGGACCGCCCATCGACGCCGGCGTGGGCTCGCCGCCCAGACCAGCCGCATACAATCGCCGTCCGATGATCGCCGCCACGTCGCTCCTGCTGCCCCAGGCCGACCTGGTCGATCTGGCCACTATCCGGGCGTTCGTGCGGGAGGCTGCGCTCGCGCGCGGCATGGCAGGGCCCGGGGTCGACGATGTGGTGCTCGTCGCCGACGAGCTGGCCACGAACATCATCCGTCACGGGTACGGTGGTCGGCCCGGCCCCGTCGACGTGGCGGTCGCCGGCGACAGCACTGCGTTCATCATGACCCTGCGCGACAGGGCGCCGGAGTTCGACCCCACCACACGTCCAGCGCCGGACCTCGACGTCCCGCTCGAGCGACGGCCGGTCGGTGGCATGGGCATCCATCTCATCCGCCTGTGCATCGATGGCATGGAGCATCGATCGCGGCCGGACGGCGGCAACGAGTTGGTCGTCACACTGAGCTTGAATGGGAAGGGAGACGTCGGCCATGCAGACCACCGTTGAGCGCGCCAAGGGGCGTGTCCCCGTGACCGTGCTCCGTCTCGAGGGAGACCTCGACGCGTCGAACTTCGAAGCCGTCATCGGCGAGGGCCGGCGCCTCTACGCGTCGGGCGCGCGCGACCTCCTGCTCGACCTTCGCGCGGTCCCTTACATGGGCAGCTCCGGCCTGGTCGCGTTGCACAGCCTGGCGATGATCTTCAACGGCAAGGAGCCGCCCGATCCGGAATCGGGTTGGGCTGCCCACCATGCCCTCGAGGAGGCGGTCGACGGCGGCCTCCAGCCGCACATGAAGATCGTCCTGTCCGGGTCGCCGGACTCGTCGCCGGCCCGGGTCATCCAGCGCACGGGCCTCGATCGATTCATCGACTGCCGGACTGACGAGGCCGAGGCCATCGCCGCCTTCTGATCGGCCGACGGCCCGAAACGAGCGTCATGTCGCCCGACCGACGCGACCTGGAGATCGCACGCCTCCAGGGTCTCCTGGATGCGGAGCGCAGTCGGTCGGCGCGCGATCTCACCTTCGCCCGTCGGATCCAGCTCAACCTCATGCCCACGGACCTGCCCGCGCCGCCCGGCTGGCAGCTGGCCACCGCCTATCGTGCTGCGCGCACCGTGGGCGGCGACTTCTACGACGCGTACGCGCTGCCCGCGGCAGCCACGTCGGTGGGTCTGGCCGTGGCGGACGTGACCGGCAAGGGCCTGCCGGCGGCGCTGATGATGGCGTTCAGTCGGGCCGTCATGCGCTCCGCTGCGTACAACGGCAGCGGACCGGCCGACGCTCTGCGTCGCACCAACCGCGTCCTGGTGCGCGATGCGCGGACCGGGCTGTTCCTGACCGCGCTCGTCGGCCGGCTCGACACGGCCACCGGGCGCCTGCGCTACGCCAACGCCGGTCACGAGTTCCCGCTCCTCCGCCGGAGCGGGTCACGGCGCATCCGTGAGCTGCGCGCGCCGGGCGCGATGCTGGGACTGCTCGGCACGCTCGCCGTGGCCGACCGCGTCGTGACCCTGGCACCCGGGGACCTCTTCCTCGTCTACACCGACGGCGTGACCGATGCCCTGGCGCCCGACGGGCATCGGTTCGGCCTCGGCCGCCTCGTCGACGTCGTCGCCCAGGCGGGTGACGCGCCGGCGTCAGCGGTCGTGGCGGCCATCGTCTCGGCGGTCGACCAGTTCGCCGGCGCGGCCGAGCAGGCCGACGACATGACGCTCCTGGCCGTCAAGCGCGCCGACCGCGATCGGGGTCGCTAGAACAGCCCGACGACGTTGCCCTCGGCGTCGATGTCGACGCCTTCGCCACCCGGCCGCGACGGCAGGCCGGGCATCGTCCGCATGTCGCCGCAGTAGGCGGTCACGAAGCCGGCACCGGCGAACAGTCGGACGTCCCTGACGGGCACCCGGAAGCCGGCCGGGCGACCCTTCTTGGTCGGGTCGGTCGAGAGCGAGAGGTGGGTCTTGGCCATGCAGATCGGCAGCGCCCGATGGCCGTCGGCCTCGATGCCCTCCAGCTTGCGCACGACGCCGGCTCCGAAGTCGACGCCGTCGGCGCCGTAGATGCGCGTGGCGATGGTCTCGATCTTCTCGGCCAGCGGCATCTCGTCGGGGTACAGGAAGCGGAAGTCGCGCGCGCCCGAGATGCCGTCGGCGCCCGATGCCTGGGCGACCGCCCAGACCGCCCGCGCAAGGTCCTCCGAGCCCGCCCCGCCCTCGGCGAAGTGGGTGGCCACGACGGCGTCCGTGGCACCGGCCGCGATGGCCACGTCGCGCACGGCGGCGACCTCCGACGCGGCATCGCCCGGGAAGGCGTTGATGGCCGCCACGACGGGCACGCCGTAGAGTCGCATGTTCTCGATCTGCTTGGCCAGGTTGGCCGCGCCGCGGCGGACCGCCTCGGGGTCTTCCAGCTCGAGCGCCGGGTCGAGCGGCTTGCCGGCCACGATGCGGCCCACGCCGCCGTGCATCTTGAGCGCCCGGATGGTCGCCACGACGACTGCCGCCGACGGGCGGATGCCACCCAGGCGGCACTTGATGTCCATGAACTTCTGGGCGCCCATGTCGGCCCCGAAGCCGGCCTCCGTGCAGACAGCGTCGACGAGCTTGAGCGCCACTCGGTCCGCGAGCACCGACGAGTTGCCATGGGCGATGTTCGCGAACGGCCCCGCATGCACGAACGCCGGCCCACCCTCGAGCGTCTGGAGCAGATTGGGCTTGATGGCGTCGCGCATGAGCACGGTCATGGCGCCCGCGACCTTGAGCTCTTCGAGCGTCACCGGGCGGTCGTCGCGCGTGCGCGCCACCACGATGCGGCCGAGCCGCGCCCGCAGGTCGTGGATGTCGGTCGCCAGGGCGAGCACGGCCATGACCTCCGACGCGACGCTGATCTGCCACTCGGTCTCGCGCGGCACCCCGTCCTCCGCCGAGCCGAGGCCGATGACCGCGTGGCGCAGGGCGCGATCGCTGATGTCGACGACGTGCGGCCATGAGATCGTGTGCGGCGCGATGCCCAGCGCGTTGCCGTGATGGAGGTGGTTGTCGATGAACGCCGCGGCCAGGTTGTGCGCCGCGCTGACGGCGTGGTTGTCGCCCGTCAGGTGGAGGTTGAAGTCCTCCATCGGCACGACCTGGCTGTAGCCGCCGCCCGCCGCCCCGCCCTTGATGCCGAAGACCGGCCCGAGCGATGGCTGGCGGATGGCGACGGCCGTCCGGACGCCGATGCGGTTGAGGCCCTGCGCGAGCCCGATGGTCGTCGTCGTCTTGCCCTCGCCGAGCGGTGTCGGCGTGATGGCCGTGACGAGGATCTCGTGGCCGTTCGGTCGCTCGGCCAGGCGGCGCAGGACATCGAGCGAGATCTTGGCCTTGTACGGACCGTAGAGCTCGAGCTCCTCGGGCAGCAGTCCGAGCTCGGCGCCGATGTCGGCGATGGGACGCATCGCGGCGGCCTGGGCGATCTGGAGGCTGCTGGGCATCGACATCGGTGGCTCGGGCTCCTTTGGACGTGCCGCGATCAGGCGGCGGTCGACATCTCGGCCAATCGGCCGAGGTAGCGGCGACGCCACTCCTCGGTCGTCTCGACCTGGTTGAACGTATAGAGGTGGAGGCCGCGGATGTCCGCGGCCGGATCGGCGATGCTCGACGCGAGACCCTCGAGCAGCGCATGCGGGCTGTAGCCGCCGGGCCGAACGAGGCGCCCCACGAGGCGCGTGTTCTTGGACAGGAAGCGCTTCGAGTCGGCGACCCCGATGCGCGCGCTGATGAGCATCAGCTTGTGGAGCTCGGCCACGCCCGGCAGGCCGATGACGGCCGGCAGGGTCACCCCCGCTGCCCGACGCTCCCAGAGCCAGCCGGCGATGGTCGTCGGGTCGAAGCACATCTGGGTCGTCATCGAGCTGGCGTACGGCTGCTTGTCGAGCAGTGCCTGGCGCAGCGCGTCGTCCGGGATGGTCGCGTGGCCGTCGGGATAGCAGGGCACGCCGATGTCGGTCAGCGTCTCGAAGGCGCCCAGCTCGTCCATCGCGCGCAGCAGCGAGAGCCCGTCCAGGAATTCGCCCGGCGTGTCGGCGTCGCCACCGACCACGAACGCGCGGCGGACGGCGATCGCCGTCAGCCGCTCGAGCAGTGCCTGGAGATGTGCCCGGTCGCGGATCATGCGCGCCGAGAGGTGCGGCACGACGCCGAACCCGAGCGCCCGGAGTCGCTCGCAGAGGTCGATGGTCGCCTCGATGCCCTTGGCCGGCGAGGCCGTGACCGAGACGGTCGCCGCCGGCGGCAGATGGGCGGCCTGCTCCTCGGCGTTCTTGAGCGGCAGCAGCTCGAACGTCGGCGTCTCGAGGACGCGCACGATGGCCGCCCGCTCGGCGGCCGTGAGGCTGCGTCGTGCCATCAGCCGCCGCCCATTCAGACGTCCGAGTCCGGGAACGACGCCTTCTTGCGCGCGATGAAGTCGCGCAGGGCCTCGTCGATGCCGGGATCGATCGCTGGCGCCTCGTACTCGGCGAGCATCCGCTTCCAGATGCCGGTCGCCCGCTGCGCGGCGTCAAGGCCGCCGTCCTCGAGCCACTGCTCGTACGAGTTGTTGTCGGCGACCGACGAGCGATAGAAGGCGGTCTCGAAGTTGGCCAGCGTGTGGGCCGTGCCCAGGAAGTGCTGGCCGGGGCCGTTCTCGCGGATGGCGTCGAGCGCCTGGCCGTTCTCCGAGAGGTCCACGCCGTCCACGAAGACGCTCATCATCCCGCACTGGTCGAGGTCGAGGATGAACTTCTCGTAGCCCATCGCCAGGCCGCCTTCCAGCCAGCCCGCCGCGTGGAGCACGAAGTTGACGCCGCCGAGGACGGTCGGCTGAAGGGTCGCCGCCGACTCATAGGCGGCCTGGGCGTCGGGGATCTTCGAGGCGCACAGCGAGCCGCCCGACCGGAAGGGCACCCCCAGCCGGCGGGCGAGCGCGGCCATGACGTAGAGCACGAGGGCCGGCTCGGGCGTCCCGAAGGTCGGCGCCCCCGACTGCATGGAGATGGAGCTCGCGAACGAGCCCAGCACGACCGGGGCGCCGGGGCGCACGAGCTGGACGAACGTCATGCCCGCCAGCGCCTCGGCCAGGGTCTGGGCGCACACGCCGGCCGCGGTCACCGGTGACATGGCGCCGGCGAGGATGAACGGCGTCAGGATGGTCGCCTGGTTGGCGAGCGCATAGGCGCGCGCCGAGCCGAGCATCGTGGCATCCCAGACGAGCGGCGAGTTGGCATTGATGAGGCTCATCACGACGACGTTGTCTTCCAGGAACGCCTCGCCGAAGAGGATGCGCGCCATGTCGACCGTGTCCTGTGCCCGGAGCGGATGGGTGACCGAGCCCATGAACGGCTTGTCCGACCAGCGCATGTGGCTGTAGACCATGTCGTAGTGGCGCTTGTTGACCGGCAGGTCGACCGGCTCGCAGACCGTCCCGCCACTGTGATGGAGGTAGGGCGTCAGGTAGGCCAGCTTCACGAAGTTGCGGAAGTCCTCGATCGTCCCGTAGCGCCGCCCGCCATCGAGATCGCGCACGAACGGCGAGCCGTAGGCCGGCGCGAAGACCGTGCTCATGCCCCCGATGTGGACGTTGCGGGCGGGGTTGCGGGCGACCTGGATGAAGTCGTGCGGCGCGCTGGCCTGGACGATCGAGCGGCACATGCCGCGCGGGAAGCGGACGCGATCGCCGTCGACCGAGGCGCCAGCCTCGCGCAGCAGCCGGAGGGCGTCGGCATCGCCGCGGAAGTCGACGCCGACCTCCTCGAGGATGGTGTCGGCGTTGTGCTCGATGACCGCCAGGCCCTCCTCGCCGAGCACCTCGAACGGTGCCATCGTGCGTGTCAGGTACGGCGCGTGGATGGTCGTGTCGTGTGCGCGCGCCGCCTGGCGGGCGGCGCGGCCGCCGGCTCGCCGCCGGCCTGGCTCGTCGGTCATGGCCGTTCCTCGACTGGCATCCGCCGGCGTCGGCTGGTCCGTCCGTTCGTCGCCGACGGGTCGGGCGGGACGGGTGTCGGCAGCTCGACCACGGCGGCCAGATTGGGCAGCGCGGCCGTCCGATGGGGGATCGCCATGGCCGCCACGAAGTGTTCCTGGAAGCGCGCCTCGACGGCGGTCTCGATCTTCTCCACCCGCCGCACCTGGGTCTCGATCTCGCGCCGCGCGGTGGCCGACAGGAGGGCGATGAGGGCGCCGGTGCCGGCGGCATTGCCGGCCGCCTCGACCTGGCTGAGGTCGCAGTCGGGGATGAGCCCCAGGACCATCGCATGGAGCGGGTCGATCTGGCTGCCGAAGGCGCCCGCCAGGCGGATCTGCTCGACCGCGTCGATCTCGAGGTGGTCCATGAGCAGCCGGACACCGGCATACAGGGCGGCCTTGGCGAGCTGGATGGCGCGCACGTCGTTCTGCGTCACCAGGATGCGCGGCAGCCCGTCGCGGAGGAGGTAGCTGAACGTCCGGCCGTCGGGCACGACGCGCGGCGAGCGTGCCGCGAGGCGGCCGTCGATGATGCCGTCGGCGGTGATCACGCCGGCCAGATAGAGCTCCGCGATAGCTTCGACGATGCCCGAGCCGCAGATGCCCGTGACGCCGCTCGCGCCGCTCGATCCCTCGAAGCCAGGCTCGTCCGACCAGGCGTCGGTGCCGATGACGCGGAAGCGCGGCTCGAGGGTCGTGCGGTCGATGCGCACGCGTTCGATGGCCCCCGGCGCGGCACGTTGCCCAGCGCTGATCTGGGCGCCCTCGAAGGCCGGGCCGGTCGGGCTCGACGCGGCCAGCAGCCGACGCGCGTCGCCGAGCACGATCTCGGCGTTCGTGCCCACGTCCACGATGAGCGTCGTGCGCTTCGAGCGGTAGGGCGTCTCCGCGAGCATGACGCCAGCGGTGTCGGCACCGACGTGGCCGGCGATGCAGGGCAGCACGTAGAGGCGCGCACCCGCGTTGATGGCGCCCAGGCCGATGTCGGTGGCGCGGGCGTGGACGGCGCGATCGGTCGCCAGCGCGAACGGCGCCGAGCCGAGCGGCACGGGGTCGATGCCCAGCAGCAGGTGGTGCATGATCGGGTTGCCGACCACCGCCAGCTCGAGGATGTGGTCGGGATCCTCGCCGGCCGACGCGGCCAGCTCGGCCACCAGATCGGCCAGGGCGATGCGCACGACGGCGGTCATGTCGGCCGCGCCATCGTCGTGGAGCATGGCGAACGAGACCCGGCTCATGAGGTCTTCGCCGAAGCGGATCTGCGGGTTCATGACGCCGGCCGAGGCGAGGACCTCGCCGCGCTCGAGGTCGGCGAGGTGGCCGGCGATGGTCGTCGAGCCGACGTCGACGGCGACGCCCAGGGCGCGATCCTGGAAGTCCGGCCAGACGGCGATGACCTCGCGCGCGGCGTGCACGGCGACCGTCACCTTGTAGCCGCCCTTGGCCAGCGCCGGCTGGAGGGCGCGCACGACGTGGAGGTCGGCGCTCAGGCCGGTCAGCGACCACTCGCGCTCGAGCGCCTCGAACAGCCGACCCAGGTCGCCGCTCGGCGAGGCCAGCTGCGGTGGCTCGACCTCGACGTAGTGGAGTCGGACGACGGGATCGACCGTGAACGCCCGACGCGCCAGACCCTTGCGCACGACCTGGCGGTGGACCTGGCTCTCGGGCGGCACGTCGGCCACCAGGTCGCCCTGAAGCGTCGCGGCGCAGGCCAGCCGGCAGTCGGCCATGAGCGGCGCGCGCGTCCGCTCGTAGTCGGCCTCGATCGCC
>DATBSD010000015.1:0-6972 GCA_036559965.1 Candidatus Limnocylindrales bacterium
CGCTGCTTGGCGGACCCTGGTTGGCCGGCCTGGCCATCCGTGAGCGCCGGGACCGCGCTCTTGCCCTCGAGGACCGCGCCGCCATCCTCGAGCGGGAGCGCGAAGAACAGGCACGTGCGGCGGTCGCCGACGAGCGGGCCCGGATCGCGCTCGAGATGCACGACATCGTGGCCCACGCGCTGAGCGTCATCGTCGTCCAGGCGCGAGGCGCGCGTCGAGCGCTCGCCGACGACCCGAACGCGACCCGGGCCAGCCTGACGGCCATCGAGGAGACCGGGAGCGCCGGCCTTGGCGAACTGCGCCGCCTGCTCGGCGCATTGAGTCCGGCCCCAGGCGGCCCTCGGACGACCGAGCCCGGTCTCGAGGCGCTGGATGGGCTGTTCGTTCAGGTTCGTCAGGCCGGTATCGACGTCGAAGTCACCCGGCGCGGCGAGGTGCGACCGCTCCCGTCGAGCCTGGATCGGGCCGCCTATCGCATCGTCCAGGAGGCCCTGACCAACGTCCTGGCACACGCGGAGCGGGCGACGACGGCGCTCGTCGGGCTCGACTACCGCGCGGCCGGTCTGGCCATCGACATCCGCGACGACGGCGTGCTGGAGGCCACGGCCGACGTCACGGCCGGTCACGGCATCAGCGGCATGCGCGCGCGGGCGACCGAACTCGGCGGCACCGTCGAGGCAGGTGCTTCGCCCGATGGCGGATACCTCGTTCGAGCATGGTTGCCGATACCGGCGTCGATCAGATGAGCATCAAGGTCCTCATCGCCGACGACGAACGTCTCGTCCGGACGGGCCTGCGGATGATCCTTGCCGCGGAGCCGGGCATCGCGGTGATCGGCGAGGCGGCCGACGGGCACCAGGCCGTCGCCGAGACGCACCGGCTGCAGCCGGACGTCGTGCTCATGGATGTCCGCATGCCGCGGCTTGACGGGCTCGAGGCGACGCGCCGGCTCCTCGTCCCCGGCACGTCGGCGCTTCATGTCATCGTGCTCACGACCTACGACCTTGACGACTACGTCTATGAAGCCCTGCGCATCGGCGCCAGCGCCTTCCTGCTCAAGGATGCGCCCGAGGACCAGCTCGTGGCAGCGATCCATGTCGTCGCCGACGGCGGCTCGATCTTTGCCCCTTCTGCGACCCGTCACCTGGTCGAGGCGTTCGCCGTCGACCGGCAGCCACCGCCTCAGGGGCTTGCCGAGCTGACAGTTCGCGAACGGGAGGTCCTCCGCCTGCTTGCGCGCGGCCGCTCGAACCGGGACATCGCGGATGCTCTCGGCGTCAGCCAGCACACGGCGCGAACGCACGTCGCTCACGTCCTCGACAAGCTTGGCCTGCACGACCGAGTCCAGGCCGTCGTCCTTGCCTACGAGGTCGGCATCGTCCGCCCAGGCCGATCCTGATCGGCAGGCGCTGGCCATCACTCCGCACGCGACCATCGGCTCGAGGGCCCGATCGCTCATGGTGCTAGTGTCGGCGGCGTGATCATCGAGGTCGATGGCCTGGCCCGCAGCTTCGGGCCGCTCGAGGCCGTGAAGGGCGTCAGCTTCCATGTCGAGGCGGGCGAGATCTTCGGCTTCCTGGGGCCCAACGGGGCCGGCAAGACGACGACCATCAACATGCTCTGCACCCTGCTCAAGCCGACCCGCGGCACGGCGCGCGTGGATGGCCACGACGTGATCGGCGATCGGGCCGCCGTGCGTCGCGCGATCGGCCTCGTCTTCCAGCAGTCGACGCTCGACGAGTACCTCTCGGCCGACCAGAACCTGCGCTTCCACGCCTACGCCTACGGTGTCCCCCGCGACGTGCGCGAGCAACGCATGACCGAGCTCATGACGATGGTCGACCTGGCGGACCGACGAGGCGGCAGCGTCCGCACGTACTCGGGTGGCATGAAGCGGCGACTCGAGATCGCGCGCGGCCTGCTCCACCATCCGAAGGTGCTCTTCCTCGATGAGCCGACCCTCGGCCTCGACCCCCAGACCCGCCGCCACATCTGGGACTACCTGCTGCGGCTGCGCGACCAGGAGGGCCTGACCATCTTCCTGACGACCCACTACATGGATGAGGCCGAGCACGCCGACAGGATCGCCGTCATCGACCATGGCCAGATCGTGGGCATCGACACGCCGGCCGGTTTGAAGCGCGACGTCGGCGGCGATCGGATCGCCCTCAGCGTGCCCGACATGGCGGCGGCCGAAGCCGAGCTGCGCGCCCGTTACGACCTCCAGCCGACCGTCATCGACGGCACGGTCAGCGTCGTCGTCCCCAAGGGCGACGCGTTCCTGCCCGAGCTCATCCGGTCCTTCGGCCAGCCGATCGAGGCCGTGGAACTCCATCGGCCGACGCTGGACGACGTCTTCCTGCACCTGACCGGGCGGGAGATCCGTGACGACGAGCTCGACGAACAGGCGCTCATGGTCCAGGAGATGGGCCGGCGGTGGGGTCGATGAGCGACGTCCTCCGCGGCACCTGGGTGGTCTCGTACCGCGAGCTGCTGCGCTTCGTGCGTGAGCGATCGCGGCTCGTCAGCAGCATCGTCCAGCCGCTCGTCTTCCTGGTCATCTTCGGCGTCGGCTTCTCGGGCGTCATCGGCCAGATGGCGCCGGGCGTCGACTACATCCAGTTCATGTATCCCGGCATCATCGCCATGGGCGTCCTGACGACGTCGCTGTTCGCGGGCATCAGCGTGGTCTCCGACCGGGAGTTCGGATTCCTGCGCGAGATCCTCGTGGCGCCCCTCGGACGGACCGGCATCACGCTCGGCAAGTCGCTCGGCGCGGTCGCGGTGGCGTTGCTCCAGGTCGCCTTGATGCTCATCATCGCGCCCATCGTCGGGGTACCGCTCGATGCGTTGATGATCGCCGAGCTCATCCCCGTCGTGGCTGTCCTGGCGGTCGCCCTGTCTGGCCTCGGCATCCTCATCGCCACGCGGATGCGATCGCAACAGGGCTTCCAGATCCTCGTCCAGCTGCTCATCTTCCCGCTCATCTTCCTGGCTGGCGTGTTCTTCCCCATCCAGACCGCGCCTGAGTGGCTTCAGGTGCTATCGAAGTTCGACCCCTTGACCTACGGCGTCGATGCCATCCGGCAGATCATGCTCGGGTCCCAGGCGGGCCTCGGCGTGTCGGTCTTCGGCCAGGTCATGACCGTGGCCCAGGAGTTCGCGATCATCTGCGTCTTCGCGGTCGTCCTGCTGGGTGCCGCCATCTGGGCCTTCGGCAGGCAGGAGTAGCGCCCGTCGCAGTGCTTGGCGGCGTGGACGTCAGTGTCAGGTCGTGCGATCGACGCGCACGCGGCCCTCGACGACGACCATCCGGAGCGCGTCGTCCGGTCGCGCCAGGACCGTCACATCGGCCAGCGGGTCGCCGTCGACGACGATGAGGTCGGCGGTCGCACCGACCGTGACGCGGCCGAGGTCCGCGCGGCGCAGCAGATCCGCATTGACGGATGTCGCCGAGCGGACGATGTCGGCAGCCGTCTCGACCGCTGCCCGGATCTCGAACTCGAGCGGCTGCATCGCGTGGAGCGACCCCAGCAGGTCCGTCCCGAAGCCGACCCGGGCACCGGCCGCACGCAGGATGGCGAAGGCGTCAAGGCCGGCGCGTCGGACCTCGTCGTTCTTCGACAGCCGCCAGGCATCGACGCCGGCGGCACGACCGTGCCGGTCGAGGCCTTCGTAGGCGACCATCGTGGGCACCACGTACGCGTCGTGCTCGACGACGACGCCGGCAGCAGCGGCATCGACGAGGTTGCCGTGCTCGATGGAGCGAACGCCGCAGCGGACGGCACGGGCGATCGCGTCGGCCCCGTAGGCATGCGCCATGACATAGGTCCGTCGCGACGCCGCCTCGTCGACGATGGCCCGGATCTCGTCCTCACCGTACTGGGTCATGTCGACCGGATCGGTCGCCGACATGACGCCGCCCGAGGCGCAGATCTTGATCTGGTCGGCACCGCGGCGGAGCTCCTGACGGGCGGCCAGGCGAACAGCGTCGACGCCATCGGCGATGCGCGCGAACTCACCGGGGTAGGCACCATCGGGTGGGTCGCCATCGGTGACCGTCCGTTCGTCGCCGTGGCCGCCGGTCTGGCTGAGTGCCTTGCCGGCCACGAACAGCCGCGGACCGTCGATCAACCCCTGCTCGGTCGCCGCGCGGAGGCCCGAATCGCAGCCGCCCGCATCGCGCACGCTCGTAAAGCCACGCCGGAGCATCGCCTCCAGATTGGCCCGCGCATGGAGGGCGCGCAGGCTGGCCGGCATCGGACGCTGGAAGTCTTCGATGACCTCGGCCGCGGTGGGGTGGACGTGGGCGTCGATGAGGCCGGGCATGAGCGTCAGTCCGCCGAGCGCGACGACGCGCAGGTCGTCCCGCTTGGGCGCCCGCAGCCGCGTCCCCAGCTCGGCGATCCGCCCCGCATCGATCAGGCAATCGACGCCATCGACCGGCTCGTCGCGCAGGCCGTCGACGAGCCGGGCATCACGGAAGAGGAGAGCGGGCATCGGCGATTCCCCTGGCGGTCGATCGGACCGCACGATCGTAGCGCGACACGCGCCCCGGCTACGATGCCGAGATGCGCCCCTTTCGCTTCCTGGCCGATGACATCGGCGGCCGGCGTGACGCCGCCGGCATCGGCGAGCATGCGCGGCTGACCGAGTCGTTGGGCTACAGCGCCCTGGTCATCCCCGATCATCTCGTCGACCAGCTCGCGCCGCTGCCGTACCTGGCCGTCGCCGCCGCGGCGACCGAACGGCTCCGGATCGGCACGTTCGTGCTCAACAACGACCTGCGCCACCCGGCCGTGCTGGCGCAGGACCTGGCCACGCTCGACGCGATGAGCGGCGGTCGCCTGGAGATCGGCATCGGGGCCGGCTGGAACGTGGCCGAGTACCGCGCCATCGGCATCTCCTTCGAGCCGGCCGCACGCAGGTCCGCTCGCCTGGCGGAAGCGGTGACCGTCCTCAAGGGCTGCTTCGCGGGGCAGGCCTTCGACTTCGCCGGGGAGCACTATCGGCTGACCGGCCACGAGGGCCGGCCGCTGCCCGTCCAACAGCCCCACCCGCCCCTGCTCATCGGCGGCGGTGGCCGGCGGACGTTGACGCTGGCCGCTCGCGAGGCGGACATCGTCGGTCTCGCGCCGCGCATCAGCTGGGGCGGCGGCGGGCCGATGGTCGACCCGGCGAGCCTGACCGTCGAGGCCGCCGACGAGAAGGTGGCCTGGGTCCGCGAGGCGGCCGGCGATCGGTTCGCGTCGCTGGAGCTGAACCTCTATCCCTCCCAGTTCCCGCCGCTCATCACCGACCGTGCCCGCGCCGAGGCGACCGATCGCGCGGCGGCCATCACCGCCCGGACGGGCCGGCAGATCACGGCCGACGCGCTGCTCGATTCGCCGCATCAGTTCCTGGGAACCGTGGACGCCATCTGCGACAAGCTCATCGGCCTTCGCGAACGCCTCGGCGTGTCCTCGTTCATGCTCGGCGACGCCGTCGAGATGGCGCCCATCGTCGAGCGCCTGGCCGGCCGCTGAGCGGCCGCCGGCCCGGCCCGTGAGCGGCCGCGGGGCGCGGCCGGCGAGCGGCCCGGCCCAGCCGCTGCCCGTGATACGGTTCGGTCGATGGCGGATCCCAGCGGTCGTCGCATCGGCATCGTCGCGACGCGCCTCGCCGGCACGGACGGCGTCTCGCTCGAGGTCGCCAAGTGGACGGCTGTCCTGGAGCGGCTCGGCTTCACGTGCTACTTCATGGCCGGTCAGCTCGACCGCCCGGTCGAGCGCAGCCGGCTTGTCCCGATGGCCTACTACCGCGAGCCCGAGATCGTGGCCATCACCAGCGCCCTGTTCTCCGGCGACTGGCGGACGATGGCAGAGGCCGACGCCGAGCATCCGTCCATCAAGCGGCGCGACTTCTTCTCGCCGTACGTCCGGCCGCCGCACGTCGCTCAGCGCATCGACGAGCTGAAGGCCGAGCTCAAGTCGGCCACGTACGCGTTCATCCGCGATTTCGACCTCGACATGCTCATCGTCGAGAACGCCCTCGCCATCCCCATCCATGTGCCGCTCGGCCTGGCGCTGACCGAGGTCATCGCCGAGACCGGCATCCCGGTGCTCGCCCATCACCACGACCTGCCCTGGGAGCGCTCGCGCTTCGCGGTCAACAGCGCCGCCGACTACATCGCGGCCGCCTTTCCGCCGTCCCTGCCGTCGATCCATCACGTGGTCATCAACTCGCAGCAGGCCCAGCAGCTCGCCTGGCGGACGGGCCTCACGTCGCGCGTCATCCCCAACGTCATGGACTTCGACCAGCCACCGCCACCCGACGATGGCTACGCGGTGGCCGCCCGCACCGACCTCGGGGTCGAGGCCGATGAGGCGCTCGTCCTTCAACCCACCCGCATCATCCAGCGCAAGGGCATCGAGCACGCCATCGAGCTGGTCCGCCGGCTCGGCCGGCCGGCGCGCCTCGTCATCAGCCACGCGGGTGGCGACGAGGGCGACGCGTACGAGCAGCGTGTCCGCGAGTTCGCGCACCTGCTCGACGTGCCGGTCCGCTTCGAGGCCCAGGTCGTCTCGGCGATGCGCGGCGAGACCGCCGATGGCCGTCGCGTCTACGCGCTCGACGACATCTATCCCATCGCCGACCTCGTCACCTACCCGTCATCGACCGAGGGCTTCGGGAACGCCTTCCTCGAGGCTGTCTACTACCGGCGCCCGCTGGTCGTCAATCGCTATTCGACGTACGAGACCGATATCCGGCCGCACGGCTTCCGTGTCGTCGAGTTCAGCGACTTCATCAGCGAGGCGACGTGTCGCGACGTGCGTCGGCTGCTCGACGATCCGGCCATGGTGGCCGAGTGGGCCGAGGCGAACTACGAGCTGGCCCGTCGCCACTTCTCGTTCACCGTCCTCGAGCAGCGGCTGATGAGCCTGACGGTCGAGGCCCTCGGGGATCGCTCGCCCGCGACTCGGCGCTGACGCC
>DATBSD010000016.1:0-8022 GCA_036559965.1 Candidatus Limnocylindrales bacterium
GCCCGCCGCCCGTCAGTAGGGCCAGAGCTTCTTGGACGCGTCGCGGATCTGCTTGAGCACGGCGGCGCCGTCGCCCGTGGGATCCATGAAGTTCGGCTGCGCCTTGTCGAGGATGAGGTGCGGCCGCATGCGGATCTGGCGGAGCGTCTCGCCCTCGAAGGTCAGCTCGAGCGTGACGCCCTCCATCGTCTTCGTCGACCACGTCTGATCGAAGACGAGATTGCCCAGCGCGTACCAGACGGGCACGTTGCCGATCTGCTCCATGGCCGCAGCCCAGTGGGCATGGTTGCCGATGATCACGTCGGCGCCCGCCTTGGCCCAGGCCTTCGCCATGCGCCGCTGTCCCGCGCTCGGGCTGGCGCGGTACTCGACGCCCCAGTGGGGATAGACGATGACCACGTCGGCGCTCTGCTTGGCCTTCTTGATGTCGTTGACCAGCGTCGACCGGTCGCATCGTCGCGACCCGATGGCCGGGCCGCTCGTCCAGTAGCCGTTGGCGACGGCATCGCAGCCGAAGACCGCGACCGTCACGCCATGGGTCTCGAGCAAGGCCGGCTTGCGAGCGTTGGCGAAGCCCTTGCCGGCACCGCTGAAGGCGATACCGCGCGCCCGCAGGGCCCGAACGGTATCCATGATCCCATCAGGACCGGCGTCGCGGATGTGGTTGTTGCCGAGCGAGACCATGTCGAAGCCGGCGTCGGCGATGCCGTCGAGCATCTTGGGATCGCCGGAGAAGACCGTGCCCCGTGGATGGAACACGAAGTCGTCGTCGACGGGGCTCTCGAGGTTGGCCATCGCCAGGTCGGCCGACTCGACGTGCTCGCGAAAGCTCCCCGCGCCGCCCTCGCGCTGGGTGACGGGCGTCTTCGTGCCGTACGTCGCATTGCAGCACGTCTCGCGCACGATCGAGGCATTGCCGCCGTTGTAGGGAAAGTCGACGCCCGCCTTGCGGTCTCGCGCCGCGAGGGCGACGCCACGGTCGAGCAGGATGTCGCCGCCGGCGACGAGCGTCCAGGTCCGTGCCTGGTCCCAGGGCGCCGGATCGGCGACCTCGCCGCGCAGCGGCCAGGTATCGAGCGAGTCGGTGCGCTGGATGCCGAAGAGCCGTCGCCGGCCGATGCCCAGCGCGTGCACGCCGGGCGTCACGTCCGAGGCCCGCAGGATGCCCAGGGCACCGTCCTTGACCGCCGCTTTGACCTCGTCCGCCGTGCCCTTGGCGACGGATCCGGCGATGGTCACGCCGAGTGCTTCCTCGATGGCCGCCGCATCGGCAGCCGGCACGATGACGTCGGTGTAGCGCGCGCTGCCGCCGCTCAGGGCGGCCGACAGGGACTGCTCGGAGATGGAGTCAGTCGTCGACCAGAAGCCGAGCACCGGCACCCACGCGACCTCGCCGGGCGAGAGCGGCTCCACGCTCGGCTCGGCGCCCGGATCGGCCGACGCGGTCGGCTCACCGCTGGCACCAGGCGTGCCGCTGCTGGTGGCCACGGTCGGGCGCGGCGATGGCGACGCCTCGCCGACGAGATCCGGGATGGGCGGCTGCTCGGCACCCGTGACGACGGCGCCGACGACGAAGGCGCCCGAGGCGATGACGACGAGGACCATGGCCGCCAGACCGAGCACGCGGCGCGGGCTGGGCCGCTGGCGCTCGAAGGTCGGTTCGCGGCGTCGCGAAGCCTGGCGCGGCGTGCTCGGGCCGCGGAAGTCTCGGGTCATCGGGCCGATTCTGCCATCGGCATCAGGATGGGGTGCTGCAGCGCACCGACGATGGGGTTTCGCGCGTCGATCGCCGATCGGAGAAGGTGGCGGACCCGACCGGATTCGAACCGGCGATCTCCAGCGTGACAGGCTGGCATGTTGGGCCGCTACACCACGGGTCCACGGCTGCGAACGCGGATGGTAGCAGGTGGCTGCGGACCTGTCGCACCGGCAGAGTAGGATGGCGGCGATGTCCAGCGGTCACATCGATCTCCGTTCCGACACCGTCACGCAGCCGACGCCGACCATGCGGAGCGCGATGGCAGCGGCCGAGCTCGGCGACGACGTCTTCGGGGACGACCCGACCGTCAACGCCCTCGAGGCGCGTGCGGCCGAGCTGCTGGGCAAGGAGGCCGCGCTGTTCGTGGCCAGTGGCACGATGGGCAACCTCGTGAGCGTCATGGCTCACGTCCCACGTGGCGGCGAGATCCTGGCCGCGGTCGGCAGTCACCACGCTGCCTGGGAGGCCGGCGGGCATGCGGTCGCAGCAGGCGCCGCGCTGCGCGCGATGCCCACGACCGACGGCCGCATGTCGCTCGACGATCTGCGCGCCGCATGGCGGGATGGGAGCGACGCTCACTTCGCGGCCACCGCGCTGATCGTGGTCGAGAACGCGACCGGCGGCCAGCCGCTCGATGCCGCGTACATGGCCGGTGTCGCGGCCGTCGCTCACGAGCGATCCGTGCCGCTTCACGTCGACGGTGCGCGGCTGTTCGATGCGGCGGTCGCGCTCGAGGTCCCGGCAGCCGAGCTCGTGCGCGATGCCGACACGGTCACCTTCTGCCTGTCGAAGGGTCTGGCGTGTCCGGTCGGCTCGGTGGTCGTCGGACAGGTCGACGTCATCGAGCGCGCCTGGCGCGCCCGCAAGCTGCTCGGCGGCGGCATGCGCCAGGCCGGCGTCCTGGCCGCGGCGGGTCTGATCGCCCTGCGCGACGGGCCGGACGGCATGATCGGGCGCCTGGCCGACGACCATCATCGTGCCCGGCGACTGGCCGAGGCGCTGGCCGGCATGCCCGGCATCGCCGGCCTGGATCCGGCCACGGTGCGCACGAACTTCGTCGTCTTCCGCGTGGCCGGGACGGGCGGGCCGGCGACACGGCTGTCCGAGACCGAGCAGCGCGAGCGATTCCTGGCCACGCTCGCAGCCGAAGGCGTGCTCATGGTCCCCTACCCTGGCACCGCCATCCGCGCCGTGACGCACTACGGCATCGACGACGCCGACATCGAGCGCACCATCAGCGCCTGTGCGCGAGCGCTCGAGGCGTGCGGCATCGCTCCGTCGATGGTCTGAGGGCGGCCACGATGTCGGGGCGCGGCTCGGGCGCGCCACCCTCCGGGGATCGCGGCACGAGCGGCATGTCCTTCTCCGAGCGTTACGCGCCGCCCAAACCGCCGCGCTGGCGGCGCATCCTGTCGGTCGACACGGCGCAGTCGATCGTCACCTTCGTCATCGCCATCGGCCTCATCGTCGTCGTCGGGTACCTGACCTACACGTCGATCGACCGCAGCGGCCGCCTGGCCGACCCGACCCCCCGACCGGCGGCTGATCAGCCCGATCAGCCCGACCCGCCCAAAGGCACCAAGTCGATCGAGCTCACGGCGGCCGATGGCACCGGCCTGGCGGCCTGGCTGGCGCCCGCCGAAGCCAAGAAGAGCACCACTGCCGTCGTCCTCGTCCACGATGCCGGCGGGCAACGTGGCGACATGGCCAGGTTGGCTCGGGCGCTCAGCGAGCGGCACGACGTCGTGCTCCTCGACCTGCGCGGGCACGGCGACAGCGACGACGCGCCGACGACGCTCGGACCGGCCGAGGCGGACGATGTTCGAGCCGCCATCGAGGCCGCCATCGCTACCGGTGACAAGCGGGTGGCGCTCGTCGGCGTCGGACTCGGTGCGTCGGCCGTGCTCGCAGCGGCGAGCGGCGACTCGCGCGTCGATGGCATCGTCGCGGTCGCACCATGGCCGCACGTCTCCGAGGCGGTCGCCGCCGAGCTCGAGGCGAGCGACATCGCCCTCGCCTGGCCGGCTGACTGGGCGACGCTCGTCGCGCTCCTCTTCCGGACCGGCCGTGACGTGACCAGCGCCGACGTGATGGACACGGTGACACGCACGACCGCGCCCATCCTCGTGGTCGCCGGCACGGAGGACGACCTCCTGCCGGCCGCTACACTGCGCACGCTGGAGAATCTGGCGACCGACCTCTCGACGTGGCAAGTGCCCGGCGATCGAGAAGCCGCCGCTGCTGTGATCGCCCAACGCAGCGGCATCGACCGGATCGCCGAGTTCATCGACGCCGCATTCAAGGGGGGCGGCAGATGAGCCGTCGACCGCCAGTGACGGCTTCGTCCGCCAGGTCCTAGCCCGCCGGAGCCGAGATCACCGCCCGCCATCGCCCAGTCGCATCCGCCCGACCGCCCGCCGCTGCTACCAGGGAGGCCACGTGCCCGACCACCCGCCCGGTCCCCTCGACGAGCGCCTCGATGCGCTCGCTGCCGCCCGCTTCGAGTCGATCGTCGAGCGCCACCCGGTCTCGGCCACCTTCCTCGGCCGCCATGACCACGACGACCGGCTGGGCGACCTGTCGCCCGAAGCCGCCGAGGGCGAGATCGCCGAGAACCGCGCGTACATCGCCGACCTCGACGCGCTCGACGTCGCCTCTCTCTCGCGAGCCGCCGCCTTCGAGCGCGAGATCGCCCTGTGGCAGGCACGACGCGACGACTTCACGCTCGGCGAACTGCGGGCCTGGGAGCGCCGCCCACAGGCCGTGGACGAGATCGGTGACGGCCTGTTCACGCTCTTCGCGCGCGACTTCGCACCCATCTCGGACCGCCTCGAGGCCATCGCCGGCCGGCTCGAGCAAGCGCCCCGCGTGCTCCGCCAACAGCCGGCGCTGCTGCGCGGCAGCCGGGTCGCTCGCTGGGACCGGCTGGAGCTCGAGTCATCGCGCCACCTGCCGGCCTTCTTCGAGGATGTCGCCGCCACCGCGAGACGGACGTGGTCCGAGGGTGACCTACGCCAGCGGCGTCTGCGCGCGGCCATCGACACCGCGTGCGTGGCGCTGGAGGGTTACGAGGCCTGGCTGGAGGCGACCATCGACGACGATGGCGACGACTTCGCGCTCGGCCGTGATGCCTACGACCAGTTCGTGGCGCTGCGCGCCTTCGACGATCTGCCCACGGACGACATCCTCGAGATAGGTACCAGCCAATTGGCCGAGCAGCAGACCGCCCGACGGCTGGTGGCCAAGGAGATCGACCCGAACGCCAGCGAGCAGGAGGTGCTCGACCGCGTCAAGGCCGATCATCCGCCGACCTTCGAGGCTGCGCTCGAGGAATACCGGGTGGCGATGTTCCGGGCGCGCGACCACCTCGTCGAGCACGACCTCGTGACCATCCCCGATGGCGAGCGGCTGGAGGTCATCGCGACGCCGGAGTACCTGCGCAACGTGATGCCGTTCGCCGCCTACTTCGATCCGCCGCGCTTCGACCGCGACCCGACCGGCGTCTACATCATCACGCCGTCCGTGAACGGCGATCCGAGCGCGATGCGGGAGCACAATCGAGCGTCGATCAGCAACACCAGCATCCACGAGGCCTTCCCCGGCCACCACCTCCAGCTGACCGCCGCGATCACCCATCCCAGCCTCATCCGGGCGATCACCGACGCCCCCGAGTTCACCGAGGGCTGGGGCATGTACAGCGAGCAGGTCATGCGCGAGCACGGCTTCGACGACGGCGCGCCGTTCCGCCTGATGCTCCACACCGATGCCATCTGGCGGGCCTGTCGGATCATCCTCGACGTCCGCCTCCACCGGGGCGAGATGTCGGCGGCAGAAGCGGTCGAGTTCCTCGTTGCGCGGACCGGATTCGAGCGCGCCAACGCCGTGGCCGAGGTCGAGCGCTACACGTCGACGCCGACCTACCAGTTGAGCTATCTGCTGGGCAAGGTCCTGCTGCTGCGACTGCGGGATGACGAACGTCGTCGCCTGGGTTCAGCCTTCTCGCTCAAGCGCTTCCACGACGCGCTCATCTACGCCGGCAGCCTGCCCATCAGCTTCCATCGCCGGTTGTTGGCCGGCGAGGGCGCCGGTCCGGCCGAGCCACGGCCGCTGCCCGGTCGCTGAGCCGTCCGGGCGGATGGACGTCATCCCCAGCATCGACGTCCGCTCGGGCCGGTCGCGGCTCGTCTTCTGGCCCGGAGCCTCGACCGGGACGGGGACACCGACCGACCGGCCCGAGCGCATCGCCGTCCACTTCGTCGAGCTCGGCGCGGCCGCCATCCATCTCGTCGACCTCGATGGCGCGGCGGCCGGCCAGCCGGTCAACACGCAGGCCATGCAGGCCATCGCGAGAGCCGTCGCCACGCCGCTCCAGGTCGCCGGCGGCGTCGATGGTCCGGAGCAGATCGAGCTCGCCTTCGCCGCCGGCGCCACGCGGGTCGTGATGCCGCTGCTCGCCGTGGCCGACGATCCGGAACGCCTCGCGGCCTGCCTGCGTGTGGCCGGTGACTGGCTCGCGATCGGGCTCGACGGGCGTCCCGAGCGCCTGGCCGAGGTGACCTGGCGCGGCGCGGCGCCGAGGACGCTGGCCGACCTCGTCGACCGGCTGGCCGCCGCCGGCGTCCGACGGTTCGTGCTCAGCCACGGTGGCGCCGACCCGGATCTCGCGACGCTCGCCAGCCTGATCGGCCGATCCGGGGCAGAATTCCTGCTCGCCGGTGGCATCACCGACGTGACCCGACTGCCGGGCATCCGCGATGCCGGCGTCCGCGCGGTCATCCTCGGCGAAGCGCTCCTCGGGGGCGCCATCGACTTCGCCGCGGCGCAGGCCGCGGCCGCCTGAGCCATCACCGACAGGGGAGCCCATGCGTCACCGCCACCGCCACGTGACCGTCGCGACCGTCGTCGCCATGCTCGTCATCGCGGCATGCGCCGCGCCGGGCGCTCCGAGCCCAACGGGATCGGACGCACCGACCGCGGCCGCCTCCGACGCCGCGAGCCCCGGGGCAGCGGGCTCACCGAGCGGCGAGGCAGGCCAGCTGACGGCGACCATCGCGACGCCGATGGGCGACATCGTCATCGCCCTCCAGCCCGACACGGCGCCCATCGCGACGGCCAACTTCGTGAAGCTCGCCGAAGAGGGCTACTACGACGGGGTGGCCTTCCATCGCCTGGTGCCCGGCTTCGTCATCCAGGCCGGCGACGGCCAGTACGGCAAGGCCGACGCCTTCGACGCCGAGCGGGTCGGGACCGGCGGGCCGGGCTACACGATCGAGGACGAGCCAGTCGTCGGCGACTACGTGCGCGGCAGCGTGGCCATGGCGCGGACGGCACAGCCGAACTCGCAAGGCTCGCAGTTCTTCATCGCCCTCGAGGACCTCACCGGCCAGCTCGATAAGGCCGGCGGCTACGTCATCTTCGGGCAGGTCATCGAGGGCATGGACGTCGTCGATGCCATCGGCGCCATGCCCAACTCGGGCGGGCGCAGCAACACCGCGCTCGAACCGGTGCCCATGACGAGCGTGACCATCGCCCGCGAATAGGCCTCAGCGCAGCGGCCCGACGCGCCGGGACAGTAACCCCCGACCCGCGGCACAAAGGTTGCGGATTATTAACCTCCGTGACCGGCTCGCCTCTTGAGAGCGGGCCTATCGCAGGGTAGACTTGGCGTCGCTGATCACTCAGCACTGCTGCCCCAGACGCAAGGTCATGGGTAGGTTGGGTTAGGGTAGCCGGTGCAGCCGGCGTGATAGATGCCCTTGTGGCGTGGCAGGGTCCCAGCAGCTTCGGTTGTTGGATCGGCCGGGACAGTGCAGCGGCCCCTCTTCGGAGGGGTCGCTTCTTTTTTACGGCGCACTTCCCTCGACCGTCACCTCTCCCGAGTCACTGACGCGCACGATGTCGCCACTCCTGAGCTTCTCGTATGAGGAACCGTCGAGCTGGACCACTGGCATCTGTCGGCCGCCGAGCATCTCTACGACCAAAGCGCCGACGATGATGATCTCGTCCGGCTCGAGCAAGAGGATGGCGGCGGGGCCGGTCCCGTTTCGCAGACACTCAGCCAGCACCGAGCTGGAGGAGGACGAGCCGCGGCCGCTCGGCATGACCAGGATGCGGCCGGCCAGCGAACCGGTTTGAGGGTGCCGCGAGTCGATGATCGCGCCGGTTTCCGGGTCCACCCCTCCCCAGAAGCTCAGCGGCTCGCTCAGCTTGAGCGCGGTGCCGCTGCCCGCGCCTGCGTGAAGGACGCGCCCTAAGGCGTGCCA
>DATBSD010000017.1:0-7123 GCA_036559965.1 Candidatus Limnocylindrales bacterium
CGGCGCTGGGGTCGATCTCGATGAGCTGCCGGAACGCCGCCTCGGCTTCCGGCATCCGGCCGCCGTTGTAGTAGGCCCGGGCGAGCGGCTCGATGATCGAGCCCTTGCCGGGCTCCAGCGTGCTCGCGCGCTCGAGCACGATGGCGGCCTGGGCGTGGTGGCGCTTGGCCAACAGCGACGTGCCGCGCTGGAGCAGACCATAGGCCGTCTCGCGCTCGGCGAGAGCATCGAGCAGCGCCGCGTCGTCGTCGGGCGGTGGTGCGTCGGCAGCATCGTCCGGTCGCACCGCGGGCTCTGCTAGGGCGCCCGCCAGGCGTCGAGGTCGATGGGTCGGAGGCGTGGGCTGAGCGTCAGCCCGGGGATGCGCCCGCGCTTGGCGATGGCCTGGCCATCGATCTCCTTGAGGTCCCCGGTGAAATCGATCGGCCGCGCGCCGCTGATGTACGACCCGACGGCGTACGAGTCGACCGGCGCGCTGTGGTCCTTGAAGTAGGTGATGCGCTCGGGGTCGAGACCCCCGCTGACGATGATCTTGACCTTGTCGTAGCCCGCCTGATCGAGGCGTGCCCGGACCTCGTGGACGAGATCCGCCGTCACGCGGCCGCGCTCCGAGGGGGTGTCGAGTCGGATGCCGTAGAGCCGGTCGCCGAGCGCGTGGGCGACGCGCAGCGCCTCCTCGGCCTCGTCGCGGAACGTGTCGACGAGCACGATGCGTGGCACCTCTGGCCCGAGGTCGCGATCGAACGCCTCGGCCGCCTTCACCGTGTCACCGAAGATGAGCACCAGCGAGTGCGGCATGGTGCCCGTCGGGGCGAGGCCCGCCAGCCGGGCGCCGGCCGGCGTCGAGGCGCCGACGCAGCCGCCGACGATGGCGGCGTAGTCGAGGTTGTCGGTCACGTCGGGATGGACGTGACGGGCGCCGAACGAGATGACCGGCGCGGGTGCGGCGATCTCGACGCACTCACGGGCGGCCGTCGCCCAACCGGTGCTCTGGGCCATGAGGCCGAGGACGGCGGTCTCATAGAGCCCGAACTGCCGATAGCGCGCACGGATCCGGAGCACGATCTCCTTGGGCGAGATGGCGTCGCCGTCGTCGAGCGCCTCGACGCGGACCTCGGCCGGATCGGCGCTCTCGAGCGCATGGGCAAGGAGGATCTTCGCCTCGTCGATGCCGCACAGGACGGCGTCCTGGCGGGCGAAGACCTCCATCGTCACGAGCGGGTCGAGGCCCTCGCGCCGGAGGATCTCCTCGGCGCGCGCGAAGTAGACGTCGGCGGACTCGCCAGACAGGATCTCGGTCGACGGGCGCCGTCGCTGCATGACGCGGTCAGCCACGCGTGGCGCTCCCGAGGCTCACGATCGCGTGTCGCCCTCCGTGCTGGCCGGTGGATCCCCGTCGCCCGATGTCGCTGGCTCCGGACGGGCGGCGAGTGTAGCAGGGGCATTCGCGCCACCGACCGCAGCGGTCGCCTCGATCGCCGATCTCGACGCACGCCGCCGGCGGCGCACGATGACGACGCTGCCGGCACCCAGGACGAGCACGAACAACACACCGGCGCCGGCCATCGCCGCACGCTGCTGGCCGACCGACGCTGCACCGTCGATGAGCGCGACCGCCTCGGCCGCCTGGGCGACGGTGTCGGTCAGCCGGCCGGCCTCGTAGGCCTCGGCCGCCTCGGCGAGGTCGACCGTGGTGTCGGCGCCGAGCAACCCGAGGGCGACGAGCGGACCGCGCTCGGCCGCCAGTGTCCTCGTCGCGACCTCGACCGCCTCGATGGCCGCCAGCTGGTCGTCGGCGAGGTTGACGACCGGCTGGTAGCTCGTGCGGGCGGCCTCGAACGCCGACTCGAGGGCGCCTCCGTCGTCGAGCACCAGCGCGCCGCCTCGCCGCTCGATGGCCGAGCGCCGCTCGATGACGGTCTCGGCCATGTCGAGTTGATCGTCGACGCCGTCGAACGCCCAGCGCGCCAGGGGGGCCCGGATGGCCTGGCCCGGCAGCCAGCCGTCGGCCTCCGCGAGCAGGCTCGCGTAGCGCCGGACGACTCGTTCGTGATCGTCGAGCAGTGGACGCTCGGTGTCCGAGACGACCCAGGTCTCGAACAGCGCGCCGGCCTCGCGCGAACCGCCCCGCTGCTGGAGCAGGTCGAGCAGGTAGCGCCAGTCGCGGAAGTCGGCCACGTTCGTGTGCCGTTCGGCCGGCGGCCGCCCCGCATAGGCGATCTCCTGGGCATCGGCGGCCGCCAGGACGTCGCGCATCGCCGGCTCCCCGATCTCGTCGAGCAGCGCGTCGAAGACGAGCCGCGAGGCGTCGTAGCCGTAGGCCTCGCGCTCGTGGGCGGCCTGGCTGTCGATGCGCTCCGGCGGCGCCCAGAGGTTGAGCGCGAAGGCGACGGGCGTGTCGCGATAGGCCACATCGGGCTTCGGCGGCGTCGACCCGAGCTCGACCAGTGCCCGTGCCGCGTAGGCGTCGGCGAGCCCCTCGCTGACCCAGCGCCCGGTCAGCAGCGCGTCGTTGAACCAGGCGTGGGCGGCTTCGTGGACGATGACCAGCTCGTCCGGCTCCTCGCTCATGAGGATCTCGTCGAGGACGCCCCGTTCGCCCGGGTCGTAGAAGCCGGCGTAGCCGCTCAGGCTGTCGGTCGCCGACTCGGTCACCCGCAGCGGGCCGATGACCGGCCAGTCGAGCCCGTGCAGGTCGTGCAGCGCGGCCAGCCCGCTCGTCAGCCGGTCTCGCACGCGCTGTGCCCAGAAGGCGTCCTCCGGCCATGAGCGGATCTCGAGCGCGCGCGCCTGGCCGTCGACGTCGACGCTGACCTCCTCCACCTCGAGTGCGTCGGGACGCTCACCGCGCACGACGACGTACCAGCGCACATCGTCGACCGAGCCGCGCGTCTCGAGGATGGTCCCGCCGTCGCTCGTGGCGCTGACCTCGATGGGTCCGCCGTTGGTGTCGACCTCATAGCCGGCCGGGACGACGATGCGCACCGTCGCCTGGTCGTCGCCGTGGGCGAAGGCGTAGAAGCTGAGGTAGGCGCGGCCGACGCGGATGGGGCTCGACGAGCGAGCGCCGCCGTCGGGCAGGTCGTAGGTCACCCGCAGATCGGCGGTCTGGCCGAAGCGCACGTCGGGCCGCAGGTCGACCTGCACGATGTCGTAGCCGTCGCGCTCGCGGATGGTCGTCGGCAGCCGCCGGTCGCCGCGCATGACGCGGACATGCTCGGCCTGGTCGGGCACGGCCAGCGACCACTCCTGGATGAGCCAGTCGGTGGTCACGTTGCCGCTCGTCGTGCTTGGCCGGTCGTTGCTGATGGCGAGGTCGGAGACGACATGGACTCGCCGCCGTTGTGGCTGGACGTTGAGCGTCGTGTGGCCCGTGACGTTCACACCCTCGACGGCCGAGGCGGCCGGCGACAGACCGGGCATGCAGCCGATGGCCACGGCCAGGGCGGCGCCGGCCAGGCCAGCGACCAGCCGCCGGCCGGGACGCGCGGCGAGCATGGTCAAGAGGGCACCGCGGCCGTCGGCGGTGCGACCTCCGAGGCCTCAGCCGGTGGGCCCCCCGGCGATGCCGTCAGCTCGGCGATGTCCGCCGCGTAGCGGTCAAGCAGGTCGCTCGGCGGCGGATCGGTCGGGCGCGCCTGTGGCGGTCGCAGGGGCGTCGGCTGACCCAGGAAATCGGCCGATTCGTCGGCCAGCAGGTCGCACACCGCGACGAGCCTGGCGAGCGTCCGGCCGATGGCGTCCCGATCGAGCGCCTCGCCGGGAACTTCGGCGGTGAGCATGACCCGCTCGTCCTCCGAGAGGGCGAACTTGACGAAGGGCAGCTCGTCGTTCCAGCGGAGCAGTCGCCGGTAGGTCTTCCTGATGCCGTCCTTGAGCGCCGGCGCATAGTGCACCCAGGCGAGCACGCCGACACCGGGTGCGGCGATGATCGTGATCCGGATCTGGCGCCGGCGGTGGCCGTCGAGGCTGACGTCGAAGCTGGTGACACCTTCGCGGCTGGCGCGCTCGATGGGCGTCAGGGCCAGCTCGGCCAGCCAGGCGTCGATGGGCGGACTCGGTTCGCTCGCCCCGCTCAGACGCTCGCCCGGCGCGGCGCCGGGACGCGGCGGGCCGGCCGCTCGTCCTCCTCGCTGGCGCCTGCCCGACGGTCGACCGACCCGCCGCTGCGCACGACCTTCGTCCGGAAGTCGGCCGCGCGGACGTTCTCGGCCACGCGGACGTTGCGCCCGAGGCGCTCGCCACGCGGGATGACGGAACGCTTGCCGATGACCGTGATGCCCGTGTTCAGGCGCGTCGGCTCCTGCCGGTTGGCGACCATCAGGTCGCTGCCCTCGCCGATGTGCGCGTTGGGTCCGACCGAGACCTCCTTGTCGAGGATGGAGCGATCGACGATGGCGCCGGCCCGGATGACGGTGTCGAACATGACGATGCTGTCGCGCACGACGGCGCCGATGTCGACGCGCACGCCGGGCGAGAGGACCGAGCGCTCGACGGTGCCGGCGATGAGACAGCCGTGGCTGATGAGGCTGTTGTGGATGTTGGCGGTCGGGCCGATGCGCGCCGGTGCGCGCTCCTCCGACCGGGTATGGATGAGCCAGTCGCGATCGTAGAGGTCGAGCTGAGGACGATCCTCGAGCAGGTCCATGTTCGCCTGCCAGTAGCTCTCGATGGTCCCCACGTCCTGCCAGTAGCCATCAAAGCGGTAGCCGTAGACGCGGGCCCGGTCGGCAAGCATGGCCGGGATGACATCGCGCCCGAAGTCGGTCAGGTCGTCGCGCAGCCAGCGCATGAGCGCCTTCTTGGAGAAAACATAGATGCCCATCGACGCCAGATCGCTCTTCGGCTTGGGCGGCTTCTCCTCCCAGTCGACGACGACGTCGCTCTCGCCGAGGGCCAGGATGCCGAAGCGGTGGGCATCGCCGATGGGCACCCGCCGCACGGCCACGGTCACGTCGGCTCGGCGTCGACGGTGCGCCTGGACGAAGGGGCTGTAGTCCATCTTGTAGATGTGATCGCCGGCCAGGACGAGCACCAGGTCGCCCGGCGTCTGGCGGATGGTCTCGATGTTCTGGAGCACTGCGTCGGCCGTGCCGCGGTACCACTCACTGGCGCGGCCGCGGGCGATGTACGGCTGGAGCATCCGGATGCCGCCCCGATTGCGGTCCAGGTCCCACGGCCGCCCGAGGCCGATGTGGTCGTTCAGTGAGCGGGGGTTGTACTGCGTCAGGACGACGACGTTGTCGATGCTCGAGTTGATGCAGTTGCTGAGCGCGAAGTCGATGATCCGGTACTTGCCACCGAAGGGCACGGCCGGTTTGGCCCGCATGCTCGAGAGGATCGACAGGCGCTCACCCTCGCCGCCCGCCAGGATGACCGCCAGGACGCGCTTCACCCGGCGATGCTACCGCGCGACGGCGGGGCCGTCACCGGTCGCGATCACCGTCGCGATCAGAGGAACAGGCGCGGGTTGACGAATTCGTCCCGGAACTGGACCGCCCAGTGGAGGTGGGCGCCGGTCGAGTGGCCGGTGTTGCCCTCCCAGCCGATGACGTCGCCGCTGTCGATGTTCGCCCCCTGGAAGACGCGCGACGGCTTCCGCGCCTGGAGGTGCGCGTACCAGGTCACGAGGTCGCCCGAGTGGGCGATGATGACGATCCAGGCCCGGTCACCGGGCGGGTCCCAGGGGTTGTAGCCGACGAACACGACGACCCCGTCGCCGGATGCGTGGACCGGCGTCCCGGATGCGGCCACGATGTCGATGCCGCGATGAAAGTGGTCGCAGCCGCCGAGCGGTGGCTCCCACGCGAAGCCGGTGCAGCCGAACTCCTGGGTCACGCGCCCGGACATCGGCCAGCGCAGCGTGCCGTTGTACTCGGACGGGATATTGCCCTTGCCGAGCTGCTGACGCACGAGGCGGTCGATCTCACCGCTCAGCTTGCCCTGTGCGGCAACCTGCGCCCGGAGCAGGGCGGCGGCGGCGGCCTTCGTCTTGGCGATGCGCCTGAAGTCGGCCAGCTGGCGCTCCTGGATGCGCCGCGTCTCGGCCTCGAGCTTCTCAAGGCGCCGTTCGGCCGCCTCCAGCTTGGCTCGCTGATCCCGGATGGCCTGGGCCTGGATGGCGACTTCTTCGCGAACCTCCTCGGTCCGGAAGCGGGTCGAGTCGGTCGTGCGCTGGAGCTCGGCCATGGCGACCGTGTCCCGCTCGATGCGCGCCGCGAGGTCAGCATCCTGTTCGCCGACACGCAGATAGGTGCCCACCTGGGCGAGCACGTCGGTCAGTGAGTCGGACGTGAGGACCTGCTCGAGCAGGCTCGTGCGCTGGAGCTTGTAGGCGTCGGCGACGCGCTGGCCGAGCAGGCGCTTCCGTTGCGCGAGGTCGGACTTCGCCTGGGCCAGCTCGTCCTCGAGGATGCCCAGGGTCCAATCGAGGTGCTCGAGCTCGCCGACGAGCTCGGCATAGCGAGCCTCGACCTTGGCGAGCGCCGCGATGGCGTCCTGGATGCGCTTGCGGATGACGGCCTGATCGGCATTGATGTCGTCAAGCTTGTTGGCCGTGGCGTCCAGCGCGTTGCGCAGGTCGACCTCGGCACCACGCAGGTCGGCGAGGGCGTCCTTCTGGTCGCGGATGCGCTGCTTGAGCGCCTTCTGCTGCCTGATGGCGTCGGACAGCTCGTCGGCGCGCACGGGCGGAGCACCGGCGCCGAGCGCGCCGGCCACGATGGGGACGATGAGCAGCAGGACCGCGAGCGCGCCCAGACGGTGCGTGCGAGGGCGGCGCGTCACGTTCGCTTCATCGTGCAGGCTTGGCTCCCTCCGCTTCCCGGGCGGCTGTGGCTTCGCAGCCCGCCGGTGAGGCGCCGTCCGGTGCATAGCGGGCGTGTGGACGACTCCGGCTTGCCCGGGATGATACCCCTGGTCGTCGAATCCACCCCCGGCTCGATGGTCCTGGGCAGCCCATAGGGCATGCGGGCCACGCGGACGGCGCGGCCGACCGGCTTGAGCGGGCCGGGCGCTAGACTGCGCGCCGATGCGCTACGTCTGGGGCCTCGTTCGCGCCGTCATCTGGCTGCTCGCCGCCGCCCTCATCGCGGTCGGTGCGGCGGGCATCGCGGCCGGCGCC
>DATBSD010000018.1:0-23473 GCA_036559965.1 Candidatus Limnocylindrales bacterium
CGCCATCCTCGCCTCGAACACGAGCTCCATCCCCATCGGGCGCCTGGCCGAGGCCGTCGGGCGGGCACGACGACCGCTCATCGCGGGCATGCACTTCTTCAGTCCCGTCCCGGTCATGCCGCTCATCGAGCTGGTGCGGGCGGCCACGACGTCGGATGCCACCGAGTCCATCGTGCGTGCCTTCGCGGCCGAGCTGGGCAAGCAGGTCATCGTCAGCCAGGACCGGCCAGGCTTCATCGTCAACCGCATCCTGATGCCCTACCTTGCCGAGGCGATGCGTGCACTCGAGGAGGGCATCGGCACGGCCGAAGACATCGACACCGGCGCCAGGATCGGGCTCAACCACCCGATGGGCCCGCTCGAGCTGGCCGACTTCATCGGCCTCGACATCTGTCTCCACATCATGGAGGTGCTCGTCGACGGCTACGGCCAGCGGCACATGGCACCGCCCGACGTGCTGCGCGATCTCGTCGCCGCCGGGCACCTCGGTCAGAAGACGAAGCAGGGCTTCTACGCCTACCCCCGGCCGCCTCGAGCGGGTGGACCCTCGTGACCGGCCAGGCGGCACCCGGCGAGCCGCTCGCCCTGACGTCGGAAGAGGTCTTGCTGCGCGACACGGCACGCGAGTTCGCCGAGCGTGAGCTGGCGCCCAGCGCGGCCGAACGTGACGCGGCAGAGCGCTTCGACCGAGCGCTGTTCGCCGGTATGGGCGCCATCGGCTTCACGGCAGCGCCGTTCCCGACCGCCGTCGGCGGCGCCGGCTTCTCGTATCGCGCGTGGACCTTGGTCATGGAGGAGATCGCGCGCGCGGACATGGCCATGGCGGTCACGCTCAGCGTCCACGTCCTGTCGCAGTTCCCCATCGTGACCTGGGGCACCGACGAGCAGCGAGCGCGCTGGCTGCCCGATATGCTCGCCGGCGAGGCCATGGGAGCCTTCGCGCTGACCGAACCGCAGGCTGGCTCCGACGCCGCAGCCTTGCGCCTGCGGGCGTCGAGGGTCGGGCCGGTCGACGCCCCGACGAGCTACCGGCTCGACGGCGCCAAGAGCTGGATCACGAACGCGCCCGACGCCGAGCGCTACCTCGTCTTCGCGACCCTCGACCCCGACGCGGGCACGCGTGGCATCACCGCCTTCCTCGTCGAGCGCGACACGCCGGGCTTCGGCTTCGGGCGGAGCGAGGCCAAGATGGGCATCCGCTCGAGCCCCGGTGCCGAGTTGCGATTCGAGGGCTGCGAGGTGCCGGCCGCCAACCGGCTGGGCGGCGAAGGCGACGGCTACCGCATCGCGCTCTCGGCGCTCGGTGAGGGGCGCATCTCGATCGCCGCTGCCTGCGTCGGGCTGGCCCAGGCGGCGCTCGATGCTGCGGCTCGCTACCTGACCGAGCGCGTCGCCTTCGGTGGTCCGCTTGCCGAGCAGCAGGGCCTTCGCTTCATGCTCGCCGAGATGGCTCGCGATGTCGCCGCCGCCCGGGCGCTGACGCGCGCTGCGGCGGCAGCCAGGGACCGCGGTGAGCCCATCGCCGAGGCGTCGTCGCTGGCGAAGTGGACGGCATCGGACGCGGCGATGCGGGTGACGACCGACGCTGTCCAGCTGCTCGGCGGCGCCGGCTACTCGCGGGACCACCCCGTCGAGCGGTACATGCGCGATGCGAAGGGCGCTCAGATCTACGAGGGCACCAACCAGATCCACCGGCTCATCGTCGCCGAGCAGGTGCTGGGTCGCGTCTGACCTTCGACGACGATGGCGCCGCGGCCGAGCCGCGCCGGCCGCGGTGTAGCATCGAGCGATGCCCGACATGACACCCGGGACCGACGCTCGCTCCCCGAACGGCGATGTGTTCATCGTCTCGGCCGCGCGAACGCCGATCGGCAAGTTCGCGGGCGGCCTGGCGGATGTGCCGGCCACGACGCTCGGCGCCATCGCTATCAAGGCGGCGGTCGAACGCGCCGGCTTCGAGCCCTCCTCGGCCCCTGTCGACGAGGTCTTCATGGGCCAGGTCCTCCAGGCCGGGTCCGGCCAGGCGCCCGCCCGCCACGCGTTGCTCGACGCCGGGCTGCCAGACACGACGCCGGCGACGACTGTCAACCGCGTCTGTGGCTCCGGCCTCAAGGCGATCATGCTCGCCGCTGCCGCGATCAAGGCGGGCGATGCGGCGGTCATCGTGGCCGGCGGCATGGAGTCGATGAACCAGGGTCCCTACCTGCTGCCCAAGGCTCGCTTCGGGTATCGGCTGGGCAATGCCGAGCTGGTCGACTCGACCGTCGCCGACGGCCTCTGGTGCGCCATCGAGGACTGCCACATGGGCACGCACGCCGAGCGGGTCGCCGCTCGGAGCGGCATCTCGCGCGCCGATCAGGACGCCTTCGCGCTCGAGAGCCACCGGCGAGCCGTGGCGGCCATCGACGACGGGCGCTTCGGCGACGAGATCGTGCCCGTGCCCGTCCGCCGCGGACGGGAGGACACGCTGGTCACGACCGACGAGTCGCCGCGTCGCGATTCGACGTCCGAGGCGCTTGCGAGGTTGAAGCCCGCCTTCGCCCTGCCGACCGGTGACGATGCGCCGGCCGACGGCCAGGGCACCGTGACCGCCGGCAACGCGCCGGGCATCACCGACGGCGCCGCCGCAACGGTCGTCGCCAGCGAGCGTGAGGTCGAGGCCCGAGGCCTGAAGCCCCTGGCGCGGATCGTCGGCTACGCCCAGGCCGAGATGGCTGCCAAGTGGCTGTTCCTGGCGCCCATCGCCGGTGTCGGTCGCCTGCTCGAGCGGACCGGCCTGGTCATCGGCGACTTCGACCTGGTCGAGATCAACGAGGCATTCGCCGCCCAGGTCCTCGCCGACGGCCGCGAGCTCGGCTTCGACTGGGACCGGGTCAACGTCAACGGCGGCGCCATCGCCCTCGGCCATCCCATCGGGGCGAGCGGCGCCCGCATCATGACGACCCTGCTCTACGAGCTCCGCCGGCGCGGCGGGCGCTATGGCCTCGCGACGCTCTGCCTGGGCGGTGGCGGCTCGGTCGCGATGGCCGTCGAGCGGGTCTGAGCGCGACCCCTTCCCGGCGCCGCAGCCCGTCGCTACACTCGGCTCGATCCGCGGGGACGCCCGTCCCACCCGACCGACTCACGGAGGTGCTCGATGCCCCGCGTCGCCATCGTCGTCGACTCCGCGTCCGATCTGTCGCCGGAGGACGCCGCCAAGAACGGCATCGCGACGGTGCCCCTGCTCGTGACCTTCGGGACGACCGAGTTTCGGACGGGCATCGACCTGAGCACCGAACGCTTCTGGGACATGATGATCGCGCCGGGTGCGCCGTTCCCCAAGACCGCCGCCTGTAGCCCGGGCGACTTCCAGACCGCGTTCCAGCAGGCCTTCGATGCCGGCGCCGAGTCGATCGTCTGCATCACCGTGGGCGACAAGCTCTCGGGCACGAACAAGAGCGCCCATATCGCCGCCGAGCAGACGATGGCCGGGCGCGACATCCGGATCATCGATTCGGAGACGGCGAGCTACGGCTTCGGGCTGCTGGCCATCATGGCCTCCGAGATGGCTGGTGGCGGTGCCGGTGCCGACGAGATCGCCGCGACCGTCGAGCGGCGCAAGGCCGACTCGCGCCTCTACGTCGTGCTCGAGACGCTCGAGTACCTCAAGCGCGGCGGCCGCATCAGCGCCGCCCGGGCAGCCATCGGAGGCGTGCTCTCGGTCAAGCCCATCATCACCATCGAGCACGGTGAGGTCGAGACGGCAGACACCCCGCGCACGCGTGGCAAGGCCCGCGAGCGCCTGGTCGAGCTGCTCACGGCCAAGCCCATCGAGCGCGCCGTCGTGCTTGAGGGCAGGGCACCCGATGCCGATGCCTTCGCGACCGAGCTCGCCACCCGAGCCGCGCTGCCCGCGGGCTCCATCCCTGTCCGCGCCATCGGGCCCTCGGTCGGCCCGCATGTCGGGCCGGGCGCCTACGGAGCGGTGGTCATCTACCGGGCCTGAGGCGCCCTCTCGCGCCCGCGTTGGCGGCGACGCGCACGACCCGAGAGGCCGGGTCTGCCGTGTACACTGGCGCCGTTTCGACACCCGCGAGCCTGCTCGCCCCACCCTGGACCCGGGGCCGGCGTTCGCGACACGGAGGAACGGGGTTCCATGACCACCGAAAAGGTCGCTGCGCCGATCAACGCGTGGGCTGTGGCGCAGCAGCAGTTCGACCTGGCGGCCGAGAAGATGGATCTCGACCCGGGCCTGCGCCAGGTCCTTCGCGAGCCGCGCCGTGAGCTGACCGTCCACTTCCCGGTCAAGATGGATGACGGCTCGGTCAAGGTCTTCACCGGCTACCGCGTCCAGCACAACCTCGGCCGCGGACCGGCCAAGGGGGGTCTGCGCTACCACCAGGACGTGACCCTCGACGAGGTCAAGGCGCTGGCCATGTGGATGACCTGGAAGTGCGCCGTCGTGGACCTGCCCTACGGTGGCGGCAAGGGCGGCGTGGTCGTCGACCCCAAGAAGCTCTCGAGCCGCGAGGTCGAAGGCCTGACGCGACGCTTCGCGACCGAGATCAGCGTGCTCATCGGCCCGGAACGCGACATCCCGGCGCCCGACGTCAACACCAACGCCCAGACGATGGCCTGGATCATGGACACCTACTCGATGCACGTCGGGTACACGGTGCCCGGCGTGGTGACCGGCAAGCCCGTCAGCCTGGGCGGCTCCGAGGGCCGCAACGAGGCCACCGCACGCGGCTGCATCGTCACGGTCGTCGAGGCGGCCCGACACCTCGGCATCGACCTCGCGCAGGCGAAGGTCGCCGTCCAGGGCTTCGGCAACGCGGGCTCGATCGCCGCCCAGCTCATCTGCGCCGAGGGCGCTACGGTCACCGCCGTGTCGGACTCGAGCGGTGGCATCCACGACCCGCACGGTCTCGATATCGAGCGCGTCATCGCCTGGAAGAAGGAGCACGGCACCGTCGTCGGCTTCCCGGGCGCGGCCGCCATCAGCAATGCCGAGCTGCTCGAGGTGGAATGCGACATCCTCATCCCGGCCGCGCTCGAGAACCAGATCACGGGCGCCAATGCGGGAGCGATCAAAGCGCGACTGGTGGCCGAGGCCGCCAACGGCCCGACGACGCCTGAAGCCGACGTGATCCTCCACGAGCGTGGTGTGTTCGTCATCCCGGACATCCTGTGCAACGCCGGTGGCGTCACCGTGAGCTATTTCGAGTGGGTCCAGGACCTCAACCGTGACCACTGGAGCGAGGCGGTCGTGAACGCCAAGCTCAAGGAGATCATGGTCCGCGCCTTCGGCGAGGTGCTCCGCCTGGCGAAGCTCCACGACGTCAACAATCGGGTCGGCGCCTATATGCTGGCCGTCGACCGGGTCGCATCGGCGACGGCGCTGCGCGGCCTCTACCCCTAGGCGCCCGGGCGATGAGCGAGATGGTCGTCGGCACGACCCAGGGTCCTGCTGCGGCAGCCCTGGCCGAGCTGGCCGACGACCACTGGCAGGCCCACCTGGCCACGCATCCCTACTCCGCCACGGCCCTCGGCGACCGTCGCTTCGACCGCGTCCTGGGCGATGAGACCCCGGCTGGCGTGGCCGCCCGCCTGGCGGACCTTGCCGGCTTCCGGGCACGCGCGGCGGCCATCGATCCCGAAGCACTCGACGAGGACGACCGGCTCACCCGGCTGCTGGTGTTCGAGACCATCGACGCCGAGGTGGCGATGCTCGAGAGCGGCATCGACGCCTGGACCGTCGACCCAATCCAGGGCCCGCACATCCTGTTCATGGGCCTGCCGCCGCTGCAGCCCATCGTCACCCTCGTCCACGGCCGCGACTTCATCGAGCGTGTGCACGACATGGCGCGCTTCATCGACGACCACATCGCCAACCTGCGTGGCTCGCTCGGGGAGGGCCGGGTCGCCGTCCACCAGCCGGTCGTCAAGGCCATCAACACGCTCGATCGACTGGCCAGCATGCCGCTCGAGTCATGGTCCATCGTCGATCCGCTCCACGCGGCGCACGACGACTGGGACCCCGACGACCTGTCCGACTTCCGGGCCGACCTGCTGACGGCCGTGCGCGAGAGCCTGGCGCCCGCGTTCGCCCGCTTCCGCGACGTCCTGTCCGACGAGATCCTGCCCGCCGCCCGGTCGGACGACGAGCCCGGGATCATGCACCTGGACGGTGGCGAGGCCGCGTACCGCCGGCTCATCAAGGCCCACACCAGCCTCGATCGCCGCCCGCAGGAGATCCACGACATCGGCCTCGCCGAGGTCGCCCGCATCAAGGTCGAGACGGCCGAGCTCGGCCGCCGTCTGTGGGGCGCCGAGAGCTATGCCGCGACCGTCGAGCGGATGCACGGCGATCGATCGCTCTACTACGAGACGCGCGAGGCCATCGTGGACGACGCCCGACAGGCGATGGCCAAGGCCCGCGCGGCCATCCCGACCTGGTTCGGCATCCTGCCCAGGGCCGAGTGCGAGGTGCTGCCCATCCCGGAACATGAGGAGGCGCACTCCGTCCTGGGCTACTACTGGCAGCCGGCTGCCGACGGCAGCCGCCCGGGTCAGTACTTCATCAACACCCACCTGCCCGAGCGGCGGCCGCGCTACGAGTCGGAGGCACTGGCCTACCACGAGGCCATCCCCGGGCATCACCTCCAGATCGCCATCGCCCAGGAGCTGACCGACCTGCCGGCCTTTCGCCGGCACATGAGCGTCACCGCGTACGACGAAGGCTGGGGCTTGTACACGGAGCGGCTGGCCGACGAGATGGGCATCTATGACTCCGATGTCGACCGCCTGGGCGTGCTCGCCTTCGATGCCTGGCGCGCCTGCCGGTTGGTGCTCGACACGGGCATCCACGCGCTCGGCTGGACGCGCCAGCAGGCCATCGACTTCATGCACGACAACAGCCCGGTCGTGATGGAGAATATCGTCAACGAGGTCGACCGCTACATCACGTGGCCGGGTCAGGCGCTGGCCTACAAGACCGGCCAGCTCGAGATCCTGCGGCTGCGTGCCTGGGCCCGCGACGAGCTCGGCGATCGCTTCGACATCCGCGCGTTCCATGACGCCGTGCTCGGGCAGGGCGCCCTGCCGCTGGCGGCGCTCGGCGACCAGGTGGCTGCCTACGTGGCGCGCGCCTCGGCCTGAGTCCGCGTCGGCTCCGCCGCGAGGGCGGCGGTGTACGATGCCGCTCCCATGCTCGACCACGAAGAGAAGTTCCTGTTCAAGGAGGAGATCCTCCAGCTGTCGACGTCCGTGGCCGAGCCCGGCATGCTCGACAACGTCGAGGATCTGCTGACCGACGTCATCACCAGCCCACGCTTCGACTCGGAAGTCTTCACCCTCGAGCGCAGCCTCCAGGTCATGCTCGGGCCGCGCGCCGGCACGACCCTCGTGGGCCTGTTGACCGTCGCTCCAGAAGTCTTCGACGAGGTCGCCGAGGTACGCATCCCGAGCGAGGTCCACGAGCGCCTCGTGGCCTGGCGCGCGCGCTTCGGGCTGGCCATCGACAACGCGCTCAACTTCCTCAACAACCCGGACGGCATCCAGGGCCACAACTTCGCGACCCAGGTCGCCCACGTCGACGACCGGCGCGTGCTCCAGGGTCGGCTGACCCTCGTGCGCTACAACAACGAGCCGCAGTTCTTCCTGGCCGACGCGCCCGTCTTCTACGGCCTCATCACCGACCTGCTGGAGCGGCTCGGCCCGCACAGCGACGCCGACACGGTCGACATGGAGACGCTCGCCCGACTGAAGGACGCGGTGGCGCTCGTCGAGCGCCGCATCACCCCGCGCGACCGGGGCTGACCGGCCCGGCGGCCCATCCGGCCCGCTGCGGCTGACGTACGCTGGCGCCGATGCGTCAGCTCTACCTCGCCGCCACGGGCATGAACCGCGGCAAGACGACGGTCTCGCTCGGGCTCCTGGCCTCTCTCTTCGGGCGCGGCCTCAAGACCGGCTTCATCAAGCCGGTCGGGCAGCGCTACGCCATGGTCGACGGCACGCCGGCCGACGAGGACGCCATCCTCATGAAGACGACGTACGACCTGCCCGACTCACTGGCCGACATCAGCCCGGTCCACATCCCGCGCGGCTTCACGAAGTCGTACATCAATGGCGACGTCGTCGAGGACCTGCCGGCGCGCATCCGGGCCGCCTGGGAACGGGTCGCGGTCGACCGTGATGTGCTCCTCGTCGAGGGCACCGGGCACGCCGGCGTTGGCGCCGTCATCGACCTCTCCAATGCCGGCGTGGCTCGCATGCTGGGTGCTCGTGCGGTCATCGTCTCGGAGGCAGGCGTCGGTCGCCCGATCGACGAGATCGTGCTCAACCACGCGCTCTTCACGCGCCACGGGGTGGAGGTCGCGGGTGCCGTCGTGAACAAGGTCGACCACACCGCGCACCCGACGCTTGCCCGCGTGCTCGAGAAGGGCCTCGCGCGCTACGGCATCGAGCTGCTCGGCGTGCTGCCCTACCAGCCGCTGCTGTCGAACCCGACCCTCTCGATGCTCCAGGAGCAGATGACCGGTGAGCTCCTCCATGCCGGGCCGGACCTCGACCTCGTCATCGAGCATGTCGCGATCGGCGCCATGCAGGCCGAGCACGTCCTCGAGCGCGTCGGCCCGGGCAGCCTGTTGATCGTGCCGGGCGACCGCGAGGACGTCATCCAGACGATGGTCACGGCGACACTCGTCGGCCGACCCGACGCCGAGCACGTCTCCGCCCGGCCCCGCCGGCAGACCCTCGCGGGGCTCGTCCTGACCGGTGGCTACCGGCCGTCGGCGCGGGTCATCGAGGCCATCCAGCGGGCGGACATCTTCGCCTTCCTCGTCACCGAGGACACCTACGCCGCCGCATCCGAGGTCCACGACCTGCTGGTCAAGACACACCCCGCCGATGCCGAGAAGATCGAGCTCATCCAGGCGCTCGTCGCCGAGCACCTCGACATCGACCGCGTGCTGGAGCGCTTCGCCGAGCCGATCCGCGGCTGAGCGTCGTCGCCAGCTCAGTCCTCGAGCGGCTCGTTGTCGATGAGCCGCGTCGTCCCGAAGCGGACGGCCAGCGAGAGGAGGGCTGGGCCGTCGACCCGTTCGAGCTCGGCCAGCGTCCGTCCGTCAGCGCACGAGACGTACTCGATGTCGGCAAGCGCTTCGGTCGCCAGCTCGGCCCGCACCGTCGCGCGCAGGACCTCGGCCGACCGCTCGCCTGACGCCCAGCGCTGACGAGCGGCGAGCAGTGCGCGGTGGATGACCGGCGCCGCAGACCGCTCGGCAGGCGAGAGGTGGACGTTCCGCGAGGAAAGCGCCAGACCGTCGGCCTCGCGCACCGTGGGACAGGCCACGACCTCGGTCGGCAGGGCCAGGTCGCGAGCCATCCGACGGATGACCATGACCTGCTGCGCATCCTTCTGGCCGAAGTAGGCGTGCTCCGCACCGACGAGTGCGAAGAGGATGGCAACGACCGTGGCGACGCCGTCGAAATGGCCGGGCCTCGCTGCGCCCTCGAGGGGAGCCGCCACTCCGCCGACCGTGACGAGCGTGTCGAATCCCGCCGGGTAGACCTCGTCGACCGGCGGTGCCCAGACAAGGTCGGCGCCTTCCCCGGCGCAGATGGCCAGGTCGCGGTCCTCGTTGCGGGGATAGCGCTGATAGTCGGCCGCCTCGTTGAACTGGCGCGGGTTGACGAAGATGGTCACGACCGTCGTGGCGGTGTCGGCCGCAGCGCGGCGGATGAGCGCGCGGTGCCCGTCGTGGAGCCAGCCCATGGTCGGCACCAGGCCGACCGGCCGCGGCGCAACGGCGAGCGCGGCGCGCAACTCCTCGCGCGTGCGGAGGACCCGGGTCACGCTCCTAGAGGTCGCGGTCGAGCGGGATGCCGCTGCCCGAACCGCCGGGCGCGCCGGTGGCCCCGACGCCGGAGCCCGAGCGCGTCCCCGGGCGGTCGAGAGCGCCCTGGCCGAGCGCCTCGGCGAGCACGGCATCGTCCATGCGCGCCGTCTCGGCCTCGCCCGGGAACGTGCCCGCGGCGACATCGGCGGCCCAGCCGCGGACGGCCTCATCGATGGTCTGGCGCAGGTTTGCGTACGGTCGCGCGTGCCGAGGCACGAAGTCCCCCAGGCCAAGCAGATCGGTGATGACCTGGACCTGTCCGCTGCAGCCCGCCCCGGCACCGATGCCGATGGTCGGGATGCGCAGGCGCTCTGTGATCGCCGCGGCGAGCTGCTCGGGCACGAGCTCGAGCACGATCGAGAAGGCGCCCGCCTCCTGGACGGCCAGCGCGTCGGCGAGCAGGGCGCGTGCGGCTTCGCGGGTCCTGCCCTGGACCTTGACCTTGCCGGCCTGGTTGACCGATTGCGGCGTCCAGCCGATGTGGCCCTGGACGGGGATGCCAGCCTTGGTCAGCGCCTCGATCGTCTTGGCCGATCGCGCGCCGCCCTCGACCTTGACCGCCTGGGCGCCACCATCCTGGAGAAAGGCGCCGGCATGGGCGAGCGTCTCCTCGATGGAGACGCCATATGTCAGGAATGGCATGTCGCCGATGACCAGCGCCCGTCGTGAGCCGCGCACGACGGCTCGGGTGTGGTGGAGCATCTCGGCCATCGAGACACGCACGGTCGTCTCGTAGCCGAGCATGACCTGGCCGAGCGAATCGCCGACCAGGATGAGCGGGATGCCGGCCTGGTCGACGATCTGGGCCGTCGGGAAGTCGTAGGCCGTGAGCATCGGGATACGCTGCCCGTCCGCTGCCAGGGCGGCGATGTCACTGACGGTCAGGCGACGTGGGCCGTCCGCGGGGGCGCTCATGGGGTCGTGCCGGCGGTCGTGGCCTGGGCGGCCGGGGCGCTCTTCACGTCGCCAGTCTGCGCCGATGCGTCGCGGGCGTCCAGCAGCGCCACGACCCGGTCGAGCAGCCGATCGGCGACCTCGCGCTTCTCGAGCAGCGGCCACGCCTCAGGCTCGACGCCGGGGGCGATGAGGGTCACGTGGTTCGTCTCGACCTCGAAGCCGGAGCCCGGCTCGCTGACGTCGTTGGCGACGAGCAGGTCGACGCGCTTGCGAGCGGCCTTCTCGGCGGCACGATCGAGGGCGCCGGTCTCGGCCGCGAAGCCGACCAGCACCGGGCGAGGCTGGAGCCTGCCGGAATGGGCCTCGGCGGCCGCTTCGGCCAGGATGTCTTCGGTCGGCTCGAGGGCCAGCGTCAGGCCGTCGCTGCGCACCAGCTTGACCGCCGATGGGTCGGTCGGTCGGAAGTCGGCCACGGCGGCGGCCATGATCAGCGCATCCGTGGTGGGCAGGGCACCCAGCACCGCGCGCCGCATCTCGGCGGTCGACCCGACGCGCAGGACGGTGGCACGATCCTCGGGCAGCGGCACGCTGACGGTGCCCGCGACGAGCGTCACCCGGGCGCCGCGATCGAGCGCCGCCTGTGCGATGGCGACGCCCATCCGACCGGACGAGCGGTTGCCGATGAAGCGGACCGGGTCGATGGGCTCGCTCGTGCCGCCGGCGCTGACGATGATGCGGCGGCCGTCGAGGTCCATGCCCCGCGTGCCGGCCGACAGCGGCGGACGCTGCGTCGGGTCCGATGCCCGGATAGGCTGCCCGGTCACGGCGCTCACCGCGGCTTCGACGATCCGGGCGGTCTCCGCCAGCCGTCCCCGACCCTCGGCACCCGACGCCAGGGCGCCTTGCTCGGGCTCGACGATCGCGTAGCCGAAGCCGCGCAGCCGCTCGACGTTGGCACGGGTTGCCGGATGCGACCACATCTCGCCGTCCATGGCCGGTGCGACCACGACCGGCGCCGCGCTCGCCAGGCAGATGGCCGTCACGACATCGTCGGCCAGCCCGGTCGCCATGGCCGCCAGCCAGCGCGCCGTCGCCGGCGCCACCACGATGAGGTCAGCCGTGTCTGCGGCCACGATGTGGCCGATGCGCTCGTCCTCGAGCAGCTCCAGCGGGTCGAGCTGGACCCGATGACGGGTCAGGGTCTCGAGCGTCAGGGGACCCAGGAAGCGCGATGCGCTGAGGGTCATCGCCGGCTGGACCTCGGCCCCGACGGCGATGAGGGCGCGGGCGAGCTCGGCCGCCTTGTAGGCCGCGATCGAGCCGGTCACACCGAGCACGATGAGGCGGCCCTCGAGGGGCCTCGGGCCCGCCGCGGCCGCGGTTCCAGGACTCCGACCCGGAGGCGTCGTGCTCACGCTCGCACCTTCGCCACCGGCGACGCGTCTTCGGCCGGCTCGGTCCCGCCGTCGCCCATCGTCTGCCACAGCAGCAGCAGGCCGCGGATGGTCAACGTCGGGGCGATCACATCGATGCCCTCGATCTCCTCGACCCAGGGTTCGTTCGACAGGCCGCCCGTGGCGATGACCTGGATGCGCGCGCCGGCCGGGCTCTGGGCCGCCAGCTCCGCACGCGTGCGGCGGATGAGCTCGTTGGCCAGGCCGATGTGCCCGATGACGGCGCCGCTGCGCATCGCCGAGACGGTGTCCGTCCCGATGACTCGGTCCGGCGCGGCGAGCTCGATGCGTGGCAGCCGCGCCGTCCGGGCTGCCAGGGCGTCGAGGCCGGGCTCCAGTCCCGCCGCGATGGCGCCGCCGATGTAGGCCCCGTCGGCGGCCACGACATCGAGCGTCGTGGCGGTCCCGAAGTCGACGACGATGGCGGGCGTGCCGTAGAAGCGCCCGGCGGCGAAGGCATTGACGAGGCGGTCGGCGCCCGCCTCGGTCGCTCGGTCGACGCGGACCGGGATGGGGACGGTCTCGGCGGACGCCTCGAGGCACGCAAGGCCATGGCGCGCTGCCAACTCGCGGATGGCGGCCGACCAGGCGGGGACGACGCTGGCCACGACCATCGCCCCGACCCGGCGCTCCAGCGGGTCCGCGCCGAGATCGAGCATCTCACGCAGCAGCGTGTCGAGCTGGTCGGCCGAGATGTCTCGCGTTTGCGTCTCCTGCGAGCGGACCGTCGGCTCCCCCGAGCCGGTCGCGTCCGCCCAGGCGGCCGTGAGCCGTGAGTTGCCGACGTCGAGCGCCAGTACCATGCGCCCGATGATACGCGGCGCCCGCCTGAGGCCGATTGCGGCGGAGCCGGGACGCGGCTACGATGGCCGGGTCCGAGGCAGGCTCCGACAGGCGGTGTCGGGAGTGGAGGAGGGTCCATGACCATCGAGTCGGCGGCCAAGTTCTTCGTCAACCATGGCCTCGTCTCGAGCCGGTCGGATATCCACAATCTGCTGCGCCCGCTGCTCAAGCAGACCGTCGCCTACCGCTACTACCGCGCCGGCGGCCTGACCGGTCACGGGACCGGATGGGTCGAGCGCATCGTCGTCGACGAGCCGGGCACGTCGAGCTTCTTCACACCGCTCTCGATCTGCCTCAACGTCGACTCGTTCGAGCACCTCGAGTTCGAGACACGCCCCGACCAGCTCCTCGTCTACACCCTCGTGCAAGGCGACGAGCGCATCGTCATGGAGTTCGCCCCGACCCACCCGCCGGTGGACGGCGATGGCCCTGTCCAGCAGGTCCTCCGTTTCGCGCCGGATGCCGACTACGTACAGATGGAGCTCGGTGGCCTCGACCAGATGATCGAGTCGAGCGGCAGCGACGCGCCCGAGGAGCCGACGGCCAGCTGAACCGACCCTCGTCGCGCGGACGTCCACCGCGACAGCGACGAGTCAGACGCCGCGTTCGCCCCTGATGTACGGCACGCCCAGCGCGGCCGGCGCACCGATGCGTTTGCGCGTCGCCTCCCGCGAGCCGGCGATGACGGCGAGGATGACGAGCACGTACGGGAGCATGCCCAGCAGGTAGGTCAGGTTCTGGTTGAAGAAGAACGGGTTGGGGATGCCCAGGAAGTCCCGTGGGCCCTGAACGTCGAGCAGGAAGCGGGTGATGGCCGCGAAGAGGTACGCCCCGATGGCCACGCGGATGGGATCCCAGCGCGCGAAGATGACCAGCCCGACGGCGATCCAGCCACGACCGCCGACGGTCAGGTCGCCGAACCAGCCGGGCTGGATGGCGAGCGTGATGGTCGCGCCCGCAAGGCCGGCCAGGATGCCGCCCAGGAAGACGTACAGATAGCGCAGGCGATAGACGTTGACGCCCATCGCGTCGGCGGCAGTCGGGTACTCGCCGATGGCGCGCAGGTCGAGTCCTGGCCGCGTGCGGTGGATCCACAGCCAGGCGACCGGCACGAGGACATAGCCGACGTAGGCGAGGATGCTCTGGTCGGTGAAGAAGACGGGCCCGACGACCGGGACCTGCGACAGCCCGGGCAGCGTGATCGTCGGCAGCAGGGACGTGCCGCCGGCCTTCGAGAGACCCTCGCCGAGGACCCGCGCGAGGCCGACACCGACGAGCGTGAGCGCCAGCCCGCTGACGACCTGGTCGGCCTGGAAGTGGATGGTCATGACCGCGTGGAGCAGGCTCAGCAACCCGCCCGCGAGCATCGCCACAGCCAGCCCGAGCCAGGGGTTGCCGGTCGAGACGACCGTCGCGAACCCGGCCACGGCGCCGATGAGCATCATGCCTTCGACACCCAGGTTGAGGATGCCCGCGCGCTCGGCGAAGACCTCGCCGATGGCCGCGAAGAGGTAGATCGTGCCCGCCGCCACGCCCGCCGAGAGGATGATGATGGGGTCCACGCGTCAGGCCTCGGCCGTCGCGCTGCCGGCCACGGCGGGACCGCCCCGGACCCGGCGCACGAAGCGCACGCGATAGCGCAGCAGGACGTCGCTGCCGATGAGGCAGAAGAGGATGACGCCCTGGATCATGCCCGGCACGCCGGCCGGCTGGATCTCTCGACCCGCCAGGATGAGGGCCGCGAACAGGATCGCCGCCACGACTACGCCGATCGGGTTGAACTTGGCGATGTAGGCCACGATGATGGCCGTGAAGCCATAGCCCGGCGAGAAGTTCTGCTGCAGCCGATGCACGACGCCGGCGACCTCGCTCACGCCGGCCAGCCCGGCCAGGGCGCCCGAGAGCATGAATACGAGGACCGTGTTGCGGGCGATGTCGATGCCCGCATAGCGCGCCGCCGACGGCGAGTCGCCGATGAGCCGGATCTCGTAGCCCCAGCGGCTGCGCTTGAGGATGAACCAGACGAAGGCGGCGGCCACCAGCGCGAGCACGATGCCGAGGTGGATGGTCAGTCCGGCGAAGCCCTTGAACTGGTCCACGAAGTCAGTCAGTCGCGGGAACCAGGCGGCCTCGGGGAACTGCCGCGTGAGCTGGAAGCCCGACTCGCTCCAGGCGCCGAAGACCCAGAACTCGATCCACAGCAGGGCGATGTAGTTGAGCATCAGCGTGACGATGATCTCGTTGACCCCGAGCCGCGCCTTGAGGATGCCGGGGATGAAGCCCCACATGGCGCCGGCCGCCATGCCGGCCACGATCATGGCCGGCAGGAACAGGATGGCCGGCGCGTCCTCGGGCAGGAGAGGCAGCAGGACGACCGCGCTGGCGCCCCAGGCACCCATCAGCAACTGACCTTCGGCGCCGATGTTCCAGAGCCGCATCCGGAACGCCAGCGCGCAGGCCAGGCCGGTGAAGATGAGCGGCGTCGCGACCACGAGCGTGTCCGAGAGGACGCCGATGCTGCCGAACGCCGCCTCGAGGATGTGGCTGTAGGAACGGATGGGATCGCCGCCGACGACGGCGATGATGACGCCGCCGATGACGAGGGCGACGATGACGGCGCCGATGGTCGAGGCCAGCGGCAGCCAGCGCGGCACATCGAGCCGGCGCTCGAGCCGGAGCTCGAACGGACTGAGGCTGCGCGATCGGCGGGGCAGGGGAGCCGCGGTCACGGGTCGGGGCTCAGGGCCGTGCCCGGGTCGGGCACGGGCTCGAGTGGCAGTCCGCCCGTGCCGCCGGTCATGAGCAGCCCGATATCGTGGATGTCGGCGTCGGCCGCGTCGAACGTGCCCAGGATCAGCCCTTCGTAGATGACCGCGATGCGATCGGAGAGCGCCAGCAGCTCGTCGAGCTCCTCTGAGAGGAGGACGATCGCGGCGCCCGCCGCCCGTCGTGCCATGAGCAGGCGATGGACGGTCTCGATGGCGCCCACGTCGAGGCCACGGGTGGGCTGAACGGCGACCATCAACTTCGGTTTCGACTCGATCTCGCGGGCCAGGATGAGGCGCTGGAGGTTGCCGCCCGAGAGCAGTCGGGCGTGGGTGTCGATCGACGGCGCCGCGATGCTGTAGTCGTCCTTGAGGCGCTCGGCCGACGTGCGGGCCGCCGCCACGTCGATGACCCAACCACGCGCGATGGGTGGCTCGCGGTAGCTCTTCATCATCAGGTTGTCGACGACCGAGAGGTTGGGCGCACTGCCCACCCCGGTCCGGTCCTCGGGCACGTGCGCGACGCCACCGCGGATGGCGTCGCGCGCCGAGTGCCCCGTGTAGGCCTGGCCGTCGATCTCGATGCGGCCGCTGAATGGTCGCAGCCCGGTGATGACCTGAGCGAGCTCGCTCTGGCCGTTGCCGGCGACGCCGGCGATGCCCAGGATCTCGCCGGCGCGGACGTCGAACGAGACGCCGCGCAGGGCGGGCAGTGCCTTGTCGTTCTGGGCGGCCAGCTCGCGCACCGAGAGCACCACGCCACCCGGCATGAACGGCGTCCGCTCGATGATCTCGAGGACTTCCCGACCGACCATGAGGCGGGCCAGGTCGGCCTTCGTCGCCCCGGCCGCCGGGATGCCGGCGGCCGTGACCTTGCCGCGGCGCATGACCGTCACCCGGTCGGCGATGGCGAGGACCTCGGCCAGCTTGTGGCTGATGAAGACGATCGAGCGTCCCGCCGCCGTCATCGTCCGCAGCGTGCGGAACAGCTCGTCGATCTCCTGTGGGGCGAGCACGGCCGTCGGCTCGTCCATGATCAGGACCCGCGCGCCGCGGTAGAGGACCTTGATGATCTCGACGCGCTGCTGCTCGCCGACCGAGAGCTGCCAGATGCGCGCCTTCGGGTCGATGCGCATGCCGAACGTCGCCGCCAGCCGCGCGACCTCGTCGTCGTAGCGGTCGAGGCGGAGCCGGAAGCGCGGTCGGTCGAGCCCCAGGATGACGTTCTCGGTGACCGTCTGCGACGGCACCAGGGTGAAGTGCTGATGGACCATGCCCAGGCCGGCCGCGATGGCGTCGCGCGGCGAGTCGAGCTGCTGGGCGACGCCGCCGATGCGGATCTCGCCCTCGTCCGGGCGATAGAGGCCGGCCAGGATGTTCATGAGCGTCGACTTGCCGGCGCCGTTCTCGCCGAGCAGGGCGTGGACCTCGCCGACACGCAGGTCGAAGTCGACCCCGTCGTTGGCGACGATGCCCGGGAAGCGCTTGACGATGCCGCGCAACTCGACCGCCGGGACGACGGCGGGCGCGGGCACCGGCTCGGCAGCGGTGATCGTCACGGCGGCCGGGGACCGGGCTCGTCAGCCGTCAGCCGCGCGAGCCCGGTGGTCATGCCGTCGACCCGGGTCGAGTTCCGCTACTGCGAGGCCGGGATGGTCCCGTTGATGCCCTCGACGAGCCAGTTCATGCACGTTTTGCAGTTGTCACCGGCGGGGTTCGGGAACTGATCGAGGTCGGCCTGCTCGAGCTTCTCGCCGGCGGCCAGGATCTCCTTGCCGGTGTTGTCGGTGATGGGGCCGGCGAAGACATCGAAGCGGTCGAACTCGCCGGCCAGCATCTTGGCCAGCGTGTCCTTGACCAGTTGGACGTCCTCGGCCGGCAGGTCGGTGACGCCGAGCTGCTGCGGCTCGCCGTCCATGAAGCCGAACAGGCCCATGGCGCCCGAATCGGCGTCGAAGTACTCGTAGCCGGCCTCGTAGGTGCCGTCACGGACCTGCTCGGCGATGCGCTGGTACTCGGGGCCCCAGATCCAATAGGGCGCCGTCAGGCAGGCGTCGATCTTGCACGAGCCGGGGTGGTCGTAGGTCACGCCCCACTTGTTCTTCTCGGCCGCGACGTCGGCCACGGCGGGCGTGTCGGCGCCAGTGAAGACGACCTGGGCACCGGCGTCGAAGAGTGAGGCGGCGGCCTCCTTCTCCTTGATCGGGTCGTGCCAGGTGCCGATCCAGCGGATGTCCATCGTGCACTCGGGGCAGGTCTGCTTGGCGCCAAGCATGATCGAGTTGCCGAGGCGGACCTCCTCGGGGATGGGGAAGGTCGCCATGTAGCCGATCTTCGTGTTGCCGTCGGCCTTGGCGCGTGAGCCGGCGAGCATGCCGGCGAGGTACTTGAAGTCCTCCATGGCGCCGAAGAAGTTGCCGAAGTTCTTGCCGTTCGACTTGTAGCCGGTCAGGTGCAGGAAGGTCTGGTCCGGAAACTCCTCGGCGACCGTGGCCATGGGATCCATGTAGCCGAAGCTGGTGCCGATGACGAAGTCAAAGCCCTTGCGGGCGAGGCTCCGGAAGACCTGTTCGGAAGCGGCCCCCTCCGGCACCAGCTCGACGTACGAGACGTGGGTGTCGGGCATGTTCTGGCAGAGGTACTGCAGCCCCTCGTAGTGGGCCTGGCTCCAGCCGCCATCGTCGTGGGGACCGATGAGGACCATGGCGACATTGAACTTGCCTTCCTCGACGTCGGGGATCTGGAGGGCGGCCCCCGGGGTCGCAGCCGCGGCACCGGACGTGCCAGTGCCGGCGCACTCGGTCGCTCCGGCCTCGCCGCTCGCCGACGGCGAGGCACCGGGGGAACAGGCGCTCATGATGAGGGCGGCAACGCCCACGAGCGCCGCAAGCTGGATTCGACGGGACGCCATCGGCGGATCCTCCTCCAAGACCATGTCAGGCATCGGTGGCGCGATCCACGGTCGAGGTCGAGCGCGCCTGGTGGCGCTGACGTGTCCGAGGCTCGCGAGCACTCACGCAGGCCCCATCCAGCGCAGGCGCCATCCGAACGGCTCCCGGCCCATTCGACGCGGCAGAGTCTACCTGTTTGGCGGCCGCCATGGCAGGCCGCTTCGCGTCGGCGGTCTCCCTCGGCGGCCGCCGTCGACGGCTGTCATCCGTCGCGCATCCGCACATGCGTGCGGAGTCGCAGCCTGATTCCGGTACCATCCGCGCGATGTTCGAGCGCACCGTCCTGCCCGACGGGCCGCGGGTGATCAGCGCCCGTCTGCCGGGCGCCCGATCCCTGTCCGTGGCGGCCTACGTCCTGGCCGGCTCCCGAGGCGAGACGCGCGAGCTGGCGGGCATCGCCCACTTCATGGAGCACATCACCTTCAAGGGCACGCAGGCCTATCCCACCACGCGACTCGTGTCCGAGGCCATCGAGGGCGTCGGGGGCACGAGCAACGCGGCGACCGACCGGGAGTCGACCGTCTACTGGTGCCGGCTGCCGGTGCGCGAGGCGGCGCGAGCCGTCGACGTGCTCGCCGAGCTCATCGTCCGCCCGCTCCTGACCGACGACGAGATCGACCGCGAGCGTGAGGTCATCGTCGAGGAGATCCGTTCCTATCGCGACGATGCCGGGCAGCTCGTCTTCAACGTCTTCGACGAGGCGCTCTTCGGCGACACGCCGCTGGGCTGGGAGATCGCCGGCGACGAAGTGACCGTGCGCGGGCTGCCGGCCGACGCCATCCGGAGCTTCTGGAGCGACGCCTATCGGCCGGCCAACATCGTCGTGGCGCTGGCAGGCGACCTCGGCCACGACGAGGCGGTCGACCTCGTGGGCGACGCCTTCGGGCGCGGCAATGGCGTGTCGCTCGCGTGGCCGGCCGCGCCGACACCGCTGCCCGCCGGCGAGCGCTTCAAGGTCGTCGAACGGCCCGGCTCGCAGGCGCATCTCTGCCTCGGATTGCCGGCCTTGCCGCGCGACCATCCAGACACCTGGACGCTCGAGCTGCTCAGCTCCGTCCTTGGCGACGGATCGTCAAGCCGGCTCTTCCTGAGCGTGCGCGAGGACGCCAGCCTGGCCTACGACGTACACGCCTTCACGACCGATTACGCCGACTGCGGCAGCCTGCAGGTCTATGCCGGCGTCGACCCCGACGACGCGGGCGAGGCACTCGAGGCCATCCTCATCGAGCTGGCCCGCCTGCGCGACGAGGCCGTGCCCAGCGCCGAGCTCGAAAAGACGCGCAACTACGTGCGCGGCCGGCTGGAGCTGCGGCTCGAGGAGAGCCGCCACCTGGCGTCCTGGATCGGCGTCCAGGAGGCGCTTCACGATCGTGTCCTGACGCTCGACGAAGCGATCGCGAACCTGGATGCCGTGACCGCCGAGCAGATCCAGGAGCTCGCCGGACGCCTGTTCGTGGACGAGGGTCTGACGCTTGCGGTGGTCACACCGCCGCGCCACGGCACGAGCCTCGATCGGGCCCTTCACCTGCCGTGACGATGACCGACGCGAACGGACCACGCTCCGATGTCGCCGATCGCCCGGCGGAGGCCCGCCTGGCCAGGCTCCACCTGCGCACCGGCCTGCTCTCGATGGCGCGCGCCGAGCTGGAGACGATGGCCGCCGACGGGACGCTCGACACGCCGGCCCTGGCCGACCTGGCCGAGGCGCGCTGGCGGAGCGGGGACCTGCCGGGTGCCGGCGACGCAGCCGTCGCCCACCTCGACGCCGGTGGCTCCGAGCCGGTCGCCCTCATCGTCGCCGCCGAGGCGTTGGCCGCGCGCGGCCGCACGAACGAAGCGCGCGGCTTCGCCAACCGGCTGCTGGGCATGCTGCCCGTCGACGCCGCCGATCCGCTCGAGCCGCTCTTCGCCGGGCAGCCACGCAGCGCGGCCTGGCCGGCGACAGACGTCGAGGTCGGCGAGGCGGTCGCGGCCGGCGCGGCCGGGGCCGCCGCCGGCATCACGCCACGGGCGACGGCGCGTGACCAGGTCCAGGTCGTCGAGGCCGCCATCGCCGCCGGCGATCGCCGCGGCGTGGCCGTGCGACTGGGCATCATCCTGCGTGACGAGGCGGCCCTCGCGCCGCTCGTCCTGTCCCTCGCCGACCGAGCCATCGCGATGGGCGATCGTATCGGTCCCGGCGCGGCCGCGCTCCAGCTCGTGCGCGGCGACGCGTTCCGGGCCATGGGGCGCGAGATCGAAGCGTCCGCCGCCTACCAGCGTGCGCGCCAGGCGGTCGAGGGCCCGGCCGACAGAGAAGGAGCAACGTGACCGAACGAACCCTCATCCTCGTCAAGCCCGACGGCGTCCAGCGCTTGCTCGTCGGCCGTGTCCTGCAGCGCTATGAGGATCGCGGCCTGAAGCTCGTGGGCCTCAAGCTCCTGCAGGTCGATCGTGCCCTCGCCGAGGCGCACTACGCCGTCCACCGTGAGCGTCCGTTCTTCGCCGGTCTGGTCGACTTCATCACCTCGTCGCCGCTCGTGGCGGCTGTCGTCGAGGGCCCGAACGCCATCGCCGTCGTGCGCACGATCAACGGCGCCACCAAGCCCCATGAGGCCGCGCCCGGGACCGTGCGTGGCGACTTCGCGCTGGAGACGGCGCAGAACCTGGTCCACGCGTCCGACGGTCCGGAGAGCGCGGCCAGCGAGATCGCCCTCTGGTTCCGGGACGACGAGCTCATGAGCTACGACCGCGACGTCGACCGCTGGGTGCTCGCGCCGCCCGACTGAGCGCGCCGACGCACGTCGGGATCGGTCAGGGCGATGGGCTGGCCACGATCCCGAAGCCGGCCGCGTCGGCGAGGCCGACCGCGTCGGCGGCGAAGGCAAGCCCGACGAGTGCCAACGCGACGGTCGCGACCGACGCGATGAGCGTCCGATCGTGGGCCCAGAAGGCCGGCAGGTCGCGCAGGGCGGCACGCAAGGGACCTGATGCTATCGCCGACGAGCGCGCTGTGCGGCGCACGCCGGCCATCGCTGCCCAGGCACGGCCGGCCACGGACGCCTGCGTCGCCCGCGCACGCCGGCGAGCCAGAGTGGTGCGTGAGGGAGCCGACGCGGGCGGCGTGTCCACCGCCGATGGCTCGGCGTCCGCGTCGTCGGTCGGTGCCGGCGGTTCGCTGGTCGGCTCGGCGGCCGTGGTCGTCGCCGCGGTGTCCGGCACCGGGGCATCGACACGTTCGCCGTCGGCAGGGATGGGCATGCTCGACGATGGCTGGCGCTTGGCGCGCGCCGCCCGGGTCGCCCGACCCTTGCGGCTGAGGGCCGACTCCTTCGCCGGTGCCGGGGTCGTCGTGCTCGGCGCGTCGGTGGCGTCTCCGGGCAGCAGCCCGAGCGTCGGGACATCCTCGACCGCCGTCGGCGTCGGAGGCATGTCGGCCGCGGGCGGCTCGGGCGACGAGGCAGCCGCGACGGGTGTCGCGGGCGCCTCGTCCGTGACTTCGGCTGCCTCGGGCGGTGGCGCCTCCGGCGGTGGCGTGTCGGGCGGTGGCGCCTCCGGCGCACGTGCCTCCGCCGCCGGTGCCTCCGACGCAAGCGCCTCGGCCCCCGAGGCGCCGGTGGCGGCCGCGTCGGCCTCCGGGACGGCGACCGACCCGTCGGTCGCCGTGAGCGCTCTCGAGGGCGCGACGAATCGCTCGCTGCGACCAGCGGCGACGGCCGGTCCGACGCTGCGCACGCCCGCCCACATCAGCCCGGCCACGGCGAGCAGCGGGAGCAGGGCCACGAGGATGAGCGCGCTGCCGAGTGTCTCGCCGAGGGCACCCTGCGCGAGCGACAGCCGGGCCTCCCAGGGCAGCAGCCCGGGCACGCCGTAGCCGATCACGAGCGAGCCGGCGAGCGCGATCCCGAGCAACGGCGTCCGTCGCAGCCAGCCGTCGAGCTCACGTGTCCGTCGCGCGTCGTAGGCGCCCTGGAAGGCGAGGAAGACGCATGCCATGATCGTCCGGGCCAGGGCGAAGCAGACCAGCCACGCCAGGCCGGCGGCGATCGACTCGCGCCGCGTGCCTCCGAGCGCCAGGAGCACGAAGCCGCCGTCGGCGATGACGCCGTAGCCGAGCAGGCGCACGAGGTCATCGTCGAGCAGCACGACGAGGCTCGCCAACACGATGGTCAGCACGCCGACGGCCACGACGACGACACTGACGGGCGTCGTCGCACCGAGCTCGACGAGCGTCGCGGTCCAGCCGAGGGCCACGATGATGAAGGCCGTCGGGACCCACACCGAGATGAGCGGCAGGGCCGCCGTGCGGGCTCGCTCGATGAGCCGCGCGACGGGCGCATGGAAGGGCACGGCGCCGATGCGGATGGCGACCGCCGCGGCCATCAGCAGCGTCGCCCCGGCGAGCACGCCGGGGGCGACGAAGATCGGGTCGTCGCCGGTCAGGGCGATGGCCACGAGGCCCATGAAGCCGGCGATGGCCGCCAGCCGCAGGCCATAGGCGACGGCGCGCACGGCGGGCATCGAGATGGCTCGTTCGAGCGAGGCGATGACCACGAAGGTGCCCGCGGCGGCGACCGTGAGCATCGCCGCCGCGGCGCTGCCCACCGTCAACGCCACGCCGACCAGCCCGAGCGCGCCAAGCGTCGCCAACGGCAGCTCTCGCTGCCAGCCGTGCGCCAGGCCCGCGATCTGGCTGACGAGCA